>NZ_CP073105.1:622488-933733 GCF_018138085.1 Stutzerimonas stutzeri
CCAAGGACGCTGCCGAGACGCTGTTCAACAACCTGTTCTTCGCCTCGGAGCGCTACGACCTGTCCGCTGTCGGTCGGATGAAGTTCAACCGTCGTATCGGTCGTACCGAGATCGAAGGGTCAGGCGTGCTCAGTCGTGAAGATATCGTTGCGGTGCTCAAGACGCTGGTCGACATTCGTAACGGCAAAGGCGTCGTCGACGATATCGATCACCTGGGTAACCGTCGCGTTCGCTGTGTTGGCGAGATGGCCGAGAACCAGTTCCGTGTGGGCCTGGTGCGCGTGGAGCGTGCGGTCAAGGAACGTCTGTCGATGGCCGAAAGCGAAGGCCTGATGCCGCAGGACCTGATCAACGCCAAGCCGGTTGCTGCCGCGGTGAAGGAATTCTTCGGTTCCAGCCAGCTGTCGCAGTTCATGGACCAGAACAACCCGCTCTCGGAGATCACCCACAAGCGTCGCGTCTCCGCACTCGGCCCGGGCGGTCTGACCCGTGAGCGCGCCGGCTTCGAAGTGCGCGACGTACACCCGACCCATTACGGCCGCGTGTGCCCGATCGAGACGCCGGAAGGTCCGAACATCGGCCTGATCAACTCGCTGGCGGCGTATGCCCGTACCAACCAGTACGGCTTCCTGGAAAGCCCGTACCGTGTTGTGAAGGAAGGCGAAGTCACCGACGAGATCGTATTCCTGTCGGCGATCGAAGAGGCGGATCATGTGATCGCTCAGGCCAGTGCCAAGCTGGACGGCCGCAAGCTGGTCGACGAGCTGGTCGCCGTACGTCATCAGAACGAATTCACGGTCAAGGCGCCGGAAGACGTGACGCTGATGGACGTATCGCCCAAGCAGGTCGTGTCCGTTGCCGCTTCGTTGATTCCGTTCCTCGAGCACGACGACGCCAACCGCGCTCTCATGGGTTCGAACATGCAGCGCCAGGCCGTCCCGACCTTGCGTTCGGACAAGCCGCTCGTAGGTACCGGCATGGAGCGCAACGTAGCGCGCGACTCCGGCGTTTGCGTCGTGGCTCGTCGTGGTGGTGTGATCGATTCGGTCGATGCCAGTCGTGTGGTAGTGCGCGTGCATGATGCGGAAGTCGAAACCGGTGAAGCCGGCGTCGACATCTACAACCTGACCAAGTACACCCGTTCCAACCAGAACACCTGCATCAACCAGCGTCCGCTGGTGAGCAAGGGTGATGTGGTCGAGCGTGGCGACATCATGGCCGACGGCCCGTCCACCGACATGGGTGAACTGGCGCTCGGTCAGAACATGCGCGTCGCGTTCATGCCGTGGAACGGCTACAACTTCGAAGACTCCATTCTCCTTTCGGAGCGTGTTGTCCAGGAAGACCGTTTCACCACCATTCACATCCAGGAGCTGACCTGCGTATCTCGCGATACCAAGCTCGGACCAGAAGAGATCACCGCGGACATCCCCAACGTGGGCGAGGCTGCGCTGAACAAGCTGGACGAGGCGGGTATCGTCTATGTGGGCGCTGAGGTGGGTGCGGGCGACATTCTGGTCGGCAAGGTCACGCCGAAAGGCGAAACCCAGCTGACGCCGGAAGAGAAGCTGCTGCGTGCGATCTTCGGTGAGAAGGCTTCCGACGTTAAGGACACCTCCCTGCGCGTGCCTACCGGTACCAAGGGTACGGTCATCGATGTCCAAGTGTTCATCCGTGACGGCGTCGAGCGTGACTCCCGTGCGCTGGCCATCGAGAAGATGCAGCTCGACGAGATCCGTAAGGACCTTAACGAAGAGTTCCGCATCGTCGAAGGTGCAACCTTCGAGCGTCTGCGCTCGGCGTTGGTGGGTGCCACTGTCGAAGGCGGTGCCGGTCTGAAGAAAGGGGCGGTCATTACCGACGAGATCCTCGACGGTCTGGAGCACGGCCAGTGGTTCAAGCTGCGCATGGCTGAAGACGCGCTGAACGAGCAGCTGGAGAAGGCTCAGGCCTACATTTCCGATCGCCGTCAGTTGCTCGACGACAAGTTCGAAGACAAGAAGCGCAAGCTGCAGCAGGGCGACGATCTGGCACCTGGCGTGCTGAAGATCGTCAAGGTCTATCTCGCCATCAAGCGTCGTATTCAGCCTGGTGACAAGATGGCCGGTCGTCACGGTAACAAGGGTGTTGTCTCGGTCATCATGCCGGTCGAAGACATGCCGCACGATGCCAACGGCACGCCGGTCGATATCGTCCTGAACCCGCTGGGCGTACCTTCGCGTATGAACGTCGGCCAGATTCTCGAAACCCACCTGGGCCTCGCGGCCAAGGGGCTGGGCGAGAAGATCAACCGCATGCTGGACGAGCAGCGCAAGGTCGCCGAACTGCGTAAGTTCCTGACCGAGATCTACAACGAGATCGGTGGCCGCCAGGAAAACCTGGACGAGTTCAGCGACCAAGAAGTGCTGGATCTGGCGAAGAACCTGCGTGGCGGCGTGCCGATGGCGACGCCGGTGTTCGACGGCGCCAAGGAACGCGAGATCAAGGCCATGCTGAAGCTGGCCGATCTGCCAGAGAGTGGCCAGATGCAGCTGTACGATGGCCGCACCGGTAACAAGTTCGAGCGCACCACCACCGTCGGCTACATGTACATGCTCAAGCTGAACCACCTGGTCGACGACAAGATGCACGCGCGTTCCACCGGTTCCTACAGCCTGGTTACCCAGCAGCCGTTGGGCGGTAAGGCGCAGTTCGGTGGCCAGCGTTTCGGGGAGATGGAGGTCTGGGCGCTGGAAGCCTATGGCGCCGCCTATACCCTGCAGGAAATGCTCACGGTCAAGTCGGACGACGTGAACGGGCGGACCAAGATGTACAAGAACATCGTGGACGGCGATCACCGTATGGAGCCCGGCATGCCGGAATCCTTCAACGTGTTGATCAAAGAGATCCGCTCGCTCGGTATCGACATCGATCTGGAAACCGAATAACCACGCACCGCTATGCGGTGATCGGCATCAGCCGGTCATCGCAGGTCCGTGAGGAGGAAAGGCCTTGAAAGACTTGCTGAATCTGTTGAAAAACCAGGGTCAAATCGAAGAGTTCGATGCCATCAAGATTGCATTGGCTTCGCCCGAGATGATCCGTTCCTGGTCCTTTGGCGAGGTCAAGAAGCCAGAGACCATCAACTACCGTACGTTCAAGCCCGAGCGTGACGGCCTGTTCTGCGCCAAGATCTTTGGTCCGGTCAAGGACTACGAGTGCCTGTGCGGCAAGTACAAGCGCCTCAAGCACCGTGGCGTGATCTGTGAGAAGTGCGGCGTGGAAGTCGCCCTGGCCAAGGTCCGCCGTGAGCGCATGGCGCACATCGAGCTGGCTTCGCCGGTCGCCCACATCTGGTTCCTGAAGTCGCTGCCGAGCCGTATCGGCCTGCTGCTGGACATGACCCTGCGCGATATCGAGCGCGTGCTCTATTTCGAGAGCTACGTGGTGATCGATCCGGGCATGACCACGCTCGAGAAGGGGCAGCTGCTCAATGACGAGCAGTACTTCGAAGCACTGGAAGAGTTCGGTGACGACTTCGACGCCCGCATGGGTGCCGAGGCGGTGCGTGAGCTGCTGCACGAAATCGATCTGGAGCACGAGATCGGTCGCCTGCGCGAAGAGATTCCGCAGACCAACTCGGAAACCAAGATCAAGAAGCTGTCCAAGCGCTTGAAGCTGATGGAAGCCTTCCACGGTTCGGGCAACCTGCCGGAGTGGATGGTGCTGACCGTTCTGCCGGTGCTGCCGCCGGACCTGCGTCCGCTGGTTCCGCTGGATGGCGGCCGCTTCGCGACCTCGGATCTCAACGATCTGTATCGCCGGGTGATCAACCGTAACAACCGTCTCAAGCGCCTGCTCGATCTGTCGGCGCCGGACATCATCGTGCGCAACGAAAAGCGTATGTTGCAGGAAGCCGTGGACGCGCTGCTGGACAATGGTCGTCGTGGCCGCGCCATCACTGGTTCGAACAAGCGCCCGCTCAAGTCCCTGGCCGACATGATCAAGGGCAAGCAGGGTCGTTTCCGTCAGAACCTGCTCGGCAAGCGCGTGGACTACTCCGGTCGTTCGGTGATCACCGTCGGCCCGACCCTGCGCCTGCATCAGTGCGGCCTGCCGAAGAAGATGGCCCTCGAGCTATTCAAGCCGTTCATTTTCGGCAAGCTGGAAATGCGTGGCATGGCGACCACCATCAAGGCCGCCAAGAAGATGGTCGAGCGCGAGCTGCCGGAAGTCTGGGACGTCCTGGCCGAAGTGATCCGCGAACATCCCGTGCTGCTCAACCGTGCGCCGACGCTGCACCGTCTGGGTATCCAGGCATTCGAGCCGGTCCTGATCGAAGGCAAGGCGATCCAGCTGCACCCGCTGGTCTGCGCCGCATACAACGCCGACTTCGACGGTGACCAGATGGCCGTTCACGTGCCGCTGACGCTGGAAGCCCAGCTCGAAGCGCGCGCGCTGATGATGTCGACCAACAACATCCTGTCGCCGGCCAACGGTGAGCCGATCATCGTGCCGTCGCAGGACGTGGTTCTGGGTCTGTACTACATGACCCGCGAAGCCATCAATGCCAAGGGCGAGGGTCGTGTGTTTGCCGACCTGCAGGAAGTCGACCGCGTATTCCGCGCCGGCGAAGCGTCGCTGCACGCCCGCGTCAAGGTTCGCATCAACGAGACCATAAAGGATCGTGACGGCTCTATCACCAAGAACACCCGCATCGTCGACACCACTGTCGGCCGCGCGCTGCTGTTCCAGGTGGTTCCCGCCGGCCTGCCGTTCGACGTGGTCAACCAGCCGATGAAGAAGAAGGCGATCTCCAAACTGATCAACCTGTGCTACCGCACCGTTGGTCTGAAGGACACCGTCATCTTCGCCGACCAGCTGATGTACACCGGTTTCGCCTATTCGACGATTTCCGGCGTATCCATCGGCGTGAACGACTTCGTTATCCCGGACGAGAAGGCGCGCATCATCGACGCCGCGACCGAGGAAGTGAAGGAGATCGAGTCGCAGTACGCCTCCGGCCTGGTGACTCAGGGCGAGAAGTACAACAAGGTTATCGACCTCTGGTCGAAGGCCAACGACGAAGTCTCCAAGGCGATGATGGCCAACCTCTCGAAAGAGAAGGTCATCGACCGCGACGGCAACGAAGCCGAGCAGGACTCGTTCAACTCGATGTACATGATGGCCGACTCCGGGGCGCGGGGTTCCGCTGCCCAGATTCGTCAGTTGGCCGGTATGCGTGGCCTGATGGCCAAGCCGGACGGCTCGATCATCGAGACGCCGATCACCGCGAACTTCCGTGAAGGTCTGAACGTACTGCAGTACTTCATCTCCACCCACGGTGCTCGTAAGGGTCTGGCGGATACCGCACTGAAAACCGCGAACTCCGGTTACCTGACCCGTCGTCTGGTCGACGTGGCGCAGGACCTGGTGGTGACCGAAATCGATTGCGGCACCGAGCAGGGTCTGCACATGACGCCGCACATCGAAGGCGGCGACGTGGTCGAGCCGCTGGGTGAGCGTGTACTTGGTCGTGTGATTGCGCGCGACGTACTCAAGCCCGGCTCCGACGATGTGCTGGTCCCGGCTGGCACTCTGATCGACGAGCAGTGGGTCGACTTCATCGAGCTGAACAGCATCGACGAAGTGATCGTGCGTTCGCCAATCAGCTGCGAAACCCGCTACGGCATTTGTGCTAAGTGCTACGGCCGCGATCTCGCGCGTGGTCACCTGGTCAACATCGGTGAGGCAGTCGGTGTTATCGCCGCACAGTCGATTGGTGAGCCGGGTACTCAGCTGACCATGCGTACGTTCCACATCGGTGGTGCGGCCAGCCGGACTTCGGCTGTCGACAACGTGATGGTGAAGAACGGCGGTACCATCCGCCTGCATAACCTCAAGTACGTCGAGCGGGCTGACGGTGCGCTGATCGCGGTATCGCGTTCCGGTGAGCTGGCGGTCGCTGACGACTACGGTCGTGAGCGCGAGCGCTACAAGCTGCCGTACGGTGCGGTCATCTCTATCAAGGAAGGTGACAAGGTCGACGCCGGTACTGTAGTGGCCAAGTGGGATCCGCACACGCACCCGATCGTAACCGAGATGAAAGGTGTCGTGACCTTCGCTGGCATGGAAGAGAACATCACGATCAAGCGTCAGACCGACGAACTCACCGGTCTGACCAACATCGAAGTGATGGATCCGAAGGATCGCCCGGCGTCCGGCAAGGACATCCGTCCGGCGATCAAGATGGTCGATGCCAATGGCAAGGAGCTGCTGCTGCCAGGCACCGACGTTCCGGCGCAGTACTTCCTGCCGGCCAACGCTCTGGTTGGTGTGGCGGACGGTGCGGAAATCAATGTGGGCGACGTCATCGCACGTATCCCGCAGGAAACTTCCAAGACCCGCGACATCACCGGTGGTCTGCCACGCGTGGCCGACCTGTTCGAAGCGCGTCGTCCGAAGGAACCGTCCATCCTGGCGGAGATCAGCGGTACGATTTCCTTCGGCAAGGAAACCAAGGGCAAGCGTCGCCTGGTAATCACGCCCACCGACGGAACCGATCCGTACGAAGAGCTGATTCCGAAGTGGCGTCACCTGAACGTCTTCGAAGGCGAGCAGGTAAACAAGGGCGAGGTTATCTCCGACGGTCCAAGCAACCCGCACGATATCCTGCGTCTGCTGGGCGTCAGCGCGCTGGCCAAGTACATCGTCAACGAGATCCAGGACGTGTACCGCCTCCAGGGCGTGAAGATCAACGACAAGCACATCGAGACCATCCTGCGGCAGATGCTGCGCAAGGTCGAGGTTGCAGAGTCGGGCGACTCCAGCTTCATCAAGGGCGACCAGATGGAGCTCACGCAGGTGCTGGAAGAGAACGAGCGGCTCTCCGGAGACGACAAGTTCAGCTCCAAGTACGTGCGCGTCCTGCTGGGTATCACCAAGGCGTCGCTGTCGACCGAGTCGTTCATCTCAGCGGCATCGTTCCAGGAGACCACTCGCGTCCTCACCGAGGCCGCCGTTACTGGCAAGCGCGACTACCTGCGTGGCCTGAAAGAGAACGTCGTGGTGGGTCGCCTGATTCCGGCCGGTACTGGCTTGCAGTACCACAGCGAGCGCAAGCGCAAGCGGGATGCCGAGAAGCCTGTCCGTGTGAGTGCCGACGAAGTCGAAGCAGCGCTGACCGAAGCGCTGAATTCCAGCGGCAACTAATGGGGACACCTCGGAGCGATCCGGGGTGAACCTTGACGGTGTGCGAGAAGCTCTTTAGACTCTTGTACCCCTAATTTGGCGGGGCCGTGCGCCCTGCCATTTTTCGTTTGTGTCGAAAGACAACAGTGGAGCTAGTAGATGGCAACGATCAACCAGCTGGTACGCCAGCCGCGCAAGCGCGTCGTCGAGAAGAGCGACGTCCCTGCGCTGCAGAACTGCCCGCAACGCCGTGGCGTGTGCACTCGCGTGTACACCACCACGCCAAAGAAACCGAACTCCGCACTGCGTAAAGTGTGCCGTGTTCGCCTGACCAACGGCTTTGAAGTCGCCTCCTATATCGGCGGTGAAGGCCACAACCTGCAAGAGCACAGCGTCGTGCTGATCCGCGGCGGTCGTGTAAAAGACCTTCCGGGTGTTCGCTATCACACCGTGCGCGGTTCGCTGGATACCTCCGGCGTCAAGGATCGTAAGCAGGGTCGTTCCAAGTACGGCGCCAAGCGTCCGAAGTAATCGTATTTTTATTTATCTGAGTCGATAAGAGTAAGGTCGGGCGTAACCTCGTCGTTATAGTCCCGAGCTAACCTGAAGACCGTTTGAGGGCTTATCAATGCCAAGACGTCGTGTAGCAGCCAAGCGCGAGATCCTTGACGATCCGAAATACGGAAGTCTGATCCTGGCCAAGTTCATGAACCACGTGATGGAAAGCGGCAAGAAGGCCGTTGCCGAGCGTATCGTTTATGGCGCGCTGGACAAGGTTAAAGAGCGCAAGAACAGCGATCCCCTGGAAATCTTCGAAAAAGCACTCGACGCCATCGCTCCGCTGGTCGAAGTGAAGTCCCGCCGCGTAGGTGGTGCGACTTACCAGGTTCCGGTCGAAGTTCGTCCGTCCCGCCGTAACGCCTTGGCGATGCGCTGGCTGGTGGACGCCGCGCGCAAGCGTGGCGAGAAATCCATGGCTCTGCGTCTTGCAGGCGAGCTGGTGGATGCATTTGAAGGTAAAGGCGCTGCTGTCAAGAAGCGTGAAGATGTGCATCGCATGGCTGAAGCCAACAAGGCCTTCTCGCACTACCGCTTCTAATTTCAGCGTCAACAACTCGCGAGGGCTTTATGGCTCGTAATACTCCGATTAACCGCTACCGTAATATTGGTATCTGCGCCCACGTGGACGCAGGTAAGACCACCACTACGGAGCGGATTCTGTTCTACACAGGCCTCAGCCACAAGATGGGCGAAGTGCACGACGGTGCTGCGACCACTGACTGGATGGTGCAGGAGCAGGAGCGCGGTATCACCATTACCTCCGCTGCTGTGACTACCTTTTGGCAGGGTTCGCGTGGTCAGTTCGACAAGTACCGCGTAAACGTCATCGATACCCCCGGTCACGTTGACTTCACTATCGAAGTTGAGCGCTCGCTGCGCGTGCTGGACGGTGCTGTCGTGGTGTTCTGCGGTACCTCCGGCGTTGAGCCGCAGTCCGAGACCGTCTGGCGTCAGGCCAACAAGTACGGCGTTCCGCGCATCGTGTACGTCAACAAGATGGACCGTGCTGGCGCTAACTTCCTGCGCGTAGTCGGTCAGATCAAGCAGCGTCTCGGTCATACGCCGGTGCCGGTGCAGCTGGCGATCGGTGCAGAGGATAACTTCGAAGGTCAGATCGATCTGATCAAGATGAAGGCTATCTACTGGAACGAAGAAGACAAGGGTACCTCCTATCGTGAGGAGGAGATCCCTGCCGAGCTGCTCAGCATGGCTGAGGAATATCGCTCGAACATGGTCGAGGCTGCTGCCGAAGCTAACGAAGAGCTGATGAACAAGTATCTCGAAGGCGGCGAGCTGTCCAACGAAGAGATCAAAGAAGGTCTGCGTCAGCGCACCATCGCTTGTGAAATCGTTCCGGCGGTTTGTGGCTCGTCGTTCAAGAACAAAGGTGTGCCGCTGGTTCTCGATGCTGTCATCGACTTCCTGCCTGCTCCGACCGAGATTCCGGCTATTCAGGGCGTCAATCCTGATAACGAGGAA
The DNA here is from genome assembly GCF_018138085.1 of Stutzerimonas stutzeri. Lineage (NCBI taxonomy): Bacteria > Pseudomonadati > Pseudomonadota > Gammaproteobacteria > Pseudomonadales > Pseudomonadaceae > Stutzerimonas > Stutzerimonas stutzeri. Next base: position 631,699 of record NZ_CP073105.1, read on the forward strand.
GAGACCGACGAGCGTCATGCTGACGACTCCGAGCCCTTCTCGGCGCTGGCTTTCAAGATCGCAACCGATCCGTTCGTCGGTACCCTGACGTTCGCCCGGGTGTACTCGGGTGTGCTGGCTTCCGGTGACTCGGTGATGAACTCGGTCAAGGGCAAGAAAGAGCGCGTAGGCCGGATGGTGCAGATGCACGCCAACCAGCGTGAGGAGATCAAAGAGTGCCGTGCGGGCGATATCGCTGCGCTGATCGGCATGAAGGATGTCACCACGGGCGACACGCTCTGCTCGATCGAGAAGCCGATCATTCTTGAGCGCATGGACTTCCCCGAGCCGGTTATTTCGGTAGCTGTAGAGCCGAAAACCAAGGCCGACCAGGAGAAGATGGGCATCGCGCTGGGCAAGCTGGCTCAGGAAGATCCGTCTTTCCGCGTCAAGACTGACGAAGAAACCGGTCAGACCATCATCTCCGGGATGGGTGAGCTGCACCTGGATATCCTGGTCGATCGCATGCGTCGCGAGTTCAACGTCGACGCCAACATCGGTAAACCTCAGGTTTCCTATCGCGAGAAGATCACCAAGTCTTGCGAGATCGAAGGCAAATTCGTTCGTCAGTCGGGCGGTCGCGGCCAGTTCGGTCATTGCTGGGTGCGTTTTGCGCCTGCCGATGAGGGTCAGGAAGGTCTGCAGTTCGTCAACGAAGTGGTCGGTGGTGTCATTCCGAAGGAATACATTCCGGCGATCCAGAAGGGTATCGAAGAGCAGATGAAGAACGGCGTTGTCGCCGGCTATCCGCTGATCGGCCTGAAGGCGACCGTTTTCGATGGTTCCTACCACGACGTCGACTCCAACGAGATGGCGTTCAAGGTGGCTGCCTCCATGGCGACCAAGCAGCTGTCCCAGAAGGGTGGCGCTGTAGTGCTTGAGCCGATCATGAAGGTCGAGGTAGTGACGCCTGAAGATTACATGGGCGACGTGATGGGTGACTTGAACCGTCGTCGTGGTCTGATTCAGGGGATGGAAGATTCGGTTTCCGGTAAAGTAATCCGTGCCGAAGTTCCGCTGGGCGAAATGTTCGGTTATGCGACCGATGTTCGTTCCATGTCCCAGGGTCGCGCCAGCTACTCCATGGAATTCTCGAAGTACTCAGAGGCTCCGGCGAACATCGTCGAAGCTATCGTTAAAAAACAAGGTTGATTCCGCCCTTTAAGTAAGAGGTTTACTGTCGTGGCTAAGGAAAAATTCGAACGTAACAAACCGCACGTCAACGTCGGCACCATTGGTCACGTTGACCATGGCAAGACGACTCTGACTGCTGCTCTGACTCGTGTGTGCTCCGAAGTTTTCGGTTCCGCTCGTGTCGATTTCGACAAGATCGACAGCGCTCCGGAAGAGAAGGCTCGCGGTATCACCATCAACACCGCTCACGTAGAGTACGACTCGAACGTTCGTCACTACGCGCACGTTGACTGCCCCGGCCACGCCGACTACGTCAAGAACATGATCACTGGTGCTGCCCAGATGGACGGCGCGATCCTGGTTTGTTCGGCTGCTGACGGCCCCATGCCGCAGACTCGCGAGCACATCCTGCTGTCCCGTCAGGTTGGTGTTCCGTACATCGTCGTGTTCCTGAACAAGGCTGACATGGTCGACGACGCCGAGCTGCTCGAGCTGGTCGAAATGGAAGTTCGCGATCTGCTGTCCACCTATGACTTCCCGGGTGACGATACGCCGATCATCATCGGCTCCGCGCTGATGGCGCTGAACGGCGAAGACGACAACGAGCTGGGCACCACTGCGGTCAAGAAGCTGGTCGAAACTCTGGATACCTATATTCCTGAGCCGGTTCGTGCCATCGACAAGCCGTTCCTGATGCCGATCGAAGACGTGTTCTCGATCTCCGGTCGCGGTACCGTTGTGACTGGTCGTGTTGAGCGCGGCATCGTCAAGGTCCAGGAAGAAATCGAGATCGTTGGTCTGCGCGCTACCACCAAGACCACCTGTACCGGTGTCGAGATGTTCCGCAAGCTTCTCGACGAAGGTCGTGCAGGCGAGAACTGTGGCGTGCTGCTGCGTGGCACCAAGCGTGATGACGTCGAGCGTGGTCAGGTTCTGGCCAAGCCGGGCACCATCAAGCCGCACACCAAGTTCGAAGCTGAGGTGTACGTTCTGTCCAAAGAAGAAGGTGGTCGTCATACCCCGTTCTTCAAGGGCTACCGTCCGCAGTTCTACTTCCGTACCACTGACGTGACTGGTTCGTGCGAACTGCCGGAAGGCGTCGAGATGGTAATGCCGGGCGACAACGTGAAAATGGTTGTCACCCTGATCAAGCCGATCGCCATGGAAGACGGCCTGCGCTTCGCGATTCGCGAAGGTGGTCGTACCGTTGGCGCCGGCGTGGTTGCCAAGATCGTCGAATAATTTTTTCGATGTCGGAAAGGGCCCCTCGGGGCCCTTTTTCTATTGTTGATCATTTATTGACACCCTCTGGACGCATCCGTACAATTGCGCCTCCTTTTACCGGGCGTATTGCGTTTGGTAGGGATGGCTAATTGGAGTCTGAGGTCAAAATGCAAAACCAACAAATCCGTATTCGGTTGAAGGCTTTTGACCATCGCCTGATCGATCAATCAACCCAGGAAATCGTGGAAACCGCGAAACGTACTGGTGCTCAGGTGCGTGGTCCGATTCCACTGCCGACCCGCAAAGAGCGGTTCACTGTTCTGGTTTCACCGCATGTCAACAAGGATGCGCGCGACCAGTACGAGATCCGTACTCATAAGCGTGTGCTGGATATCGTCCAGCCGACCGACAAGACTGTCGATGCGCTGATGAAGCTTGATCTTGCGGCTGGCGTGGAAGTGCAGATCAGCCTCGGCTAAAACCTAGAGTTTTAGTCGTGTAACGCTCTGAAATGGGCGGCCATAGCGGGTGAAAGCCCCGTACACTCAAGAGGTTACAACATGACTATTGGTGTAGTCGGTCGTAAATGCGGCATGACCCGCGTTTTCACCGAAGATGGTGTCTCTATTCCGGTTACGGTCATCGAGATCGAGCCGAATCGCGTCACTCAATTCAAGAATGAAGAAAGCGATGGCTACCGTGCTGTGCAGGTTACAGTCGGTGAGCGTCGTGCGTCCCGTGTTACCAAGGCTCAGGCCGGTCATTTCGCCAAGGCGAACGTGGCTGCTGGTCGTGGCGTCTGGGAATTCCGCCTTGATGGCGAGGAGTTCCAAGTTGGTGACCAGATCAACGCTGAAATCTTCCAGGCTGGACAGATGGTGGATGTCACCGGTCAGTCCAAGGGTAAAGGCTTCGCCGGTACCATCAAGCGCTGGAATTTCCGCGGTCAGGACAATACCCACGGTAACTCCGTATCCCACCGCGTCCCGGGTTCGATTGGCCAATGCCAGACTCCAGGCCGTGTTTTCAAGGGCAAGAAGATGTCCGGGCACATGGGCGCAGAGCGCGTAACCGTGCAGTCCCTGGAAATCGTGCGTGTCGATGCCGAGCGTAATCTGCTGTTGGTCAAGGGCGCAGTGCCCGGCGCTACTGGCGGTGACGTTGTCGTGCGTCCGGCTGCCAAGGCTCGCGGGTAAGGGGGAGTTCACATGCAATTGAATGTTAATGGCGCACAAGCCATCGAAGTCTCCGAGCAAACCTTTGGTGGTGAGTTCAACGAGACGCTGGTGCACCAGGCAGTCGTCGCCTACATGGCTGGCGGTCGTCAGGGTAGCAAGCAGCAGAAGACCCGCTCCGACGTATCCGGTGGCGGCAAGCGCCCCTGGCGCCAGAAGGGTACTGGTCGTGCACGTGCCGGTACTTCGCGTGGTCCGATCTGGCGTGGCGGTGGTGTGACTTTCGCAGCTCGCCCGCAGAACCATGAGCAGAAGCTCAACAAGAAGATGTATCGCGCCGCGCTGCGCTCCATCCTCTCCGAGCTGGTTCGCTCCGAGCGTCTGGTTGTTGTTGAAGATTTCGCGGTTGACAGCCCCAAGACCAAGCTGCTTGCCAACAAGCTGACTGGCATGGGCCTGAACGATGTTTTGATCGTCTCCGATGCTGTTGATCAGAACCTGTATCTGGCAGCTCGCAACCTGCCGCACGTCGATGTTCGTGATGTGCAAGGTTCGGATCCTGTCAGCCTGATCGCCTATGACAAGGTGTTGATCACCGTGTCGGCTGTGAAGAAATTCGAGGAGCTGCTGGGATGAACCAGGAACGCGTATTCAAAGTCCTGCTTGGTCCGCACGTCTCCGAGAAGGCAACCATGCTGGCCGACAGCAAGAGCCAGTTCGTTTTCAAGGTTGCGACCGATGCAACCAAGCTGGAAATCAAGAAGGCCGTCGAAAGCCTGTTCAACGTGAAAGTTGCCAAGGTCAGCACTCTGAATGTTCAGGGCAAGACCAAGCGCACTGCTCGCGGCCTGGGCAAGCGTAATGACTGGAAGAAGGCGTACATCGCGCTTCAGCCGGGCCAGGATCTCGATTTCTCCGGCAATGCTGAGTAAGGAAGGGGTGCATCATGGCAATCGTTAAATGCAAACCGACTTCCGCGGGCCGCCGTTTTGTGGTCAAAGTGGTCGGTCAGGAGCTGCACAAAGGCGCTCCTTATGCTCCGCTGCTCGAGAAGAAGTCGAAGTCCGGCGGTCGTAACAACAACGGTCGTATCACCACTCGTCACATCGGTGGTGGTCATAAGCAGCATTACCGTCTGGTCGATTTTCGTCGCAACAAGGATGGCATCCCTGCCATCGTCGAACGCGTCGAATACGATCCGAACCGTACTGCGCACATCGCGCTGCTGAAGTACGCCGACGGTGAACGTCGCTACATCATTGCGCCGAAAGGCGTAACCGCTGGCGATCAGCTGCTCTCCGGCGTCAACGCGCCGATCAAGGCTGGTAATAGCCTGCCGCTGCGCAACATTCCGCTGGGTTCCACCGTTCACGGTGTCGAGCTCAAGCCGGGCAAGGGGGCTCAGATCGCTCGCTCCGCTGGTGCTTCGGCTCAGCTGGTTGCGCGTGAAGGCGCCTATGTAACCCTGCGTCTTCGCTCCGGCGAGATGCGCAAAGTGCTGGCTGAATGCCGCGCGACCCTGGGCGAAGTCTCGAACTCCGAGCACAGCCTGCGTTCGCTGGGTAAAGCCGGTGCCAAGCGTTGGCGCGGTGTTCGCCCGACCGTTCGCGGTGTGGCAATGAACCCGGTCGATCACCCCCACGGTGGTGGTGAGGGTCGTACCTCCGGTGGTCGTCATCCGGTGTCGCCATGGGGCTTCCCAACCAAGGGCGCGAAGACTCGCTCTAACAAGCGCACCGATAACATGATCGTCCGTCGTCGCAAGTAACTAGAGGGATACGACAGTGCCGCGTTCTCTGAAAAAAGGTCCTTTTATCGATCTTCACCTATTGAAGAAGGTCGAAGTGGCGATGGAGAAGAACGATCGCAAGCCGGTTAAAACCTGGTCGCGTCGTTCGATGATCCTGCCGCAAATGGTCGGTCTGACCATCGCTGTGCATAACGGCCGTCAACATGTCCCCGTTCTCGTGAGCGAAGACATGGTCGGTCACAAACTCGGCGAGTTCGCTGGTACCCGCACCTATCGCGGGCACGTAGCGGACAAGAAAGGCAAGCGCTAAGGGGTAAGGAAAGATGGAAGTAGCCGCTAAGTTGTCGGGCGCTCGCATCTCCGCCCAGAAAGCCCGCCTGGTCGCCGACCAGATCCGCGGGAAGAAGGTGGGCGAAGCGCTCAACCTGCTGGCTTTCAGCAGTAAGAAAGCCGCCGAGATCATGAAGAAAGTGCTGGAGTCGGCCGTAGCCAACGCCGAGCACAACGAAGGCGCTGACGTGGATGACCTGAAGGTTTCCACCGTCTTCGTCAACGAGGGGCGTTCGCTTAAGCGCATCATGCCGCGTGCCAAAGGCCGCGCTGATCGCATCGTCAAGCGGTCTTGCCATATCACTGTCAAGGTTGCGGACAAGTAACGGAGTCGATCAGATGGGTCAGAAAGTACATCCCACTGGCATTCGCCTGGGAATCGTCAAGGAGCACACTTCCGTCTGGTACGCAGACGGTCGTACGTACGCCGATTATCTGCTTGCAGATCTGAACGTGCGTGAGTACCTCCAAGACAAACTAAAAAGCGCGTCCGTAAGCCGTATCGATATCCATCGTCCGGCTCAGACAGCACGCATCACCATCCACACTGCTCGTCCCGGTATCGTGATCGGCAAGAAAGGTGAAGATGTCGAGAAGCTGCGTCAGGACCTGACCAAGAAAATGGGTGTGCCGGTGCACATCAACATCGAAGAAATCCGCAAGCCGGAACTCGATGCAATGCTGGTAGCACAGAACGTCGCTCAGCAGCTGGAGCGTCGCGTAATGTTCCGTCGCGCCATGAAGCGCGCCGTACAGAACGCGATCCGCATTGGTGCCAAGGGCATCAAGATCCAGGTGAGCGGTCGTCTGGGTGGGGCTGAAATCGCCCGTACGGAATGGTATCGGGAAGGTCGTGTGCCGCTGCACACCCTGCGTGCCGATATCGACTACAACACCTACGAAGCGCACACCACCTACGGTGTGATCGGCGTCAAGGTCTGGATCTTCAAAGGCGAAGTGATTGGTGGTCGCCATGAAGAGCTCAAGCCGCAAGCGCCTGCGCCTCGTAAAAAAGCTGCCAAGTAAGGAGTACGCCAAATGTTGCAACCCAAGCGTACAAAATTCCGCAAGCAGATGACCGGCCACAACCGTGGTCTGGCTCAGCGCGGTAGCAAAGTCAGCTTCGGCGAGTTCGCTCTGAAGTCTGTTGCGCGTGGTCGTCTCACCGCGCGTCAGATCGAGTCCGCACGTCGTGCGTTGACCCGTCACGTGAAGCGTGGCGGCAAGATCTGGATCCGCGTATTCCCCGACAAGCCTGTCACCAAGAAGCCTCTGGAAGTCCGGATGGGTAAAGGTAAGGGTAACGTCGAGTACTGGGTAGCCCAGATTCAACCGGGCAAGGTGCTCTACGAGATCGAGGGTGTTTCCGAAGAGCTGGCGCGTGAGGCATTCGCCCTGGCCGCTGCAAAGCTGCCGCTCGCCACCTCCTTTGTTAAGCGGACGGTGATGTGATGAAAGCGAATGAACTTCGTGAAAAATCCGCTCAGCAGCTGAACGAGCAACTGCTCGAGCTGCTGCGCGACCAGTTCAATCTGCGCATGCAGAAAGCAACTGGCCAGTTGGGGCAGTCTCACCTGCTCTCGCAAGTCAAGCGCGACATCGCTCGTGTCAAGACTGTGCTCAACCAGCAGGCAGGTAAGTGATCATGGCTGAAGTTGAAAAAACTGTCCGCACGCTGACTGGCCGCGTCGTCAGCGACAAGATGGACAAAAGCATCACCGTTCTGATCGAGCGTCGCGTCAAGCACCCGATCTACGGTAAATACGTGAAGCGTTCGACCAAACTGCACGCCCACGACGAAACCAACCAGTGCCGTATCGGCGACAAGGTCACTATCCGCGAGACTCGTCCGCTGGCGAAGACCAAGTGCTGGATGCTGGTTGATGTCGTTGAACGTGCCGTCGAAGTCTAAGGGCTAGGGGTCGGAGAAATTATATGATTCAGACTCAATCAATGCTCGATGTGGCGGATAACAGTGGCGCTCGTCGCGTCATGTGTATCAAGGTCCTCGGCGGTTCGCACCGCCGTTACGCCGGCATCGGCGACATCATCAAGGTTACCGTCAAGGAAGCGATTCCGCGTGGCAAGGTCAAGAAAGGCCAGGTAATGACTGCTGTCGTAGTCCGTACCCGTCACGGTGTTCGTCGTCCGGACGGCTCCATTATCCGCTTCGATGGCAATGCTGCTGTTCTGTTGAACAACAAGCAGGAGCCTATTGGCACCCGTATTTTCGGGCCGGTGACGCGTGAACTTCGTTCCGAGAAGTTCATGAAGATCGTCTCGCTCGCGCCTGAAGTGCTGTAAGGAGAAGCCGCATGCAAAAGATTCGTCGCAACGACGAGATCATCGTCATCGCCGGCAAAGACAAGGGTAAGCGCGGTAAGGTGCTTCGGGTTCTCGCTGACGACCGTCTGGTCGTCGGTGGCATCAACCTGGTCAAGCGTCATACCAAGCCGAACCCGATGTCGGGCGTTCAGGGCGGTATCGTCGAGAAAGAGGCGCCACTGCACGCCTCTAACGTCGCTATCTTCAATGGCGAAACCAACAAGGCTGACCGCGTTGGATTCAAGGTTGAAGACGGCAAGAAAATTCGTGTCTTCAAGTCGACCCAAAAGCCGGTTGAAGCTTGAGACTGCTAGGTAGATAACCATGGCACGACTAAAAGAAGTTTATCGGAAGCAAATCGCTCCCAAGCTGAAAGAAGAACTTCAGCTCGGCAACGTGATGGAAGTTCCGCGCATCACCAAGATCACCCTTAACATGGGTATCGGCGAGGCGATCGGTGACAAGAAAATCATCGATAACGCCGTTGCCGATCTTGAAAAGATCACCGGCCAAAAGGTCGTCGTGACTCACGCTCGCAAATCCATCGCAGGCTTCAAGGTCCGCGAAGGTTGGCCGATCGGCGTCAAGGTGACCCTGCGCAGCGATCGTATGTATGAATTCCTGGATCGTCTGCTGTCGATCTCCCTGCCTCGGGTCCGCGACTTCCGCGGCCTGAATGCCAAGTCGTTCGACGGCCGTGGCAACTACAGCATGGGCGTCAAAGAGCAGATCATCTTCCCGGAAATCGATTACGACAAGATCGATGCCCTGCGTGGTCTGGACATCACTCTGACCACTACTGCTCGGACGGATGAAGAGGGTCGCGCACTGCTGCGTGCCTTCAACTTCCCGTTCCGTAACTGATTGGAGTAGGCACATGGCTAAGCAAAGCATGAAGAACCGCGAGCTGAAGCGTCAGCAGACGGTTGCCAAGTACGCCCAGAAGCGTGCCGCGCTGAAAGCGATCATCGCTAACCCGGAGTCAACTCCGGAAGCGCGTTGGGAAGCCCAGGTTGCGTTGCAGAAGCAGCCGCGCGACGCGAGTGCATCTCGCCTGCGCAATCGCTGCCGCCTGACCGGTCGTCCGCATGGTGTTTATCGCAAGTTCGGTCTTGCGCGTAACATGCTGCGTCAGGCCGCTATGCGCGGTGACGTTCCAGGTCTGGTCAAGGCCAGCTGGTAAGATGGTGGCCCGGCGTTCGCGTCGGGCTTGCTGTTTTCAATCAAGCCCCTTACGGGGCTTGATTCGTTTCTGGACTATCTCTAGAATGTCCGGCTCGCCCGAGCCACGCCCTTTGGTGTTTGCTCTTCTTGTCGGCGACACGAGCCCTCGCGGGCTTATTTTTTAGTATTAGGAGCCAAGAGCCCATGAGTATGCAGGACCCGTTAGCGGACATGCTAACTCGTATCCGTAATGCCCAGATGGCCGAAAAGTCCGTCGTAAGCATGCCGTCTTCCACTCTGAAGGTGGCTGTAGCCAACGTTCTTCAAGGTGAAGGCTATATCGCAGGATACAACGTCAGCAGCGACGCCAAGCCGCAGCTGTCCATCGAGCTTAAGTACTTCGAAGGCCGTCCGGTCATCGAGGAGCTCAAGCGCGTAAGCCGTCCTGGCCTTCGCCAGTACAAATCCGTTGATCAGTTGCCGAAGGTTCGCGGCGGTCTGGGTGTTTCGATCGTGTCCACCAACAAAGGTGTGATGACTGATCGGGCTGCTCGCGCTGCTGGCGTCGGCGGCGAAGTGCTCTGCACAGTGTTCTAAGGGGGGATAAGCATGTCTCGCGTTGCTAAGAACCCCGTCAAGCTGCCCGCCGGTGTTGAATTCAACATGTCTGGTCAGCGGCTTTCGGTGAAGGGTGCCAAGGGGGCTCTCGAACTGAATGTGCACTCGTCCGTGGAAGTTATTCACGAGGCTGGTGAGCTGCGTTTTGCTGCGCGTAATGGCGATCAGCAGAACCGTGCCATGGCCGGTACCACCCGTGCGCTGGTTAACAACATGGTAATCGGCGTCAGCCAAGGCTTCGAGCGCAAGCTCCAGCTGGTTGGTGTTGGTTACAAGGCGCAAGCCAAAGGTCAAGTGCTGTCCCTGGCTCTCGGCTTCTCGCATCCGGTGGAATATGAACTGCCGCAAGGCGTTACCGCTGAGACCCCCAGCCAGACCGATATCCTGATCAAGGGTGTCGATAAGCAACTGGTCGGTCAGGTGGCTGCTGAAATCCGCGATTTCCGTCGTCCTGAGCCTTACAAAGGCAAAGGCGTGCGTTACTCGGACGAAGTGGTCCGTCGTAAAGAAGCTAAGAAGAAGTAGGGCATAGCAAATGAGCGTAAAGAAAGTTACTCGTCTGCGTCGCGCTCGCAAGGCACGCCTGAAGATGCGCGAGCTGGAAGCCGTACGCCTTTGTGTGTACCGCTCTTCGCAGCACATCTACGCCCAGGTCCTTTCGGCCGACGGCGGCAAGGTCCTGGCCAGTGCCTCGACTCTCGACAAAGAACTGCGCGACGGAGCCACCGGCAACGTCGACGCTGCCAAGAAAGTTGGTCAGCTGGTCGCTGAGCGTGCTAAGGCCGCAGGTGTCACCCAGGTGGCGTTCGACCGTTCTGGCTTCAAGTACCACGGTCGTGTCAAGGCACTGGCTGATGCTGCTCGTGAAGGCGGGCTGGAGTTCTAAGTTATGGCATATAACGAGCAAAAGCGCGACGAAGGCTACATTGAGAAGCTGGTTCAAGTTAACCGCGTCGCCAAAACAGTAAAAGGCGGCCGTATCTTCACCTTCACCGCGTTGACCGTGGTGGGTGATGGTAAGGGTCGTGTCGGTTTCGGTCGTGGCAAGTCCCGCGAAGTTCCGGCCGCTATTCAGAAGGCCATGGAAGCGGCTCGCCGCAATATGATCCAGGTCGATCTGAACGGCACCACGCTGCAATACGCCACCAAGGCTGCGCATGGCGCTTCCAAGGTGTACATGCAGCCGGCTTCCGAAGGTACCGGTGTAATCGCTGGTGGTGCCATGCGCGCCATTCTCGAAGTCGCCGGCGTGCAGAACGTCCTGGCCAAGTGCTATGGCTCTACCAACCCGGTGAACGTGGTTCATGCCACCTTCAAGGGTTTGAAAGCCATGCAGTCGCCTGAGTCGATCGCTGCGAAGCGTGGCAAGAGCGTTGAGGAGATTTCCTGATCATGGCTAACACCGTCAAGGTCACGCTGATCAAAAGCGTCAGCGGTCGTATCCCCAATCACAAGCTGTGCGTCAAGGGCCTCGGCCTGCGTCGCATTGGTCACACCGTGGAAGTTCAGGACACTCCTGAAAATCGCGGCATGATCAACAAGGCTTATTACATGCTCCGTGTGGAGGGCTAAGCCATGCAACTGAACGATTTGCGTTCTGCGCCAGGCGCCCGTCGCGAAAAGCTGCGTCCGGGCCGTGGTATCGGTAGCGGCCTCGGCAAGACCGGTGGTCGTGGTCACAAGGGTCAGACTTCCCGCTCCGGCGGTAAGATCGCGCCCGGTTTCGAAGGCGGCCAACAGCCATTGCATCGTCGTCTGCCGAAGTTCGGCTTCGTCTCCCTGAAGGCGATGGATCGTGCGGAGGTTCGTACTTCCGAACTGGCCAAGGTCCAGGGCGATGTCGTAACCGTGCAGAGCCTTAAGGATGCCAACGTCATCAACCAGAACGTGCAGCGGGTGAAAGTCATGCTGTCCGGTGAGGTTGGGCGTGCGGTCACCTTGAAGGGCATCGCCCCCACCAAGGGTGCGCGTGCGGCTATCGAAGCAGCTGGCGGCAAGTTCGAGGAATAAATGGCTAAGCAAGGTGCTCTCTCCGCGCTGAGTAATGGCGGGCTGTCTGAACTCTGGGCTCGTCTGCGTTTTCTGCTGATGGCGATCATCGTCTATCGTGTTGGTGCGCACATCCCGGTGCCGGGTATCAATCCCGACAGGTTGGCCGAGCTGTTCCGTCAGAACGAAGGGACCATCCTTAGCTTGTTCAACATGTTCTCTGGTGGTGCGCTGGAGCGCATGAGCATTTTTGCGTTGGGGATCATGCCGTACATTTCGGCATCGATCATCATGCAGCTCATGACCGCAGTCAGCCCGCAGCTGGAGCAGTTGAAGAAGGAAGGCGAGGCCGGGCGCCGCAAGATCAGCCAGTACACGCGCTACGGCGCGCTCGTCCTGGCTCTTGTGCAGGCGATTGGGATGTCGGTCGGTCTCGCTGGTCAGGGTGTCGCGTTCAGTGCGGACTTCGGCTTCTACTTCGTCGCGGTCACCACTTTCGTGGCGGGTGCGATGTTCATGATGTGGTTGGGCGAGCAGATCACCGAGCGAGGTGTCGGTAACGGTATCTCCATGTTGATCTTCGCCGGCATCGTGGCAGGGATCCCGCGTGCGCTGGGGCAGTCCTTCGAGTCTGCACGCCAGGGCGATGTCAACATCATCGCGCTTTTGGCTGTAGGCCTGCTGGCTGTCGCTATTATCGGATTCGTGGTGTTCATCGAGCGTGGTCAGCGGCGAATAGCTGTTCATTACGCGAAGCGCCAGCAGGGCCGCAAGGTCTTCGCTGCGCAGACGAGCCACCTGCCGCTGAAAGTAAACATGGCTGGGGTTATTCCCGCTATTTTTGCTAGCAGTATTCTGCTGTTTCCTGCGTCGCTGGGGCAGTGGTTTGGGCAGTCCGAAAATATGAGCTGGTTGGCTGACATCTCCCAGTCCATCGCGCCTGGCCAGCCGCTGAATATCTTGTTGTTCAGTGCCGGTATCATCTTCTTCTGCTTCTTCTATACGGCATTGATGTTCAATCCGAAGGATGTTGCGGAAAACCTGAAGAAGTCCGGTGCGTTTATCCCGGGGATTCGGCCTGGTGAGCAGTCGGCGCGCTATATCGATGGTGTGCTGACTCGGTTGACCATGTTCGGCGCCCTGTACATGACGGCTGTTTGCTTGCTGCCGCAGTTTCTTGTGGTGGCTGCAAACGTGCCGTTCTACCTTGGCGGGACGTCGTTGCTGATCGTGGTTGTGGTTGTCATGGACTTTATGTCCCAAGTGCAATCGCACCTCATGTCTCACCAGTACGATTCCCTGATGAAAAAAGCCAACCTGAAGGGCTATGGCAGCGGAATGCTCCGCTAGTCAGCCCGTAAGGTTCCAGGAGTTGGTCATGAAAGTTCGTGCATCGGTCAAAAAACTGTGCCGCAACTGCAAAATCGTCCGTCGCGAAGGCGTTATCCGGGTGATCTGCAGCGCAGAACCGCGTCACAAACAGCGCCAAGGCTGATTGTTGGGCTAAGGCTCGGGCCCGGCAGCTAGTGCGCTGCCGGGTTGATTATTTGTTATTACAGCGTTAGTATCTCGCGCCCTTTTCTTGGCTTCCGGGGCGTTGGGTAGCTGTCAATTGGAGTTTCACTGAATGGCCCGTATTGCAGGCGTAAACATTCCGGATAACAAGCACACTGTTATCTCGCTGACCTACATCTATGGTGTTGGTCGCACTCGCGCACAGACCATCTGTGCAGCTACCGGTGTGAACCCGGCAGCAAAAATCAAGGATCTCTCCGACGAGCAGGTCGAACTGCTGCGTGGCGAAGTGGCCAAGTTCATCGTTGAAGGTGACCTGCGTCGCGAAGTCAATATGAAGATCAAGCGCTTGATGGACCTGGGTTGCTACCGCGGCCTGCGTCATCGTCGTGGTCTGCCGGTACGCGGTCAGCGCACCAAGACCAACGCTCGCACCCGTAAGGGTCCGCGTAAGCCGATCCGCAAGTAATCGCGTTAGCGCATCGACAGGAATCTAATCATGGCAAAACCTGCTGCTCGTCCTCGTAAGAAGATCAAAAAGACGGTGGTTGATGGCATCGCCCATATCCACGCGTCTTTCAACAACACCATCATCACCATCACCGACCGTCAGGGCAACGCATTGTCCTGGGCTACTTCTGGTGGTTCCGGCTTCCGCGGCTCGCGTAAGAGCACTCCGTTCGCTGCCCAGGTAGCGGCTGAGCGTGCTGGTCAAGCGGCGCTGGAATACGGTCTGAAGAACCTCGACGTCAACGTCAAGGGTCCAGGTCCGGGTCGTGAATCTGCTGTTCGTGCTTTGAACGGCTGTGGTTATAAAATCGCCAGCATCACCGACGTGACGCCAATCCCGCACAACGGGTGCCGTCCGCCGAAGAAGCGCCGCGTGTAATCAGGAGACAGTGAGAAATGGCTCGTTATATTGGTCCCAAGTGCAAACTGTCTCGTCGTGAAGGCACCGATCTCTTTCTGAAGAGTGGTGTACGCGCGCTCGAATCCAAGTGCAACATCGAAACCCCTCCGGGTGTACACGGCCAGCGTCGTGGGCGCCTGTCCGATTACGGTACTCAACTGCGCGAAAAGCAGAAAGTTCGTCGCATCTACGGCGTGCTCGAGCGTCAGTTCAGCGGCTACTACAAGGAAGCCGCCAGCCGTAAAGGCGCTACTGGCGAGAATCTGCTGCAACTGCTGGAGTGCCGTCTGGATAACGTGGTTTACCGCATGGGCTTCGGCTCTACTCGTGCCGAGTCGCGTCAGCTGGTTTCCCATAAGGCAATCAGTGTTAATGGCAAGACCGTGAACGTTCCGTCCTTCCAGGTGAAGGCCGGTGATGTCGTTGCCGTTCGTGAAAAATGCCGTAACCAGCTGCGTATCGCCCAAGCCCTGGAACTGTGCGCACAGCGCGGTCGCGTTGAATGGGTCGAAGTAGATGCCGACAAGAAATCCGGTGTTTTCAAGAGTGTTCCGGCTCGCAGTGATCTGTCCGCCGACATCAACGAAAACCTGATTGTCGAGCTCTACTCCAAGTAAGGGCTAGAAAATAGGTGTATCCATGCAGATTTCGGTAAATGAGTTCCTGACCCCCCGCCATATCGATGTGCAGGTGGTCAGTCCGACCCGTGCCAAGATCACTCTCGAGCCGCTCGAGCGTGGTTTCGGTCATACCCTGGGCAACGCGCTGCGTCGTATTCTGTTGTCCTCCATGCCCGGCTGCGCTGTGGTCGAGGCTGAGATCGACGGTGTGCTCCACGAGTACAGCGCTATCGAGGGCGTGCAGGAAGATGTCATCGAAATCCTGCTGAACCTCAAAGGTATCGCCATCAAGCTGCACGGCCGTGATGAAGTGACCTTGAGCCTGGTGAAGAAGGGCGCGGGCGCTGTTACCGCTGCCGATATCCAGCTGGATCACGATGTCGAAATCGTCAATGGCGATCACCTGATCGCCAATCTGGCGGCTAATGGCTCGATCAACATGAAGCTGAAGGTCGCTCGCGGCCGTGGCTACGAGCCGGCTGACGCTCGTCAGAGTGATGAAGATGAAAGCCGCAGCATCGGCCGTCTTCAGCTCGACGCTACTTTCAGCCCGGTTCGTCGCGTCGCTTATGTTGTCGAAAATGCTCGTGTTGAGCAGCGTACCAACTTGGACAAGCTGGTCATCGACCTGGAAACCAACGGAACCCTGGATCCCGAAGAGGCGATCCGTCGTGCCGCGACCATTCTGCAGCAGCAGTTGGCCGCGTTCGTCGACCTCAAGGGTGATAGCGAGCCGGTCGTAGTCGAGCAGGAAGACGAGATCGACCCGATCCTGTTGCGTCCAGTTGACGACTTGGAACTGACCGTACGTTCGGCCAACTGCCTCAAGGCAGAGAACATCTACTACATCGGTGATCTGATCCAGCGCACCGAAGTCGAGCTGTTGAAAACGCCGAACCTGGGCAAGAAGTCTCTGACCGAAATCAAAGACGTTCTGGCTTCTCGTGGTCTGTCCCTCGGCATGCGCCTCGACAATTGGCCGCCGGCCAGTCTCAAGAAGGACGATAAGGCTACGGCCTGATCGACCATAGTCACCGAACTGATCGTTTGGTAAGGAATTTCAATCATGCGTCATCGTAAAAGTGGCCGTCATCTCAGCCGCACAAGCGCTCACCGCAAGGCCATGTTTCAGAACATGGCGGTGTCGCTGTTCGAGCACGAACTGATCAAGACAACCCTGCCCAAGGCCAAAGAACTGCGTCGCGTTGCCGAGCCGCTGATCACCCTGGCCAAGGAAGACAGCGTCGCTAACCGCCGTCTGGCTTTCGATCGCACCCGCTCCAAGGCGATCGTTGGCAAGCTGTTCAATGATCTGGGACCGCGTTATGCCACTCGTCAGGGTGGTTACCTGCGCATTCTCAAGTGCGGCTTCCGCGCTGGGGACAATGCCCCTATGGCTTATGTCGAGCTGGTTGACCGTCCGGTCACTGGCGAGGTGGAAGCTGCCGAGTAAGCTTTGCTTGCTTGCAAAAAAACCGGGCCTTCGCCCGGTTTTTTTTTCGTCTGCGCTTAAGTTTAGGCTGAGACTATCGATGCGCTTCGCTTAATAAATTAGATTGCTGATCGACGCTCGCCGAGAATCGTAGCCAGCCAACCATCTGGCACTTCTCAGGAGAGCGACAGCATGAGCGACACGCAAATTCTCACCACGGCTTCTGGCGTCCCGGTTGCGGATAATCAGAACTCTCGTTCGGCCGGGCCTCGTGGGCCGCTTCTTCTGGACGATTTTCATCTGGTTGAAAAGCTCGCGCATTTCAACCGCGAGGTAATACCGGAGCGCCGAGTGCATGCCAAAGGATCTGGTGCCTACGGCACCCTGACCGTTACCGGCGACATCTCACGCTATAGCAAGGCCAAGATGTTTGATGCTGTCGGCAAGAAAACCCCACTGTTCCTGCGCTTTTCAACTGTGGGTGGCGAGCGCGGTTCTGCCGATACCGAACGTGATCCCCGTGGCTTCGCGGTGAAGTTCTACACCGAGGAGGGGAACTGGGATGTCGTTGGCAATAACACGCCAGTGTTCTTTATCCGCGATCCGCTCAAATTTCCAGATTTTATCCATACGCAGAAGCGTGATCCTTGGACCAACCTCAAGAGCCCGCAGATGATGTGGGATTTCTGGTCGCATTCTCCAGAAGCATTGCATCAGATCACCGTGCTGTTCTCCGATCGCGGCATTCCGGACGGATATCGCCACATGCATGGCTTCGGCAGTCATACCTTTAGCCTGATCAACGGCGAAGGCGTACGCAGTTGGGTGAAGTTCCACTTCAAGAGTATGCAGGGCATTCAAAACCTGGCGCCTGAGGAGGCTGTTCGGTTGGCCGGCAGCGATCCCGATTATGCGCAGCGCGACCTGTTCAGTGCGATTGAGCGGGGCGAGTTTCCCAAATGGCGGATGTGCATTCAGGTCATGAGCGAGGAGCAAGCGGCGTCCCGTGCGGAGAATCCGTTCGACGTGACCAAGACGTGGTCGCAGAGGGAGTTTCCACTGATCGAAGTCGGTGTGCTGGAGCTCGATCGTAACCCGCTCAATTATTTTGCCGAGGTGGAGCAGGCCGCGTTCGCGCCCAGCAACGTGGTTCCGGGGGTTGGGCTGTCGCCGGATCGTATGCTTCAAGGGCGCGTGTTCGCTTACGCTGATGCGCAGCGTTACCGGATTGGCACCAACCATCAACAGCTGCCGGTGAATGCGCCGCGCTGTCCGTACCAGAACTACCAGCGCGATGGGGCGATGCGTTTCGATGGCAACGGCGGAGCTGCCCCGAACTACGAGCCGAACAGCTATGCCGACGCACCCAAGCAGGCGTCCTGGCAGGCTGAGCCAGCTCTGGCGTTAACGGGCTCGGCGGACCGTCATGATCACCGCAGCGACGATGATTATTTCAGTCACCCAGGGGCGCTGTTCCGCTTGATGAGCAAGGAACAGCAAGCGCTGCTTGTCGGTAATATCGTTGTGGCGATGAGGCCAGTCACACGGGATGTTCAGCTTCGCCAGCTCAGCTACTTCTTGAAGGCCGATCCTGCCTACGGTGCGGGTATCGCGAAAGGCTTGGGGGTCGATCCCAGCGAAATCGCCTGATCGAGGGAGACAAAAAAGCCGGGCTCTGTGCCCGGCTTTTTCATGTTTGCAGCTATTGCTTATCGCGCTCCAGCAAGGGTTTGAGGAAGTGGCCGGTGTGCGACTGCGCCGCGGCCGCCACCTGTTCAGGCGTGCCTGTTGCGATGATCTGCCCGCCCTTGGAGCCGCCTTCCGGGCCGAGATCGACGATCCAGTCCGCGGTCTTGATCACGTCCAGGTTGTGCTCGATGACGACCACGGTGTTTCCGTGATCACGCAACCGGTGGAGTACGTCGAGCAATTGCTGAATATCCGCGAAGTGCAATCCGGTGGTTGGCTCGTCGAGGATATACAAGGTCTTGCCGGTATCACGCTTGGACAGTTCCCGAGACAGTTTCACCCGTTGGGCTTCGCCGCCGGAGAGCGTGGTCGCGCTCTGCCCGAGTTTGATGTAGGACAGTCCGACATCCATCAGCGTCTGCAGCTTGCGCGCCACGGCCGGAACAGGATCGAAGAACTCGCGCGCTTCCTCGATTGTCATGTCCAGCACTTCGGTGATGCTCTTGCCCTTGTATTTCACCTCAAGCGTTTCGCGGTTGTAGCGCTTGCCCTTGCAGACGTCGCACGGTACGTAGATGTCCGGCAAGAAATGCATCTCCACCTTGATCACGCCGTCGCCCTGGCAGGCCTCGCAGCGTCCGCCTTTGACGTTGAACGAAAAGCGTCCGGGGCCATAGCCGCGTGAGCGTGCTTCCGGCACGCCGGCAAACAGTTCGCGGATCGGCGTGAACAGACCGGTGTAGGTCGCCGGATTGGAGCGCGGGGTGCGCCCGATCGGGCTCTGGTCGATGTCGACGACCTTGTCCAGATGCTGCAACCCGTCGAACGAGTCGTGGGCTGCCACTTCCAGGGTCGTCGCACCGTTCAGTGCGGTGGCGGTGATCGGGAACAGCGTATTGTTGATCAGCGTCGACTTGCCCGATCCCGAGACGCCGGTGATACAGGTCAGCAGTCCGACGGGGATTTCCAGATCGACGTTACGCAGATTGTTGCCGCGCGCGCCCTTGAGCTTCAGCAGCTTGGTTGCGTCACGCGGCGTGCGCTGTTCGGGGTAAAGGATCTTCACCCGGCCGGAAAGATAGCCCCCGGTCAGGGAGGCGGGGTTGTTCATGACCTCGTCCGGCGTACCTTCGGCGACGATCTGGCCGCCGTGTACACCAGCGCCGGGGCCGATATCGACGACATAGTCGGCCAGGCGAATCGCATCTTCGTCGTGCTCGACGACGATCACCGTATTGCCGATATCGCGCAGGTGGCGCAGGGTGCCGAGCAAGCGTTCGTTGTCGCGCTGATGGAGGCCAATCGAGGGCTCGTCGAGGATGTACATGACGCCGACCAGGCCAGCGCCGATCTGGCTGGCCAGGCGGATGCGCTGCGCCTCGCCTCCGGACAGGGTGTCGGCGCTGCGGTCCAGGGTCAGGTAGTCGAGGCCGACATTGACCAGGAACTGCAGGCGTTCGCAGATTTCCTTGAGAATTTTGTCGGCGATCTCGCCCCGGCGACCAGTGAGCGTCAGTGCACCGAAGTAGTCGGTGGCGTCGCCGATGGGCAGGCCGGTAACTGCCGGCAGGGTCTTGTCGCCGACCCAGACGTGACGGGCTTCGCGGCGTAGCCGCGTGCCGCGGCATTCAGGGCAGGGCTGGGTGCTCAGGTATTTGGCCAGTTCTTCGCGCACCGAGTTGGACTCGGTTTCGCGGTAGCGGCGCTCGAGATTGGGAATGATGCCCTCGAAGGGGTGCGAGCGTTTGACGATATCGCCGCGATCGTTCAGGTAGCGGAAGTCCACGTTTTCCTTGCCGCTGCCACGCAGCACGACCTTCTGCTGTTCAGGCGGCAGCGCATCGAATGGCTCGTCCAGGCTGAAGCCGTAATGCGAGGCGAGCGAACCGAGCATCTGGAAGTAATAGACGTTGCGCCGATCCCAGCCACGGATCGCGCCTTCGGCGAGCGTCAGTTCGCCATTGACCAGGCGCTTGGCATCGAAAAACTGTTTGACCCCAAGACCGTCGCAGGTCGGACAGGCGCCCGCAGGGTTGTTGAACGAAAACAGTTTGGGTTCGAGCTCGCTGATCGAGTGTCCGCAGATCGGGCAGGCGAAGCGGGCGGAGAAGATCATTTCCTCGCTGTCGTCGTCCTCTTCCATCGTGGCGACCAAGGCGATCCCGTCGGCGAGCTTGAGCGCCGTTTCGAAGGACTCGGCCAGACGCTGTTGCAGGTCACCGCGCACCTTGAAGCGATCCACCACCACATCGATCGAGTGCTTTTTCTGCTTGTCCAGCTTCGGCAGCTCATCGAGCTCGTAAAGCCGCCCGTTGACCCGTGCGCGGACGAAGCCCTGGGCGCGAAGCTCGTCGAACACCGCCAGGTGCTCACCCTTGCGCTCGCGGATGACCGGCGCCAACAGCATCAGCTTCCGGCCTTCCGGCAGTGCCAGCACCTGATCGACCATCTGGCTGACCGTCTGGGCTTCGAGCGGCGCGTCGTGATCCGGGCAGCGTGGCGTGCCGACACGTGCATAAAGCAGGCGCAGGTAATCGTAGATTTCGGTAATGGTGCCGACTGTCGAGCGGGGGTTATGCGACGTCGACTTCTGCTCGATGGAAATGGCCGGTGAGAGGCCCTCGATGGTGTCGACGTCGGGCTTTTCCATCATCGACAGGAACTGTCGCGCATAGGCAGACAGAGACTCGACGTAGCGTCGCTGGCCCTCGGCGTAGAGCGTGTCGAAGGCCAGTGAGGATTTGCCCGAGCCCGACAGGCCAGTGATCACGATCAGCTTGTCGCGCGGCAGGGTGAGGTCGATGTTCTTCAGGTTGTGGGTACGAGCTCCACGAATCAGAATCTTGTCCAAAGCAGCCTCGCGTGGCGGGCGGAAACCCGAAATTATACGGCCAGGGGCGTCACTGCGGCAAAGTACCCAGCCTGTGCCGGGCAGGGGATGACTGCTAGAATCGCCGCCGGTTCATTCAAGCGAGACCCCACATGCATGATCCCTACAGCGAGCGCATGAGTGCCGCCGAAACCCGTGCAGCCTCCGGGCTGGCCCTGGTTTTTGCGTTTCGCATGCTCGGTATGTTCATGGTACTGCCGGTGCTGGCGACCTATGGCCTTGAGCTGAAAGGGGCGACGCCGGCACTGATTGGTCTCGCTATCGGTGCCTATGGTTTGACCCAGGCCGTGCTACAAATTCCGTTCGGGATACTCTCCGATCGTATCGGTCGGCTGCCGGTGATCTACTTCGGCTTGCTGATCTTCGCCGCCGGCGCGGCTCTGGCGGCCTCGGCCGATTCGATCTGGGGCGTGATCGCCGGTCGGGTTTTGCAGGGCGGCGGTGCGATCTCGGCCGCCGTGATGGCCCTGCTTTCGGACCTCACCCGCGAGCAACATC
The DNA here is from genome assembly GCF_018138085.1 of Stutzerimonas stutzeri. NCBI lineage: Bacteria > Pseudomonadati > Pseudomonadota > Gammaproteobacteria > Pseudomonadales > Pseudomonadaceae > Stutzerimonas > Stutzerimonas stutzeri. The sequence goes on from NZ_CP073105.1 coordinate 653,001, forward strand.
GCACCAAGGCCATGGCCATGATCGGCATGAGCATCGGCGTTTCGTTCGCCGTGGCGATGGTGGTCGGGCCGCTGCTGACGCGTGCGTACGGATTGTCGGGACTGTTCTGGACCACGGCCGGTATGGCGTTGGTGGGCATGGCGATCATTGCGACGTTGCCCCGTGCGCACCGGCATCTGCGGCATCGTGAATCCGGTGTGGCGAGGCAGGCGCTGGGCGTGACGGTGCGGCATCCCGATCTGCTGCGGCTCGATTTCAGCATCTTCGTGCTGCACGCGATCCTGATGGCGAGTTTCGTCGCGCTGCCGCTAGCGCTGGTCAACGAAGCAGGACTGCCGAAGGACGAGCACTGGTGGGTTTACCTGACGGCTCTGGTCGTCGGCTTCTTCGGCATGGTGCCTTTCATCATCTACGGCGAGAAGAAGCGCCAGATGAAGCGCGTGGTGCTCGGTGCCGTCGGCGTGTTGATAGTGGCCGAACTGTTCTTCTGGCTGTTCGGCAACCGGCTCTGGTCGCTGATTGGCGGCATGATCGTTTTCTTCGTAGCGTTCAATCTGCTGGAAGCGTCCCTGCCGTCGTTGATCAGCAAGGTTGCACCTGCGGGTGGCAAAGGCACGGCGATGGGAATCTATTCGACCTGCCAGTTCCTCGGCTCCGGCCTGGGCGGTGTGATCGGTGGCTGGTTCTACCAAGTAGGTGGGCTGGGGCTGGTGTTCGCAGGCTGTGCTGCTCTGTGCGGCCTGTGGCTGTTGGTGACCTGGGGCATGCGCGAGCCGCCTTACGTGACCGGCCTGAGGCTGCCGTTGTCGGCCGACGCCGCGTGCAACCCGACGCTGGTCGAGTGCATGCTGGCGGTTCCGGGCGTATCGGATGCCGTGGTGATCGCCGAAGAATCGGCGGCCTATGTGAAGGTCGACATGCAGGTGCTCGATCGCGCCGCACTCGATCGTCTGGTCGCCTGAGTCCCGGTATCGGACTGGCAATACCCTCTACCGCTCCACTGTGTGAAGTCGCGCCGGTTGGCCGGTCAGGGACGGTAGGGTAAGATTGACGGTCATTGGCTTTTCCCCGAACGGGGGATTCTCTCCAGAGAGCCACCTATTCATGCTTTTACAAAGGAGTTACCCATGGCCAGAGGGGTGAATAAAGTCATCTTGATCGGCAATGTCGGCGGCGACCCGGAAACCCGCTACATGCCCAATGGCAATGCGGTGACCAACATCACGCTGGCCACTACCGACAGCTGGAAGGACAAGCAGACCGGACAGCAGCAGGAGCGCACCGAATGGCACCGCGTCGTGCTGTTCGGCAAGGTCGCCGAGATCGCCGGCGAGTACCTGCGCAAGGGCTCGCAGTGCTACATCGAAGGCCGCTTGCAGACACGCGAATGGGAAAAGGACGGCGTCAAGCGCTACACCACCGAGGTGGTCGTGGACATGGGCGGCACCATGCAGTTGCTGGGCGGCCGTGGCGGCAGCTCGGATGACGCGCCGCGTCAGTCGCAGCCGCGCCCTCAGCGTGAACCGCAACAGTCTCGCCCGCAGTCCCAGCCGCAGCCGGCGCAGCAGCCGGCTCCGGACTACGACAGCTTCGACGACGACATTCCGTTCTAGAGTTCACTCAATGCGAATGCGCCTGATGCTGTTGGGCGGCGGCAATGCCCTGGGTCAGGCGCTGATCCGCCTCGGAGCCGAAGAAGACATCGGCTTCATTGCGCCGCGCCCGCCCGATCAAGGCTGGGACGCGCCCAGCCTGACCGACTTGCTCGACGAAAGCCGTCCGGATGTGGTCATCAATCTCGCCTATTATTTCGACTGGTTCCAAAGTGGGCAGGTCGACGAGGCTGTGTTGGTCCAGCAGGAGCGTGCGGTCGAGCGCCTGGCCGAGCTTTGCCAGCATCACCAACTGATCTTGATGCAGCCGTCGAGCTATCGCGTATTCGATGGTGCGCGTACCACCGCTTACAGCGAGAAGGACGACGTGGCGCCGCTCGATGCCCGCAGCCGCGCGCTCTGGCGATTCGAACAGAGTGTTCGTGCGCTCTGTCCGCGTCATGTTCTGCTGCGTTTCGGTTGGCTGCTGGACGACAGCGCAGACGGTCTGCTGGGACGATTTCTGCAGCGCCTCGAACACGGCGACGAGCTGTGTCTCGCCGATGACCGGCGCGGCAATCCTACGCCGGTCGAAGACGCAGCGCGGGTCGTTCTGGCCGTGCTCAAGCAACTGGATTGCCAGGCGCCGCTGTGGGGTACCTACCACTATGGCGGCCATGAGGCCTCCACCCCGCTGGTGGTGGGACAAGCACTGCTGGCCGAGGCAGCTCAGTATCGCCCGTTAAAAGTAGAGCGCCTGACGCCCGTTGCGCATGCGGCCTGTTCGGACGCGGCTGACGAGCCCCAGCATGGCGTGCTGGCCTGCAAGAAGATCTTCAATACCTTCGGCATCAAACCGCGCGCCTGGCGTGCCGGGTTGCCGAGCCTGCTGGAGCGCTATTACCGTCATGGCTGACTCACCCATCCTGATCACCGGAGGCGCGGGCTTCATCGGCTCGAATCTGGTCGATGCGCTAGGCGCCCGGGGCTACTCGGTGCGGGTGCTCGATAACTTTTCCAGCGGCAAGCGCAGCAATTTGCCGGATGCCGATCACGTCGAAGTGCTCGAGGGCGACGTGGCGGATGCGATGATGGTGCGGCGGGCCGTTCAGGGTTGTCGGGCCGTGGTGCATCTGGCGGCCGTGGCCTCGGTGCAGGCCTCGGTCGATGACCCGATCGGCACGCATCAGAGCAATCTGATTGGCACGCTCAACCTTTGCGAGGCGATGCGCGCCGAAGGTGTGAGTCGGGTAGTGTTTGCATCAAGCGCCGCGGTTTATGGCAATAACGGAGAAGGCCAACCGATCAACGAGGACACGCCCAAGGCACCGCTGACGCCTTATGCGGCGGACAAGCTGGCCAGTGAACATTACCTGGACTTCTACCGGCGCCAGCATGGGCTGGAACCGGTGATCTTTCGGTTCTTCAACATATTCGGGCCTCGGCAGGACCCTTCTTCGCCGTACTCCGGGGTCATCAGCATTTTCACCGAGCGCGCACGCAAGGGCCTGCCGATCACCGTTTTCGGCGATGGCGGGCAGACTCGCGATTTCCTATACGTGGGCGACCTGGTCGAGGTGTTGGTCCAGGCGCTGGAAGCGCCAGAGGTGCAGGAGGGCGCCGTCAATGTCGGCCTCAACCGCGCGACTTCGCTGAACCAGTTGCTCGAGGCTGTTGGCGAAGTGCTTGGCGGATTGCCTGAGGTGAGTCACCAGGCCCCGCGGCCGGGTGATATTCGCCACTCGCGTGCCAGCAATGGACGGCTGTTGCAGCGTTATCGTCTGCCTGACCCGCCGACCGGTATGCGCGACGGGCTGGCGAAGTTACTGGGCCTGTAGCAAGAACCGCAAATGCAAAAGGCGCCATTGGCGCCATTTGTTAGTCTGCGATGCGGCAGTGCTGCTGATCAGAACTTGTAGCCGAGACCGACCATGTAGACGAAGGGATCGACGTCGACGTCGACCTTCACCTTGGCTCCGCCAAAGCTGGTGGTGCCGGTGGAATCAATGTCGATATAGCGGACCTGAGCGTTGACCATCACGTTGTCGGTTAGCATGTAATCCATGCCCACTTGCGCCGCCAGGCCCCATGAGTCCTTCATGTCCAGACCGCTGAAGCCTTTGTCCTCGGCTTCACTGCTGAGCTTGTCATCGAAGAACCAGGTGTAGTTGATACCGGCGCCCACATAAGGTTGGAACGCTGACTTGCTGTCGAGCGGGTAATAAACGACGCTCAGGGTCGGTGGCAGGTGCTTGAGTTCACCCAGTTTGCCGTTCAGGCCTGCGAACGCACCGGGCATCCCCGCTACGCCTACGTTGTGAGTGAACGGGCTGGCGGCGAGCAGCTCGATGCCGATCTTGTCAGTCAGCATGTAAGCGAAGTTAAGGCCGAGCTGCGTGTCGCTGTCGAGGGTAGCTTTGGTTCCAGCAACGCTTGTCGACAGCGCGCCTACATAGATGTCGCCACTGTCCTCATGCGGATCAACCGTAATCGCACCAGCGCGAACGATGACATCACCCGCCTGATGGGCCTGGGCGAAGGGAGCGGCGAGGGCCACGGCCAGCACGGAAGCGGTAAACAGGGTCTTGCGCATAATGGAACTCCATCGAGACAGGTGTGTTGCGGTTGGCGCCATGTTAGGGCCCGGCGTTGCGTTGATTTTGATCCAGCTCAACGAAACGCCCCGCACTGCCTGGGCTGCGACGTATTGCCCGGGTTGCCTTCCTTTGTGGATCTAGATGATAATGTTTCTCTTTCGAGTTTGACCTTCGTCTGCAAGGATCCATCAATGCAAGCCCTTATTCCCCGCCTATTGGCGGCCGTCGTGTTGCCATGCTGCGTGCAGCTCCACGCAGCTCCGCTGGACGCCGCGCTGGACGAAAGCCAGCGACTGGCGGCTGAGGCGAAAGCCTCGCAAGCGCGTATCGAGCAGCTCGACGATGCCAGTCGGCAGATGCTCAACGACTACCGCAGTGCCGTGCAGCAGGCAGAAGCGTTGAAAGCCTATAACGAGCAACTGACCGAACTTACCGCCGGGCAGCGCAAGGAGCTCGATGGCTTCCAGCGGCAACTGGACAGCATCGAACGCACCCAGCAGGCCGTTGCGCCGCAGATGGGGCGGATGGTCGAGGTGCTCGGAGAGTTCATTGAGGCTGACCTGCCGTTCCTCGCCGATGAGCGTGCGGATCGTCTGGCCAGCCTGCAGGACATGCAGGCCCGGGCGGATGTCAGCCTGGCCGAGAAGTACCGGCGGATTCTCGAGGCCTATCAGATCGAGAGTGACTACGGCAGAACGCTGGAGGCCTGGCGCGGCGAGCTGCCGGTCGAAGGCGGCAGTCGCAGCGTCGAGTTCCTGCGCCTGGGTCGCACCATGCTCTATTACCAGACCCTGGATGCCCACGAGAGCGGCTGGTGGAACCCTAAGACGCACGCCTGGGAAGTCCTGGACGGTAGCGCCCGCCGGCCGATCGGCAAAGCCATCGCCATCGCGCGTCAGCAACAGGCGCCGACCTGGCTGGAGCTGCCAGTGAAGACCTTGGCCACGGAGGCTGCGCAATGAATCGTTTATTGACCCTGTTGCTCATTGGGCTACTGCCTGCGTTGGCCCAGGCCGCCGAGCCATTGACCCCCGAACAGCTGCTGCAGCGCATTCGCAGCGAGCGCGCCGCGGAAGTCGACGCCATGCAGGAGCGTGAGCAGGCTTTCATTCAGAACCGCAGCGAGCAAGCGCAGTTGCTGGCACAGGCGAAAGCCACACTTGAAAAACAGAAAGCCGAAGCCGAGCGTTTGAAAGCCGAGTTCGATCGCCAGGAGGCCGAGCTGACCGAGCAGGAAAAGTTGCTGGCGCAGCGGGTCGGCCATCTTGGCGAACTCTTCGGCGTGGTTCGCCAGAGTGCCGGTGATATCGCCGGGCAGTGGCAGGACAGTTTGCTCAATGCGCAATACCCGGAGCGGCTCAAGCGGCTCAAGGCGCTGGCCGAAAGCCGGACGCTGCCATCGGCCGAAGATCTGGACGGCTTCTGGATGACACTGCTCGAAGACCTCACGGCCAGCGGACAGGTCGAGCGCGTCAAATTGCCGGTAGTGGGTGCCGACGGCCAGCGCAGTGAGCAATCGGTACTGCGTATCGGCAACTTCTCGGCGTTCACGGAAGACAATTTCCTGCGCTACGACAGCGATGCTCGTGAGCTGCTGACACCTGGTCGCCAACCTGCCGGCATGGGAATGGTGGATGGCTATCTGAGCAGCAACGAGGCCTTGGCAACGCTGCCGATCGACCCGACTCGCGGTTCGCTGCTGGCGCAACTGCAGCGTCAGCCCCAGCTATGGGACCGTGTTCAGCAAGGCGGGCTGGTCGGCTGGGTGATTCTGGTGCTGGGTGCCATCGGCCTGTGCCTTGCCATCTGGCGCATGGTTTACCTGGCCCGTGTCGGGCGCGCGGTGAACCGGCAGACGCGTGAGCTTAGCCAGCCGCGCGATGACAACCCGCTGGGACGGATCATCGGCGTGCTGGGACCGAAGCCACAGCTTTCGGACCTCGAGACGCTGGAACTCAAGCTCGACGAGGCCATTCTGCAGGAGACGCCGCCTCTCGAGCGCGGCCAACCGCTGCTCAAGCTGCTCAGCGCCGTCGCACCCTTGCTCGGCCTGCTGGGCACGGTGACCGGGATGATCGTGACCTTCCAGGCCATCACCCAGAGTGGCGGTGGCGATTCACGGTTGATGGCCGACGGTATCTCCCAGGCGCTGGTGACCACGGTTCTCGGCCTGGTCGTGGCGATTCCGCTGCTGTTCCTGCACAGCCTTTTGGCCAGCCGCAGCAAGGCGCTGATCCAACTGCTCGAACAGCAGAGCGCCGGACTGATCGCGCTGCACCTGTCGGGGACACCGCGCCGTGACTGATCTGCATGGCCAATGGCTGCGTCTGATCGACAGCGCTTACTCGCTGCTCGACTTCATGGCGGCGGGCGGCGCGGTGATGTGGGCGCTGGCAGCCTTGTGCGTGCTCTATTGGACGCTGGTGTTCGAGCGACTGTGGTTCATGCGCCGGGTATTCCCACGCTGGGTGGAAAGCCGACGCCAGGCGTGGGCGCAACTGGGTAACGAGTCCGGCAATTGGCAGCGCGCCGTGCGCAGCGCCTGGCTGGCCCAGGCCCAGCAGCAGCTCGCCGGCCCCTTGCGGATGAGCAAGACCCTGGTGGCCATGTACCCGCTACTGGGATTGCTCGGTACCGTCAGCGGCATGATCGCGGTATTCGATGTGCTGGCGCTCAACGGCACCGGCAACCCTCGCGGCATGGCCGCGGGCGTCTGGCAGGCGACCCTGCCGACCATGGCCGGCATGGTGCTGGCCATCACTGGACTGTTCAGCCTGGCACGTCTCGAACGTATTTCGCGCCAGGCTCTCGACCGGCTGGCCGACCAGCTGCGTCACGATTGAGGATTACCGGATGCGTATGCGTCGCCACCATTATCAGCAGGAAGAAGACACCGGCATCGACCTGACACCGATGCTCGATGTGGTCTTCATCATGCTGATCTTCTTCATCGTCACCAGCTCCTTTATCAAGGAGTCCGGCGTCGAGGTTCAGCGGCCTCAGGCTGATACCGCCAGCGCCCAGGACAAGGGCAACATCCTCATCGCGGTGACTGCCGACGGCCAGGTCTGGATAGACAAGCAGGCCGTGGATGTGCGCAGCGTGCGTGCGCACGTCGAACGCATGCGCGTCGATCAGCCCGAAGGCGCCGTGGTGGTGCAGGCCGATCAGGATGCCCGGACCGGGCTGGTGGTGCAGGTCATGGATCAGGCGCGTCTGGCCGGGGTTCAGGATGTGGCCCTTGCCGCTACGTCGGGAGCGCCGTGATGGCTGGTGGGCTGACCCGCGTCGGGTTGTCCTTCATCGCCGCCTGCGTGGTGGCGTTGCTGTTGTTCGCGCTGATGTTGAGCATGGTCAACCCGCCGCGTAACGAGGTGGCGGACGATCCAGTGGCCATCGCCAATTTCGTGCGCATGGACAACCGCGACGAAAGCGCCGCGACACGTTCACGGCAGCAGGCACCGCAACCGCCGCAGCCGAAGACACCGCCGACGCCCACGCCGCCGACACCGAGCATGGCCAGCCCGAGTGCCAATCTGCCCAAGCTCGATCTGCCGCTGCCGAACATCGATACCGGCGTCTCGGTTGCCAGCGCGCCGGCCCCCAGCCTTGCCGGATTGACGGCCGCGTCCGCTCCGGCCGCACCTCCTGCGCCAGCGGCCCCTTCGGCCGCCGAGACGGCTGGCCAATCGGGCCCTGAGCAGGAAGTCATGCCGCTCAACGACGTCCGGCCCGAGTATCCCTATCGGGCACGTCAGCGTGGCATCGAGGGCCACATCAAGCTCGCCTTCACCATTACGGCAGCGGGCAAGGTAGAGAACATCCGGGTGCTGGACGCCTCACCACCCAACGTCTTTGACCGCGAGGCACGCCGTGCCGCCGCTCGCTGGCGATTTGCGCCGCGTACCGAAAACGGCGCCGCGGTATCGCGCGAAGCCGTCAAAACCCTGCATTTCCGCCTGCAAGGAGAACGCTGACATGCCCCGTTCGCTGTTACTGATCTCGTTGTTGTTCGCTGTATCGGTCCAAGCCGCCCAGAGTGTCGATCCATCGGTTTTCAAGGCGCTGGAGCGTGCCCAGAGTGCGCAGGAAAAGGGTGACTATGCCGCTGCGCGCAATGCTCTCAAGCAGGCCGAGGCCAAGCCAGGCAGTGCGGAGCAGGCGTTGCTATGGCGCAGCGAGGCCTATCTGGCCTGGGCCGAAGGCAATAACCGCCAAGCGCTCGAACTGCTCGACAAGGCAATCGCCAGCGGCAAGCTGGACGAGGCGATGCTGCCGACCGAGCGGCTCAACCTGGCGAAACTCAATCTGATCGAGCGCCGCTACGCCAAGGTGGTCAGCCTGTTGGGTTCGCCTGCCCAGGCGAACGAAGAAGTGCTGCAGATGCTGGTCCAGGCCTACCAGGGGCTCGGGCAGCACAGCAAGGCGCTGCCGTTGGCCGAGCGCTATGTCCAGGCCAATCCCAACGCGGCCGATACCTGGTTGCAGTTTCTGGTGGCCGGCAACGCCGAGTTGAAGCGCTACGAGACCGCCGAACGTTGGCAAAGCCGACTGCTTGCGCGGCATCCGGATCAGGTCAAAAGCTGGCGCCAGTTGGCGAGCTTGCAGCAGATGGCCGGTGACGAGGACAAGGCGCTCGCGACTCTTCGTGCGGCCCATACCAAGGGGCTGCGTTTCAGCGAAGCTGAACTGGACAACCTGGTGCTGCTGGCAGGTGCCGCCGGTCAGCCATGGCAAGGCGCAAAGTTGCTGCAAGGCATGCTGGAGTCGCGCTTTCTACCGAGCGATACCACGCGGCGCGAGCGCTTGGGCATGCTCTGGTGGCAGGCACGCGAGCGCTCGGAAGCGGCGCGGATCTATCGGGATCTGGCCCTTCAGTCCGGAAGCGCCAAGCTCTGGATGAATGTCGCCCAGCTGGAGCTGGAGCAGGCTCGCTGGCAAGCCGGCCTCGATGCGCTGAAGCAGGCCGAGCGCGCTGGTGCCGAGCGCCGTAAAGTCCGCTCATGGCGCGAGTGGGCTGAAGGCGAACTGAGCTTCGAGCGGCAGCGTCAGGTCGCCAGCGCTCGCTGAACCTGATGCCAAAATGGCGGTGTCGTAACGGTCTAGGGCGTCGTAGCCCAACGCTTCGGAGATGAGGGCCCGGGCCTAGAACAACCACCTAGCCGATGTATACGCAAACCCCGCCACCGACGCGGGGTTTCGTGTTTATGCGTTCCGGATGCCGGGCGCAGGTCGACGCAGAGCGAATCGGCGTACTGCCATTTGCGTGGCTAACAGCTCGTTCATGGGCTGCGTTCGGTGACGAGCATCCCGCTGCGAAACAGTTGACAGCATGAAGGGGCTGGCGATAGGCGTGGAATCGCTAGATGACGGCGCTCAATTCCGCTCACGGCGTGACAAGGCTGCCGTTATTCGAGCTCGTAGAGATAGATCTTCTGCGCTTCCATGCGATAGCCCGCGTCGGCCAGCTCGCTGCTGGCGTGTTCGACTTTCAATGGGCCTTCGATCCAGAACGGCTGATACAGCTCGTCCACCTTTACCCCCAGCGCGCTGGTGGCGTGGACGATCTGATTCGACGGCGGCGGTGGCACGTGGATGCAGGCGCCGAAATAGGGTACCAGCAGAAACTCGGTTACCCGTCCGTCCTCGCCGACTTCCAGTGGCACGATGTAGCCCGGCAGCTTGACCTGTACGCCGTCGAGTTCCTTGACCACCGGCTCGGCCGGCGACTGCTGAGCGGCGGCGGGGCCCGCTTCGGCCGCCAGCGCATCGGCCAGCTGCGACAGGTCGTGCATCGCCACCGGTGGCGGAGGCGGCGGGGCGTCCGCTGGAATCAGGTCCGACCACTGCAGCTCACGGATATCGGCGGCGGCGAAGGGGGCTGCAAGGGCGAGCAGGGCGGCGAGCAACAGGCGAGACATGGAATTCCTCATAGTCTGATCGACAGGCCGTCGGCCAGCGATTGCCGGTAGGCGCGCCAGGCCGGCACGCCACCCATCAGCAGCCCGGCGAGCAGTATGCCGCCGAGCAACGACCACTCATAGGTGCTGGGCAGGGCCAGCGGTAGATCGAGTCCGTAGTGGCTCTGCAGTGGACCTTGAGCGGCTGCGATCGCGACGTACAGCAACAGCAGTCCGAACAGGACACCGGCCAGTGCCAGGCTAAATGCCTCGAGTACCAGCAGACTGGCGATATGCCAGGGGCGGGCCCCCACCGAGCGCAGAATCGCCATCTCCCGGCGCCGCTCGTTGAGGCTGGTAAGGATCGCCGTGAGCATGCCGATCAGCCCGGTCACCACCACGAACAGCGATACCACGAACAGGGCCTTTTCCGCGGTGCCCATCAGGCTCCACAGCTCCTGCAGGGCAACGCCGGGGAGAATCGCCAGTAGCGGCTCGCCGCGATACTGGTTGATCTCGCGCTGCAGAGCGAAGGTGGCGATCTTGCTGTTGAGGCCGAGCATGAAGGCGGTGATCTGTTTGGGCTGCAGGTCCATCTGACGCGCATGCTCGGCGTCGATGCGCGCCGCGCCGCGGGCCGGCATGCCGTTCTGCCAGTCGATATGCAGCGCTTCCATGCCGGCCAGATTGATATGCAGCGTGCGGTCCACCGGCGTTCCGGTGCGCTTGAGGATGCCAACTACGCGAAAGGGCTTGTCGTCATGTTTGACCAGACTGACGGTGGATACACCGTGCGCCAGTACCAATTGGTCGTCCAGCTTGTAGTTCAGTGCCTCGGCGACTTCGGCGCCCAGCACCACCTCGAACGGGTCCTCGGCAAATGGCCGGCCTTGCGCCAGTTGCAGAGGTTGTTTGCGACCGTAGCGGTAATGTTCGAAGTAGGCGCTGCTGGTGCCCATGACGCGATAGCCGCGATGGGAATCACCCAGCGAGATGGGAATGGCCCAGCTGACCCGTGGGTGCTGAGCGAAGTGCTCGAAGCTGTCCCAGCGAATGTTGTTGGTGGCGTTGCCGATGCGGAACACCGAATACAGCAACAGGTTCACCGAGCCGGAACGGGCGCCGACGATGAGATCCGTGCCGCTGATGGTGCTGGCGAAACTGGCGCGGGCTTCGGTGCGCACCCGCTCGACGGCTAATAGCAGGCATACCGAGAGGGCGATGGCGAAGACGGTGAGCAGGGCGGTGAAGCGGCGGTTGTTCAGGCTCGCCAAGGCCAGGCGCAACAGGTACATGGCCTAAATCTCCGGGGCGCGGGCGGCGCGGTTGAAGTCGGCCAATGACAGGCTTCGGTCGAACAGCGGCGCCAGACTCTGGTCGTGACTGACGAACAACAGGCTCGAGCCGGCCTCCCGGCATTCGGCGAAAAGCAGCTGCAGGAAGGCTTCCCGACTGTCGGCGTCGAGCGCCGAAGTCGGCTCGTCGGCGATGACCAGCTCCGGCTGACCGATCAGCGCGCGAGCCGCCGCGACGCGCTGTTGTTGGCCGATCGACAATGCTTCGGCGCGTCGCGCGTGCAGGTCCTTGGGTAGTCCGAGATGTGCGAGCAGACTGGCTGTCGCCTGCGCCACGCTGCCATGCCGCTGACGGGCACGCTCGGCGCGCGCCTTGGAGAAGTGACAGGGCAGGCCCACATTTTCGGCCACCGAGAGAAAGGGCAGCAGGTTGAACTGCTGGAAGATATAGCCGGTGTGGTCGACGCGGAAACGATCTCGCGCGCCCGCCGAGAGCGCCGCGAGGTCGCTACCGAGCAGGCGAACCGTCCCGCGCTGCGCTTTATGCACGCCGCCGATCAGGCCGAGCAGGGTGGTCTTGCCGCTGCCGGACGGGCCCTTGAGAAACAGGCTCTGGTTGCGCTCCAGCTTGAAGCTGGGGATGTCGAGCAGTTCTGCCTGGCCGGGCCAGGCGAAACCCAGTTGGTGGAGATCGAGCAACGGTGCGGTCATCGAGATGATCCGTTTCAGGCCAGCCGGTGAGTTTACTGCGTCGGACTGGGCGGCGGCAGGCTACGGGTTAGAAGGTCGCGCGCGGTTGGTCGGCGTCGAGTTGTGCACCGCGCTGACCATTCGGGCCGATCAATTGTGCCTGGATCTTTTTGGTGCCCGGGAATGCCTTGAACAGCGCCTGCAGATCGAGCGCTTGAATCGCCTGGGGCGTGGCGCAATCGAAGTGGTAATGGGCGTGGATCTCGCTGTGCTGGCTTTCATGATCACCGTCGTGCTCATCGCCATGGTCATGAGCCTCGCCTTCGAACAGCGGACTTTCCAGCTCGGTTTCGGCCAGCTTGCAGCCTGCCGCTGCTGGCAGACCAAACAGAGCATCCGGTTGCTCCAGCCGCTCGCGGGCGTCGGCGATCTTGCGCTTGTCCGCGTCGCTGCTCGGTGCGTGCTCGAAGCCCACCAGGTTCATCGCCGGGCTACGGAGTTCGATTTCCAGCATCGAGCCATCCAGCGCAGCGTCCAGCTCGGCGGCGCCGTGCTCGTGGGCGCCGAGGCTGTCATGGTGGTCGTGATCATGCTGCCCGGCGGCCAGAACGAAACCGGGCAGCAGAGCGAAGGGCAGGGCAAGCAGCAGACGGCGCATAACGAACTCCATTGTGTTTGGTCGTTACGTTATAACAAATGTTTGTGGCGGCTGGCCAGCCTGCTCGAGGCATGGGAGCATGCGACTCAGATGATCTGGAGAGCGATGATGATTCGAATTCGTGGCCATGTCGGTGATTTGCCAGTCGACCTCAGCATTGAAATGGACGATCACGACTGGGCGCAGCTGGCGCGCCAGCTACCAGCTGTTCAGGCGGCTCAGCCGCAGGCGCAGGCAAGCGACCCGGCAGCGGCCGATCCCCATTGGCAGGGGGCGCAACAGCTGTTGCGCGAGGCAGGGCGAATGGACGGGCCGCAGCTATTGGCGGAGCTGCAAGCGCTGACGGGCAGCGCGCAGGCGGGCAAGCGTTTGCTGGTGCGTCTGCGCCACAGCACGCAGGTCAAGGTCGACAGCGGGGCGGATGCGCCGGTGTACCGCTGGGTTGGTTGAGTGCGCTGAGCTCGATTAGAGGCGCTGCGCCTGAAAGGTATCGCAGCGCGCCGGCTCACCGCTGTCGAAGCCGGTGCGAAACCATTTCACCCGCTGCGCCGAGGTGCCATGCGTGAACGCATCCGGCACCACGCGACCCTGACTCTGCTTTTGCAGGCGATCATCGCCGATGGCATTGGCGGCGTTCAGCGCTTCCTCCAGGTCACCTTCTTCGAGCCAGTCATGTCGCTGTTGCGCATGGTGCGCCCAGACGCCGGCCAGGCAATCGGCCTGCAGTTCCTGACGCACCAGCAAGCCGTTGTCGCCTTCCATCTTGGCGCCACGCTGGCGTGCCGCCTGCATTTGCTGCGAGACGCCTGACAGCGTCTGCACGTGATGACCGACCTCGTGCGCGATGACATAGGCCTGGGCGAAATCCCCGGCGACGGAGAAGCGCGAGGCCATTTCATCGAAGAATTGCAGATCGAGGTACACCTGTTGATCGCCCGGGCAATAGAAGGGCCCGACCGCCGACCTGGCGAAGCCGCACGCCGAATTGACCCCGCCGCGGAAAAGCACCAGAGTCGGGTCGCGGTACTGCGCGCCGGACTGCTGGAACAGCGCGCGCCAGGTGTCTTCGGTGTCACCCAGAATGGCCTGGACGAATGCCACTTGCGGGTCGTCGCCCCGCGCCGGTGTGTTGCTTTGCTGAGTGGGTGCCGGGCCGGTTTGATTGGCCAGCTGGCCGAGGATCTGCATCGGATCCTGGCCCGAGAGCAGACCGATCACCACGACGATGGCCACCCCGGCCAGGCTCAGGCGTCCGCCACCGATACCACCGCTGCGTCCGCGGGCATCCACCACGTTGTCACTGCGACGAGCCTTCTTCCAGCGCATGCCCGCATCCCTCCGCTTGTTCTTGGTCTCTGCTCAGACCCGCCCCATGGCGTGCAAATTCAGTCGGCGAGGTGGTTTCGTCGGTATCTGGCACCCGGGTAGCATCGCGGTTCGGCGTCGGCCTTTTCGCGATCACCGTTGCAACGCTCGGCAGCAGGCGGCTGCGCGAACCAACCCGCGCCGCTTCGGTCAGATGTCTGTCGTGCTGCGCAGCCGCTATCAGGGGAGCTTTCGATGCGTTTTGCCCGTTTCGTTCTGATTGTTCAAGCGGTGATCATGATCGGCTTCAGCCTCGCCTACTGGCTGCGCCCTTACGAGATGGCCAATCTGAACGGGATGTTGCTGATGGAGTCCGCCTCGGTCAGCCACATGCGCGTCTATTACGGGGGGCTGCAGCTGGGCCTGGCGTTGTTCTTGCTGTGGGCCATTCAGGTTCCGGAGCGCGCCCGCGCCGCATTGGTCATGCTGGTCATCACCATGCTGGCGTTGGTCGCCGGGCGGCTTGGATCGTTGTGGCTGGATGGCGGCGAGTTGATCGGCTTCGATCTGGCCTCGCTGATTTACCGAGTCTGCGCAGCGTTGCTCGCAGCGGCCGCGCTCTGGTTGCTGAAAGAAAGACCGGCCGAGGAGCCCGCCGCCGAGCCCGAACACCCTGCGCGTCGGCTGGATCAGGGCCCGCCGCAGCCGTTTCGCCTGGGCGACGGGCCGGCGCCCGTGGCGGACGTCGAGCCGGAACCCGAGCTGCAACCGTTCCGTCGCGGCGACCCGGTCGAACCGGCGCCTGCACGCTCCAGCTCGCCGACCAACCCGCCGACCAGCTAGCCCACCACCGCTGTCCAGAGCCCGTCGCGGGCACCGGACAGCGCAAAGATCAGGCCTGATGCCGCTGGGGCAGCATGCGCCGCAGCACGTCATCGCGGCGGATGTAGTGGTGGAACAGCGCAGCTGCGGCATGCAGGCCGATCAGCCAGTAGCCGAGTACCGCCACGGTTTCGTGGATTTCCTTGATGTCGCCGGCCAGGCCCTTGTTCGGTGCCAGCAGTGCGGGCAGCTCCAAGCCGAAGAACGGGATTGGCTTTCCTGCCGCGCTCAGCGTCAGCCAGCCCAGCAGCGGCAGGCCAATCATCAGCCCGTACAGCGCCAGGTGTGCCAGCTTGGCCAGCCATTTCTCCCAGGCAACGCTGGCGACGGCCAGCGGTGCCGGCCGCAGCCAGCGTGCGAGCAGGCGTAGCCAGACCAGCGCGAAGACCGACAAGCCGAGCATGAAGTGCCACTGCTTGAGCAGCTCGCGTGTGTCGCTGCCCTTGGGGAAGTTGCCCTTCAGTTCGATGGTTGCGTAGACCGCCGCGATCAGCAGCACCATCAACCAGTGCATCGAGATAGACAACCGACCGTAGCGAGTCGGCATCTTCTTGTCGTTCATTTCACGTACTCCGCGTGTGGATAATGCCGCTAGTTTAAGCGCTGAAACTTAAGCCAAGCTTATTCGGCTGCTTGCCGCGACGATGTACCGCGCCGATGCTTCATCTCGCGGCATTGCCTGGCATCGGATAAATGCCGCCATGGCTCGATCCGTGACGCGGCCCTTCATCCTGGTCAGCGGCGGGGCAGGCGCACGACGACGCGCAAGCCGCCGAGTGAAGAGTCGAGCAGTTCGACGTGGGCGTGGTGCAGTTCGGCAATGCGCGCAACGATCGACAGGCCAAGCCCGGCGCCCTGGCCATCGCCCAGGCGTACGAAGCGCTGGAACAACTGGCCACGCAGCTCGCCGGCGATGCCTGGGCCGCTGTCGGCAACTTCCAGGGTCAGGTGGTCCGGCGTGGCATGCAGCTGGACGTCGATACGCCCGCCGTGCGGGGTGTATTGCAACGCATTGCTCACCAGATTCTGCAGAAGGGTGGCGAGGCTCGCGGCGTCGCCGACCAGATTTAAATCGGCCTGATCATCGGCTTCCAGCGCCAGTTCCTGCTGACGTGCTAGCGCCAGCGGGGTCAGTTCGGCGAGCGTCTCGCGCGCCAGGGCGCGTAGATCCATAGGCGCCAGACGTAGCTGTTGCGCGTTGGGTTCGAGCCGGGCGAGGGTCAGCAATTGCGTCACTACGCGGGTGGTGCGGTCGACGCCGGCGAGCAACTGCCGGAGTGCTTCGTCACGGTCGGCCTGGCTGCCGGCCTGCTGGGCGTTCTGGGCATGGATGCGCAGCACGGCCAATGGGGTTCGCAACTCGTGGGCGGCGTCGGCGATGAAGCGCTTCTCCCGCTCAACCAGCTGATTGACCTGTTGTAACAGGCGGTTCAACGACGCGGCGATCTGCTCCAACTCGCGCGGCAACGGCGCCAGCAACAACGGCGCCAGGTTGTCCGGGTCGCGGCGCTTGAGCAACTGCGCCATGTCTGCCAGCGGCCGCAGGCCCCAGCCCACCGCCAGCCAGATCAGCAGGGCCAGCAGGGGCAAGCCGATCAGGTCCGGCATCAGGCTACGGCGGGCGATCTTGCCGACCAGCTCGCCGCGTACATCGCCGCGCTCGCTGACCAGCACCCACAGGTCGTCTTGGTGATCCTGCAGCAGAAACAGCCGCCAGTCGTGGCCGTCGAGCGAGACATCATGAAAGCCCGCGGGCAACTGGCGGAAGGAGCGAGCCGGTGATCCGCCGGCTTCGGCCAGCTGCTGCAGTGCGCCTTTCGGCGCGCCGGCCGACTGCAGCACGACGCTGCCATCGGCCGCATACACCTGAAAGCCCAGCTTGGTCTCATAAGCATGTCCCGGTGCGTCCCTGCCGCGCTGTGCATTCACCGCCGCATCCAGCGCCTGCTGCAAAGCCCGGCGCGCCGGCGCATCCATCTCGCGCATCACCAGGCCCTGAACCAGGCGCGCGCTCTGTGCCAGCTGCGCGTCGAACAGCTCTTCGGTCTCGTGACGGGCATCGCGGTAGCTGCGCCAGGAGATCAGGCTCAGCGATACCAGCAACGTGCCGAGCACCAGTGCCAGCGTGCGGTTGCGGATGGAATACGTCAGCATTTGTCGACCAGATAGCCGACGCCGCGCACGGTGCGGATCAGTTCGGCAAAGAATTTCTTGCGCAGGTGGTGGATGTGCACCTCCAGGGCGTTGCTCTCGACCTCCTCGTCCCAGCCGTACAGCACCTGCTGCAGCCGGTCGCGCGTCAGTACGCGGCCCGGCTGGGCGATGAGTTCGTGGAGCAGGACGAATTCCTTGCGCGGCAGGCTGACCGGCACGCCACGATAGGTGACCTGCTGGTTGACCGGGTCGAGCGCTATCCCGCGGTACTCCAGGATGGGCTCCGGGCGGTTGAAGCTGCGCCGCAGCAAGGCGCGCAGGCGGGCCTTGAGCTCGGCGACGTCGAAGGGTTTGACCAGGTAATCGTCGGCGCCGGCGTCGAGCCCGGCGATGCGGTCGCCGGTGGCGTCACGTGCGGTCAGCACCAGCACCGGCACCGGGTTGCCGGCGGCGCGCAGGCGCTTGAGCAGATCCAGGCCGTCCAGCCTGGGCAGCCCCAGGTCGAGGATTGCCAGGTCAAAACTCTCGTGTGTCAGGGCGTGCAGCGCGCTGGCGCCGTCCTGCAGCCAGTCGACCGTATAGCCCTCCGGCTTGAGCGCCGTGCGGATGCCCTCGCCAAGGGCGTGATCGTCTTCAACCAGCAGAATGCGCATGTGGGTCCTTTGGGGCGGCCGAGGCGGTTCATTCAACCCCGGCGCGAGGGGTTATTCCAGCTTTTCTTCGACCTGGGCGAGCAGGTTGCGGGCTTCTTCGCGGCGACCGGCGTCGGCCACCTCACGCCCGGGGCGATCAGGCGCGGCGAGCGCCTTTTTCAGCGCCGCGCGGGCCTCGTTGTAACGCTTCTGGCGCAGCAGGAAATCGCCGTGGAAATAGTTGGGGTCGATGCCATTCGGGTTCAGGTGCAATGCCTGCTGGAACAGTGCCTGGGCCTTGTCGTCGTCACCAAAGCCGATCGGCCAGCCGGGCACCTGGTAATAAAGCGTGGCGAGGCTGGTATAGGCGGAGCCGTCGAGTGCTTGCGGATCGAGCTCGATGGCCTTCTCCAATTCGGCCTTGGCCTGCTTGACCAGGCCGAGCGCGCCCAGGCCGCCCTTGGCGCCGGCCCAGGTGCTGAGCACGATGCCATGCCAGATGCGCAGCTCGGCCGCCCGCGGTTCGCTGGTGACGGCGCTGTCGGCTGTCGCGGCGAGTTTGGCGAAGGCGGCCTCGCGCTGCGCGGCCGGCAATTGATAGTTGATCTCGGCCCAGCGCGTCTGCAGCTGATGCAGCGCTTCGTCGCCGGCCGGGGTGAGCGCGAAGGAGGGGTGGCAGGCCAAAGCCAACAGAACGGTACACAAGCCGAGCAGGCGCTTCATGGATGATCTCCAGAGGGATGAGAGGGTCGCGGTTGGTCTGCGCGGGCGAAGCGCTTGATCACCGGCAACTGCTTGCGCAGGGCCTGATCGACCAGGCGCGGCAACAGGCTGTTGAGACGTACGAACAGTTTCTCTGGCCAGCCCAGGTAGAGCTCCTCGCGCTCGGCCATGATCGCCTGGACGATCTGTGCGGCCACCGCCTGGGGATCGTCCATGCTCACCTTGAGCGCATCGTTCATGGCCACCACCTCGACGCTGTTCATCGCTGTGCGGGTGGCGCGGGGCGCGACGTAGAGCACCTTGATGTGGGTGTCGGCCAGCTCCCGGCGCAGCGCTTCGGAAAAGCCGCGCAAGGCGAACTTGCTGGCGCAGTAGGTGGCGAAGCCGGGATAGCCGATCGAGCCGAAGGTCGAGCCGAGGTTGACCAGCAGCGCCCGGGGTTGCTCGCGTAGCAGCGGCAGGAGCAGGTGGGTGAGTTGTAGCGTGGCGGTCACGTTGACGCCGATCAGCCGGGCGATGGCGTCTTCGTCCTGCTGTTCCAGCAGGCTGAACTGGTTGACTCCGGCTGCGTTGATCACGCAGTTGATGCCGCCGAAACGCCGCGCGGCCTCGAGCACGGCCAGCCGGCCACTGTGCTGGGTCAGGTCGGCGCAGACCAGGCTGACCTCGTCCGGATGACGGCGCGCCAGCGCTTGCAAGGCGAGGCTGCCACGGCCGACGAGCAAGAGACGGGCGCCACCGGCGCAGAGCCGCTCGACCATTTCCTGGCCGATTCCGCCGCTGGCGCCGGTGAGCAGGGCGCGGCACTGTTCGAGTCGCATGCTCGCCTCCTCAGGCCGTCAGGCTGCGGAAGATGTCGCCATACAGGCGATAGACCGCGCGGGCGGTATGCACCACGGCCGCCTTGTTGTCGTCTTCGTCGAGACGGTTCATCAGGGTCTTGAAGAATTCGATGTGCTCGACGTCCAGGCTGCCGTGGGAGGTCAGATAGCTGAACGCCTTGGCCGGCAGCTCGAGCTTGTCCTGGAGTACGCCAGCCGCCTGGGTCGCTAGGGCAATGCTGGTGCCTTCCAGAACATTGACCATGCCGAAGAAGCTCACCGGGTTGTGCCGGGCGATGCGGTCGTAGACGTAGGCGACCATCAGTTCGGTGGGCAGTGCCGGTTGGCCGTAGCGTACCGCCTCGGCATCGCCGCCGCAGGCGCGGATGTCGTTGAGGATCCACTCCTGGTGGCCGGTTTCTTCCTCGATGTATTCGGCGATGGCCACGCGCAGCCATTCCAGCCGTTCAGGCAGCCGCGCGCCGCAGGCCATCAGTAGCGGCACGGTGTGCTTGACGTGATGGTAGGCCTGGGTGAGGAAGGCGATGTACTGCTCGCGGGTGGCGGTTCCGGCCAGGGCGGCGTGGATGATCGGCGACGCCAGCAGATAGTCGCGTTCGGTGCGGGTCTGGTGTTGCAACTGGTCGAAGAATTCCATGAATAACCTCATCAGGCAGAAGGCAAAAGGGAGTCGATATCGGCGCCGTAGGCCGTCTGCAGCGCGGCGCGACGTAGACGGCCGTTACTGGTCGCCAGGTCGTTGTTCGCGCTGAAAGGCGCGTTGGCGCGCAGCCAGTGGTGCGCGCGGGCGTAATCGGGCAGGCCGGCGTTGACCCGGTCCACCGCGGCTTGCAGCTCGGCGTCGCTGCAGTCGGCGCGGCGCGGCACCAGCACGGCGATGTTCTGCGGCAGGGCCTCGCCATGCAGCCAGGCCTGGGCGATCGGCGCCTGCTGGACCAGCTCGGCTTCCACCCATTCGGGGTTGACGTTGCGTCCGTAGGCGGTGACGAACTGGTGTTTCTTGCGCCCGTGCAGCACCAGGAAACCGTCCTCGAAATGGCCGAGATCGCCGGTCGCCAGCCAATTACCCGGCTGCACCGGCTCGCCGAGGTAGCCGAGCATGTGCGGGCCCTTGACCAGCACTTCGCCGTCATCCGCCAGGCGCACCTCGACGTGTGCCAACGGCTGGCCAACCGTGCTGATGCGGCGCGCTGCCGGCGTGTTGAGGCAGACCACCGAGGCGCATTCGGACAGGCCGTAACCCTCGAACACCGGCAGCCCGAGCCGCTCGGCGCGCTCGAGTAACTGCGGGGCGACCCGGCCACCGCCGACGGCGACGAATCGAAGTGAATCGGGCAGTGGCACGCCTTGTTCGGCGGCACTGACAATGGCCAGCAGCAGTTGCGGCAGCAGGATCAGGCTGTGCGGTCGGCTCTGGTTCAGCGTGGCGAGAAAGCGCGGCAAGTCGAAGCCGGCGCTGCCACTGAAGCCGATCTCGGCCAGCGGACGCAGTTCGACGCAGGCGCCAGCCAACAGCGGCGCATAGAGCCCGGCGATATTTTCCAGCAGCGTCGCCAACGGCAGCACACACAGATGCTGCTGCACCGCGCAGGGCAGGCTGGCCTGCCACAGACTGTCGGCGACCGCCAGCTGGGCCTCGGCATCCAGGCAGGCGCCCTTGGGCTGGCCGGTGGTGCCGGAGGTGTAGGTAATCTTCAAGGTGCCGGCCGGTACAGATGTGACCGATTGCAACGGGCGTTGCAGCACGCCGGGCGCCGTCGCCTCGAAGCCGGACGCCTCGGTCAGCGGATTCGCCGTTCCGATCACACAATCAATGCCGGCATGCTGCAACACATGGGCATGCTGGGCCGGCGAGAAAAAGCCCGGCAGTGGCACGCAGACCAATTCGGCGCGCAGCAGCGCAAGGTCCCATAGTGCCCACTCCAGCCCGTTGTCCAGCGCCAGGGCGACGCGCTGCACGCCCAACCGCGCGAGCTGGTCGGCGCGGCTATCCACCGCCTCGCGCAGCTGCGCGTAGCTCAGTTGATGCGGACCTTCGCGCAGGGCGATGCCGGCATGGCGCTCGAGGGTCGCCCAGAAACGTTCAGCTGCAGGCTGCATGCGGTACCTCCCCGAAATTGAACAGTGGTTCGTAGCCCAGCCGTGGATAGATGCCTAGCTGCAGCAGACGCTGGTGGCCGGGCAGGATCTCGCCGGCCATGACCTGCGGCCGGCTGGCGTAGTAGCTGCCCCAGTCGGCCAGCTCCTCGCCCATCCGCGCCGGATCGGCCAGCCCCAGCGGCATCGGGTCGAGTGCCAGGCGCTGGAAGCTGTTGAGCAACGTCGGCGTGCCGGTGAAGACCACCCAGCGGAAGCCCTGGGCGATCAGCAGGTCGGTCAGGGCGACGATCAGCAGACGCGCCGAGGCATTGCCAAAAGCGGCCAGGTTGCCCACCTCGACGATCTCGCCGCGTGAAATCGGCATGCCGCTGCGCCTGCTCACGGCCTGCTCGATGGGCTCGTCCAGGTAGCGTTCGAGAAACAGCGGCCGGCGCCGGGCGCTGCGCAGGCCGACCGCGCCCTGCACCGCGCCGTCGTCGCCATGCAGGCCCAGCAGACAGGGCATGAAGTGGCGGATCCGCGCCTGGTAGCTCTCGGCGAAGCGCAGGGCGATGAAATGTTCCAGCGCCGCCCGCCGCGCCCCCTGGCCCGGTTGCGCCAGTTGCAGGGTCAGCGGCGATTCGCGGCCGATGCGCGCCAGTACGTCAGTGTGTTCAACCCAGGGCAGTTCCATCGGGGAACCTCGGTTAGAAGCCTGGGGCGATTGTTGGGGGCCAGCCTTAAGCCAGTCTTAAGCCCACCTCATCCACACGCTGGGCAGTGCGCCGCCGCTGCGCTCGCGACATTTTTTTCACATTCGCTTGTTTATGGTCGCCGTGTCGCTCAGCGCTGCATCAGCCAGTAGGCCAGGGCAGCGGCCCCCGATACCCAGATCAGCACCACCGCTACGGCGCCGGCGCGGGTTACCGGGCGCGGTGTGTCCTCCCAGGCCAGCGCCTGGGCGCGGCACTCGCTGAGGATGGCCGGAGGCATCAGGCGTATGGCCAGCCAGATGCCGAGGGGCAAAAGCAGCAGGTCGTCGAGATAGCCGAGCAGCGGGATGAAGTCCGGGATCAGGTCGATCGGGCTGAGCGCGTAGGCGACCACGCAGACCAGTAGCGCGCGCAGCCACCAGGGCGTATCCGGGTGGCGGGCGCAGAGCCAGAGCGTCATGACGTCACGCTTGAGCTGGCGTGCCCAGCCCCGCAGGCGCGACGTGAAGCGAGACAGGCTGAACATTGAATGCTCCCGGAGCAGAAACACTGGCGGTGCCAGCGCAGAGGATGAGTCGCGATGATGCAAACAGGTTCCTATAACACGCAACGCCTGGGTGTGTTGCTTCGGCGCCGCTACCGGCTGGCCGGCCTGGCTGTGTTGCTGCTGGCCTTTGTCGCAACGGCGCTGGCGCTGCACTGGAACGAGCGGCTGTATTTCTACCTGACCCGGCAGATGGACGTCACCCACGACGTCTCGGCTGATCGCTGGCTGCCCGGCTACGAGGTCGAGATTGACGGCAAGCCCGTCGCGGGCGTCGAGCGCAACTTGTCTGCCATTACCTATGACCGTGATCTGGACCGCCTGTTGGCGGTGGTCAACGGTGGCCCCACCGAATTGCTGGTGCTGAGCAAGACCGGCGAGCTGCTCGAGCACTATCCGCTGACCGGCTTCGGCGACATCGAAGGGGTGACCTACATGGGCGGCGGGCGAGTCGCGGTGTCGGACGAACGCGCGCAGCAGGTGAGCATTTTCACCCTTCCAGCTGCGCCGCGCAGCGTCGACGTGTCCGAAGCGCAGTTCTTTTCCCTGGGCATCCACCTCAACGGCAACAAGGGCTTCGAGGGCTTGAGCTACGACGCGGCGGGCGACCGGATGTTCATCGTCAAGGAGCGTGACCCGCGCCAGCTATACGAAGTGAAAGGTGTGGCGGCGAGCCTCGAGGGCCCGTTGCAGCTGACGATTGTCGACCACACCGACTGGATCGACGATCAGGTCTTTGCCACCGACCTGTCGGACATCCATTACGATGCCGAAACCGGCCACCTGATTCTCCTCAGCGATGAATCGCACCTGGTCATGGAGCTCAGCGACAGCGGCAAGATGCTCAGTTACCGCAGCTTCAATCGGTTCACCAGCGACCTCCAGCACACCGCACCGCACCCCGAGGGCGTGACCCTGGACGACGACGGCACGCTCTACGTGGTCAGTGAACCCAACCTGTTCTACAGCTTCCGCCGCCCGGGCCACTAGGCCCGCCGGTTGTTTTCACGCTTCATTCACGTCGGTTTGACGAAACCCTGACGACGGCAGGTGCAGGCTTTGCACTGTGGCCGCGGCGTGCACTGCACCGCGGCGCTGTCCTGTGCTTCAGGTGAGGTAACCGATGAACGTTCGTCTCCCGCATTCCGCCCGTCTCATCACATGCCGCCGCGTGCTGCCCGGCGCTCGCCTGGGTTTGCTGGCATTGTTGTGCGCCGGTATCGCAGGCCTTGCCGGTTGCCAGAGTTCGGCGCAAGGGCTGCTCGCCGAGGGCTATCCGGTGGATTATGCCGACGGCTTCGAGGCCGGCTGTGACAGCGGGCGACAGGCGGCTGGCGGGATGGCTTCCTTTCGCAAGAATGTGTCGCGCGCCCAGGCGCAGCCGCTTTATAGCGAAGGCTGGGGCGACGGTTATCGCCAGTGCCAGGCGATGCTCGAATCCAGCGGCGGGCTGTCGGCCTGGCGCAGCGACGCGCTGGAGCGTGAGCGCGATCGCGAGTGGCGCCATCATGTCGATCAGGCCAAGGCGCAGGCCTACCATCGCCGCTAAGCGGTGTCCTGGCGGCTATTTCCCGCCCATGGAATGTGGCGTAAGCGTGGCCGCGCAACCCGGATGGCTGCGCGGCAATCGGCTGTCAGCGAGCGGCGTCGATGGCCGGCGCCATTGCCGGTGAGGCGATACGGCGGTACAGCACCAGCCGGTAGCAGGCCGTTCCGATCAGCCAGTCGAACAGCAGCGTCCAGACGTTGTGCGACATGAAGTGCGCGCCCTGCATCACCCGTCCGATCGACAGCACGGTACCGAGCGTCAATGCGAAGGCCAGCGCGTAACGCGCCGCGCGCGGGCGCCGGTCACGCAGGACGAAGAACAGCGCCAGCAGCGAAAAGCCCGCCGACGCATGGCCTCCCGGCCAGCAGCGTCCTGGCTTGAGCGTGGGTGCCCGTTCGCTGAGCAGCGGTGTGTAGGTCTCGCTGCCGCCGAAGTCGGTCAGGCTCCAGGGACAGTGCACGCCGGTCAGCGCCTTGAACGGTGTGACGATGCTGGTCGACAGTGCCAGTGACAGCACCAGGCAGCCCAGCGGCCGACGCCACGCGGCCAGCCGCGTCGGCAGCAGGCTGAGGACGAAGCCGACCAGTGCCAGCACGGCGAGCAGGATCACCAGCTGTTTGACGCGGTCATGCAGAACGTCTTCGAGCAACCAGCTGTGGCGGCCGACGAACCCCGAGCCCGGCTCGTAGAACAGCCGCGACAGGGCGAAGTCGAGCTGGCTCGGGTCACCGAGCAGCAGCACCAGCATCGCCAGCAATGGCAGGCCGAAGGCCAGGGTGAAGTTGAACGGGCGGCTGTCGAGGGCGGTGTTGGGCAGGGCAGGCATTGGAGCTCCGGAGAAGCGCCATGAGCGGCGCCGGCAAGATTCAACGCTGGCCGAAATGAGCGGCAACCGGAAGAGGCGTGTCGCCTCGGCAAGCGAGCGGTAACGAAGTCAAGCAGGGCGCGCAGATGTCATCATATGATCCACGGGCGAGGCCGGACCCGCCGAAGTCTGAGCACCTGCCTGTGAGGCCGTCGTAAAGAAGCCGTGAAAATTCCGTCATTGTTCCGCTAGCGAGTCGATATGCGCATTCTGGTGATCGAAGATAACCGAGACATCCTGGCCAACGTTCTGGACTACCTCGAACTCAAGGGCTTCGTGGTCGACTGCGCCCAGGATGGGCTCAGCGGCCTGCATCTGGCCGCGACGGCGCACTACGACCTGATCGTGCTGGACATTATGCTGCCCGGAATAGATGGGTATCAGGTCTGCAAGCGTTTGCGCGAGGATGCCGGGCGCGACACGCCGATCATCATGCTCACCGCCCGCGATGCCCTGGACGATCGGCTGCAGGGGCTCAAGTCCGGGGCCGACGACTACCTGATCAAGCCGTTCGCGCTGTCCGAGCTGGTGGCGCGCATCGAGGCGGTGCTACGGCGCAGCCAGGGCGCGCGCAAGCAGAAGCTGCAGGTTGGCGACCTCCAGTATGACCTCGACACCCTGCAGGCGACGCGAGCCGGGCAGTCTCTGCGGTTGAACCCGATCGGTCACAAGCTGCTCACCGTCCTCATGCAGAAGAGCCCCGCGGTGGTGCGCCGCGAGCAGCTGGAAGAAGCCCTCTGGGGCGACGACGTTCCCGACAGCGACAGCCTGCGCAGCCATATTCATCAGTTGCGTCAGGTACTCGACAAACCCTTCGACAAGCCGCTACTACATACCGTGCATGGCGTTGGCTTTCGTCTGGCGGAGCTCGATCATGCTGACTAAGCAGCCGTTTGCGCGGCGTATCGTCATCGCCTTCACCCTGATGACGTTCGTGGTCAGTGGCGTATTCTCGCTGGGCATCGTTGCGGTGGTGCATTTCATCGAGGAGCATCTGGTCACGCAGGAGCTGGGCGGCGAGCTGGATGGCGTGCTCAATGATGTGCTCGTGCTCAAGACCGCGCCGCGACTGGATGCGGCTACGCGTTTCTTTGCTTCGGATGTGCCGGGATACGAAATTCCTGAGGCGTTTCGAGATGTGGCTCCCGGCTTCACAGAAGTGGTCAGCCATGACGACGCCTACTACGTTTACCTGCGCGAGATCGACGGCGAGCGATACATGCTGGTCGAGGAGCAGCAGGAGTTCGAGGCGCGCGAAACGGCGTTGTTCGGCGTGGTGCTGGCAGGCTTCCTGCTGAGCATCGTGGGTGCCTGGGGGCTGGGGCGGCTGATGGCGGACAAGGTGATGGCGCCGGTGTCACGCCTGGCTCAACAGGTGCGCCATCGCGATCAACTGCATGCCTTGGCCCCGCCGCTGGCCTTGCAGTATCCGGACGACGAGGTCGGCCATCTGGCTGCCGCCTTCGACAGTACCCTGGGACAACTGCGACAGAGCCTGGAGCGCGAGCGGCTGTTCACCAGCGATGTCAGTCACGAGCTACGTACCCCGCTGATGGTGATCCTCGGCGCCTGCGAACTGCTCGCTCAGGCCGACCTGCCGGTCAAGTCACGAACACAGGCCCAGCGCATCGAGCGCGCGGCGCAGGAGATGCATGAGCTGGTGGAGACCTTCCTGATGCTGGCCCGGGCGCGTCCCGAGCAGACGGCGTTTCTCGGTACGGCTCGGCTTGCCGCGGTCGCCGAAGACCAGACTGACCGCTGGGCGCCTCTGTTCATCGAAAAAGGCCTGGCGTTTTCTCTTCGGTCAGAAGGTGAGGATAGCGGCGAATACAATCCCATATTGCTCGGCTCGGTAATGTCGAACCTGCTGCGCAATGCGCTGCATTACACCGAAGCCGGGTCAGTGCAACTGATCATCGAGTCGGGTGGCTTTCGCGTCGAGGACACTGGTGTCGGCATCCCGCCGGAACAGCAGGAACGTATCTTCCAGCCCTTCGTACGCGGCGCGCAAAGCCGCGGCGAAGGGCTCGGCCTGGGACTCTCGTTGGTTCGTCGCATCTGCGCGCATCAGGGCTGGTCAGTCAGCCTCGAGCAGCGTGCGCCGAGTGGCAGCTGCTTCCGAGTCCACTTCAGTGAGGCCGCGGCTTGACGGAATTTTCACATTCCCTTGACGGCAGCTTGATGCCCCTGCCGCTAGCGTGGTGGTCTGTTTAACAACTGGACTGCCCGCCATGACCCGCTCAAGCCCGATCGAACTCGAGTTTTCGCGCAAATATGACCGTGAGCATGCTCGCCAGTATCTGCGCAAACATCAGGACGGCTTGGCCCGTCGGCTGTCGCACTGGCGTGACGAGCAAATGGCCCGGCGAGCGTTGAAGCTGGCCGGCGATCCCGATCTGGTCCTGGATCTACCTTGCGGCGCGGGGCGGTTCTGGCCGTTGTTGGCCGAACACCCGAGCCGGATGATCTTTGCTGCGGACAATTCTGCCGATATGCTGGCCATCGCGCGTGCGGCACAGCCTCCTCAGGTGGTCAAGCGGGTAGAAACCTTTCGAACCTCAGCCTTTGCCATCGACATGGGCGCCAATGCGGTCGATTGCATCTTCAGCATGCGCTTGCTGCACCACATCGCCGAGCCGGCGCATCGCCTGACCATGTTGCGTGAGTTTCACCGGGTGTCCCGTGATACGGTTATCCTCTCGCTCTGGGTAGACGGCAACTACAAGTCCTGGAAACGCAAGCGCTTGGAGCGCCGGCGACCGGACCAAGAAAATAAAAACAGATTCGTGGTTCCGCGCTCGAAGATCGAAGCGGAATTCGGCGAGGCCGGATTCGACATTGTCGGCCACAGGGACTTTCTCCCGGGATACGCCATGTGGCGTGTCTACGTGTTGCGCAAAAGGAGCTGAGCATGGCTGCTGTCGTTCTCCCGCGTTCGGTCGAGGCCGCCGATGATTTCGAACAATGGTGGAACACGCAGGGCGAGTGGGTCGAACCACCGAACTTGCGCCGCGACGGCGAGAGCGGGGTGCAGCGGCTGCAGGCCCGTCGAGGCGGCCTGCTCTACTGCAAGCGGCAGATCGGCCACCTGTATCGCTCCCTATGGCATCCGCTCGGTCGGCCTACCGTGCTGCGTGAGCGCGACGCGTTGCAGGCGTTCTCGCGCCTTGGCGTGCGGGTGCCGGCCATCGCGTTCTGCGGTACTCAACGGCAAGCGGGGCAGTGGCAGGCGTTGCTGGTCACCGAAGAGCTGCAGGGCTTCGTCAGTCTCGAACAGTGGTATGAAGACCGCCTGGACCAGCGCTACGGCGCAAGTGTGCACCAGCAAATGCTCGAGTCCGTCGGCCGCACGCTGAGCCGTTACCATCGGGCCCGCTGGCAACACGGCTGCTGTTACCCCAAGCACATCTTCATCAAGGTCGTCGGCGAGGCGGATGCCGTCCTGATCGAAATCGCACTGCTTGATCTGGAAAAGAGTCGTCGGCGTCTGCGTTCCCGTGCGGCCGCCGGCCATGACATGCGGCAGCTAGCGCGTCATCGCGATGCGATGCCCGAGACGGATTGGCAGTTGCTGCAAAGTGCGCATGCTGCGGCTTTTGCACATGGAGGAGACCAGTGACGGCACCGGAACCGACACCTCTGGTCAGCGACGGCGCTGCCATGAAAGGACGCAGCGGCCTTGCCCGTATCTGGCACGCTTCCGGCTATTCGATGGCGGGCCTGAAGGCTGCCTACCGCGGCGAGGCGGCGTTCCGTCAGCTGGTATTGTTGAACCTGATCCTGATACCCGTGGCATTGTTGCTGGATGTCAGCCGCGTCGAGCGTGCCGTGCTGGTCGGCGTGGTGTTCCTGGCGCTGATCATCGAGTTGCTGAATTCCGCCATCGAGGCGACCGTCGACCGCATTTCCCTCGAACTGCATCCGCTCTCCAAGCAGGCCAAGGACATGGGCAGCGCCGCGCAACTGCTGGCGCTCTGTCTGATCGGCCTGGTGTGGGCGGTGATCCTGCTCTGAGCCACCTCCCGTACGTCTTCTGCCTTCACTAAGGAAAATCCATGCGCGCGACCCCGCGGCGGTCCAGCCGAGACCTCAATCCGCCTGGCCCCATCACCCTGGCCGCGCACCTGCGCTTCATCCTGGCCAGCGCACTGGCGCTGCTGTTCATGTTCGCCCTGTTGCGCCTGGGCCTGCTGCTGTTCAACCGCGAGCTGATCGGCAACACGCCGCTTGACAGCTTCGTCGAGGCGTTCGGCAATGGCCTGCGCTTCGACCTGCGAGTGGCGGTGTATGCGCTGTTGCCGCTGCTGCTCGGCACCTTGAGTGTCCGGGTGACGGCGGCGCGCGGTCTGTTGCGCGCATGGCTGACCGTCTGCGCCAGCCTGGCGATTCTGCTCGGGCTGATCGAGCTGGACTTCTACCGTGAATTCCACCAGCGGCTGAACGGTCTGGTCTTCCAGTACCTGCAGGAAGATCCGGCGACCGTGCTGAGCATGCTGTGGAACGGCTTTCCGGTCCTCCGGCTGTTGGCAGTCTGGGGTGTGGCGAGCCTGGCCATGTACGCCCTGTTCGGCTGGTTGGAACGCCTGACGCGCGGCCGCCCGACGTTGCCCTCGACGGGCGTGCGCCGCAACGGCGCGCCCTGGTACACCCGTGCGGCGGTGTTCACGCTGCTGGTGCTGGTCTGCGTGGTGGCCGCACGTGGCACGCTGCGCCAAGGGTCGCCGCTGCGCTGGGGCGATGCCTACACCACCGATTCGATGTTCGCCAACCATCTTGGCCTGAACGGCACGCTGTCTCTCTACGACGCGGCCAAGAATCGCTATTCGAGCCACCGCGAAAATACCTGGAAGGCGACCTTGCCGGCCGACGAGGCGCAGTCCGTCACCCGTGAGCTGCTGCTGACCGACAACGACACACTGGTCGATACCGAGCTGGCACCCGTACGGCGCGATTATCAGCCCCCGTCGGACGGCCAGCTGGCGGTGCGCAACGTGGTGGTCATCCTGATGGAGAGTTTCGCCGGTCACTTCGTCGGTGCGCTGGGCAGCCAGGACGGCATCACGCCGTACTTCGATCGCCTCGCCAAGGACGGGCTGCTGTTCAGTCGCTTCTTCTCCAACGGCACCCACACCCACCAGGGCATGTTCGCCAGCATGGCCTGCTTCCCGAACCTGCCCGGCTTCGAATACCTGATGCAGACACCCGAGGGCGGGCATCGTTTTTCCGGCTTGCCACAGTTGCTCGGCGGTCGGGGATTCAACGACGTCTATGTTTATAACGGCGATTTCGCCTGGGACAACCAGTCTGGCTTCTTCGGCAACCAGGGCATGACACGCTTCGTCGGCCGGAACGAATACATCGATCCGGTGGTGGAAGACCCGACCTGGGGCGTATCCGACCAGGACATGTTCGGTCGCGCCATCGAAGAGCTGGACAAGCTGGATACCGGCGAGCCCTTCTACGCGCTGTTGCAGACCCTTTCCAACCACACGCCTTATGCGCTTCCCGACCCGCTGCCGGTCGAGCCGGTAACGGGGCACGGCTCGCTGGATGAGCACTTGACTGCGATGCGTTATTCCGACTGGGCGCTGGGCCAGTTCTTCGAGAAGGCGCGCAAGGCACCCTGGTTCGACCAGACCCTGTTCGTGGTGGTCGGCGACCATGGCTTTGGCGCTACCGAACAGCTGACCGAGATGGACCTGTACCGCTTCAACGTGCCGATGCTGCTTATCGGGCCGGGTGTGACCGAGCGCTTCGGCAGCCGTCGTGACGTGGTCGGCACGCAGGTAGACATGGTGCCGACCATCATGGGCCGTCTCGGCGGGGAGGTTCGTCACCAGTGCTGGGGACGCGATCTGCTGGCGCTGCCGGCAAATGACCCCGGTTTCGGCATCATCAAGCCGTCGGGCGGTGACCAGACCGTCGCAATGGTGCGGGGCGACCAGATTCTGGTGCAGCCCAAGGACCAGGAGCCGCGCTTGTACCGCTATCAACTCGGTGGTCAGCCGCAGGCGCAACGGCTCAAGGCGGACCAGATCGATCCGCTGATGGCTGAGCAGCTGCAGGCGTTCCTGCAGACCGCGACCACCAGCCTGCTGGCCAACACCAGCGGTGAACGCGAACGTGACGGTAAAACGACGGGCGTGGCGGTCATCGGAAAGTCCGACAGGCCGGTGCCGCAAGACAAGGACTGAACCGGTTCGGGTGGGGGCAGGCATGCCCCCCACTCGTTCAGTCGCCGCCCGGCGGGCGCTGGCCAGCGAGGCTGACGATGGGCGTGTTCGGGGCGGTCGGGTCGCAAGCAGCTCCGGCTGTCCCGCTTCAGCGCGGGATATCAACCGGTGTTCGTTGAAATCGCCCCGCTCGGCGTCGCGGTGACAGGCCACACAGTTGGCGCGGCCGCCGACTGACTCACGGCTGAACTTGGCTTCGCTCACTTCATGGTGCTTGCGTTCGAACCAGCCTGTCTGGCTGATGCGTGGCGGTTCGCCCTCCGTTGGCGGGGGCTCCGCAGGCAGACGGAACAGAAAGTCCCGTCAGCTGCGGTGGTTCATCGCTGCGCGGAATCTCGGACGAGGCTCAGCGCCGCACCAGCAGCACGCCCGATTCCATGTGATGGGTGTAGGGGAACTGGTCGAACAGGGCGCAGCGCTCGATGCGGTGGGTATCTTGCAGCTGGGCGATGTTCGCCGCCAGGGTGTCCGGGTTGCAGGAAATGTAGAGGATGCGCTCGAAGCGCCGGGTCAGCTCGCAAGTGTCCGGATCCATGCCGGCGCGTGGCGGGTCGACGAAAACGCTGCCGAAGTCGTAGCTCTTCAGATCGATGCCGGCCAGGCGGCGGAACGGGCGCACTTCGTTCAATGCCTGGGTCAGCTCTTCGGCGGACAGGCGCACCAGGCTGACGTTGTCGATGCCGTTGTCATCGAGGTTGGCCAGCGCGGCGTTGACCGAGGACTTGCTGATCTCGGTCGCCAGCACCTTGGGCACGCGGGTCGCCAGCGGCAGGGTGAAGTTGCCGTTGCCGCAATAGAGTTCCAGCAGATCGTCGCTGCGCTCGCCCAGTGCGTCGAACGCCCAGTTCAGCATCTTCCGACAGACCTCGCCGTTGGGCTGGGTAAAGGCGCCTTCGGGTTGGCGATAGTTGAAGGTGCGGCCGGCGACGGTCAGCTGCTCGGTGACATAGTCCCGTCCGATGACGATGCGCTTGCCCTTGGAACGGCCGACGATACTAGCGCCCAGGCTCGCTGCGAGCTTCTCGGCTTCGGCCTGCCAGGCGTCGTTCAGCGGGCGATGATAGGCGAGGGTGATCAGCGCATCGCCAGACAGGGTCGTCAGGAACTCTACCTGGAACAGCTTGAAGCTCAGGGTTTCGCTGGCTTGCCAGGCGGCCTTGAGCTGCGGCATCAACTGGTTGATGCGGCGGCTGGCGATAGGGAAGTCGTCGATCAGGATCGGTGTGTGCTTGTCGCCGGGCTCGAACATCGCGTAATGCCGCTGGCCGTCCTCGCGCCACAGGCGGAACTCGGTGCGCAGGCGATAGTGTTCGCGTGGCGAATCGAAGACTTCTGGCGCGGGGGCATCGAAGGGCGCCAGCAGTTCCACCAGCCTTGCTGTCTTGTCGGCGAGTTGGGCATCGTAGGTGGCGGGGTCGAAATGCGGTGCGCTCATGAAGACTCTTGAAGTGATGGGTAATCGTAGGGTGGAACGTCAGCCGTTGAAGAAGCCCAGCTTGATCACGAACAGGATCGACAGCACCCACATCGCCGGGCTCAGGTCGCGCCAGCGACCGGCGAGCAGCTTGATCGCCGTCCAGGCAATGAAGCCAAAGGCGATGCCGTTGGCGATGGAGAAGGTCAGCGGCATGGCCAGCGCGGCGATGGCCACCGGCGCGGCGACGGTGAGGTCGTCCCAGTCGATATTGGCCAGGCTGCTCATCATCAGCACCGCGACGAACAGCAACGCCGGCGCGGTGGCGTAGGCCGGTACGGCGCCCGCCAGCGGCGCGAAGAACAGACTCAGCAGGAACAGCAGCGCAACCACGCAGGCGGTCAGGCCGGTGCGCCCGCCCGCGCTGATGCCGGCGGCCGATTCGATGTAGCTGGTGGTGGTCGAGGTGCCCAATGCGGCACCGGCCATGGTCGCGGTGCTGTCAGCCAGCAGCGCACGGCCCAGGCGCGGCATGCGACCGTCCTTGTCCAGCAGGTCGGCCTTCTGCGCGACGCCGATCAGGGTGCCGGACGTATCGAACAGGTCGACGAAGAGGAACGCGAAGATCACGCTCAGCAGGCCGATGTCCAGCGCGCCGGCGATATCCAGCTGCAGCAGGGTGGGCATCAGCGAGGGCGGCATCGACACCACGGCGTTGAGTTCGGACAGGCCGAGCACGATCGACAGCACCGTGACTACGAGAATGCCGATCATCACCGCGCCAGTGACGTTGCGGTAGGCCAGTGCGGCGATCAGGAAGAAGCCCAGGCAGGCCAGCAGCGGACCGCCGGCGGTCAGGTCGCCGAGGCCCACCAGCGTGGCCGGATTATCGACGACGATGCCGGCATTCTTCAGGGCGATGATCGCCAGGAACAGGCCGATACCGGCGGCGATACCCGAACGCAGCGCCAGCGGAATGCTGTGGATGATCCACTCGCGGATCTTGAAGATCGACAGCAGGAAGAAGATCGCGCCGGAAAGGAACACCGCACCCAACGCCGTCTGCCAGGTGTAGCCCATGGTCAGCACCACGGTGTAGGTAAAGAAGGCGTTGAGACCCATGCCCGGAGCCAGGGCGATCGGGTAGTTGGCGATCAGGCCCATGACTGCCGAACCGATGGCCGCGGCCAGGCAGGTCGCGACGAACACCGCGCCGTGGTCCATGCCGGTCTCGGCGAGGATGCTCGGGTTGACGAAGAGGATGTAGGCCATCGTCAGGAAGGTGGTGAGACCGGCGAGGATCTCGGTGCGCAGCGTGGTGTTGTGCGCCTTGAGTTGGAACAGCTTCTCCAGCATGGTCAATCCTCGTGTGGGCCGGTCAGGGCTGGCAGTGTGCGTGGTGGCTGCCTCTTTGGGCAGTTGGTTGCTATAGCAAAGCCCATCCAGGCGTTGCTCGCAAAAGCCGCGCATCTTACACCGACCCTGCACCGGGTTGAATTTCATTCGGTGACCGGCTGGTTTCGCTTCCCGGTTGCGCTTGCCAGAGGCATTGCTCATCCGCGATCGATAGGCCGCAGGCGAACTAACCTGACGTGCGGCCAGTCATTGAAGACATGTCGGCGCGACCGGCGCATCGTCTGAAATTCACGGGGAAAACGATGGACAGTGTCGATCTGGGGGTGCTGCGACGCGCCCACGACTGGCTGCGTGAAGGGCATGCAGTGGTGCTCTACACGGTGCTGGAAACCTGGGGCAGCGCACCGCGGCCGGTGGGCGCACTGCTGGCACTGCGTGATGACGGTCGCGTCGAGGGCTCGGTCTCCGGCGGATGCGTCGAGGATGACCTGCTGGCGCGCCGAAAGGCGGTGGTCGATCGCGGTGCCGCGTGCGAGCTGATCACTTATGGCGTCAGCAAGGAGGAATCCGCGCGGTTCGGCCTGCCTTGTGGCGGTACCTTGCGCCTGCTCGAAGAGCCGCTGACCGACGTGGGCTGGCTGGACGAACTGCTGCAGCGCTGCGCCGATCATGAACGCCTGTTGCGCTGCCTGGATCTGTCCAGCGGCGTGGTGACTCTCCTGCCAGCCGGGCGCAACGAGACGCTGCGCTTCGATGGCGCGACCCTGCGTGCGCCCTTCGGTCCGACCTGGCGCCTGCTGATGATCGGCGCCGGGCAGCTGTCGCGCTATACCGCCGAATTGGCAAGCGGCCTCGGCTTCGAGGTGCTGATCTGCGACCCCCGTGAAGGCTACGGCCACGACTGGGGCGACACCGCCGTCCGCTTCGTGGCGGGCATGCCGGACGATGCCGTGCTGGCCATCGAGCCGGACGCCCACACCGCCATCGTGGCGCTGACCCACGACCCGCGTCTGGACGACATGGCGCTGCTCACCGCGCTGCAGTCCGATGCCTTCTATGTCGGTGCGCTGGGCTCGCGGGTCAACAGCGAGAAGCGCAAGTCCCGGTTGCTCTCGCTGGGGCTCAGCGAAGGCGACGTGAACCGGCTGCACGGCCCGATCGGACTGCCGATCGGCAGTCGCACGCCGGCCGAAATCGCCCTGTCGCTGATGGCTCAGGTGGTGGCCATCAAGAATGGCGCGGCGCGCGAACGAGTCGCGACGGAGCGGCGCTGTGCCTGACGATTTGTGCACCATCGTCCTCGCCGCGGGACAAGGCAGCCGTTACCGCCAATACAGCGACGAGGACAAACTGCTGGCCGGCTGTACGTCGGCCGTCGATGCGCCGCCGGTCCTGGCAGCCACGCTGCGCGCAGTGGCCGGCATCGGTGATCGCCTGCTGGTGGTGACGCGCGAGGACAACGCCAGCCTGGTCGCCTGGCTCGAGCGCGAGGCCCACGCCTTCGGCGCACAAACGCTGGTGGTTCGCAGCAACGGCCTGGGGCACAGCCTGGCCCAGGCGGTGTCGCGCTGCCCGGCTCGCCGCGGCTGGCTGGTAGCACTGGGTGACATGCCGTACCTGCAACACGACACCCTCGAGCGCATCGCCGCAGCCATTCAGCCGCAACGGTTGGTGGTGCCGGTGTACCGCGGGCAGCGCGGTCATCCGCGCGGAATAGGGGCCGACTTCGGTGCGTTGTTGCGCGTGCTGACCGGCGAGCGGGGCGCGCAGGCGTTATTCGATGGGCCTTCGGTGATCGAGATCGAAGTGGACGATCCCGCCGTGCTGCAGGACATCGATCGTCCGGAGGATCGACGGCCGGGTTGAGCCGGGTGGCGCCCCGAGGCCTCCGATTTCCCGCTGAACGATTTTTCCGCCGGGGCAGTCGTACCCTAGGGTCTGATGGCGTTTCGTACGCGGCCGCGCCGGAGCCTGTTTTTGCGCGAGGCAAGGCATGAGGAGGGACGTTTGGTTGTTCCAAATGAGCGACGAATAACGCCGCATCGCGCAAAAACAGGCCCGTCCCGAAGGGTTGCGCGTCAAATGGCGCCATGCAGCGTTGCGGGACTTGGCAAGGGAACACCATTACCTGCGTCCCGCGCCTTGCCTGGCGTCATTTGACGCAGCAACGCGGCTCGCGACGAAACGTCAACAGACCCTAGGCGCACGGAAAGCGCATCGAATGCCTGAGGTCTTCGCTGATCCTGCACAGAACAGGCGCGCGAGGCCCCCCGAACCGTGAGGCTGCCATGAGCGAAACGTCATCCACTGCAGGTGGGATCTCCGCCTGTTCCATCACCCTTCAACTGAACGGCCAGCGCCGCGACGTCGAGGTTTTCCCCTGGACCACGCTGCTCGATCTACTGCGCGAACAGCTGCACCTGACCGGTACCAAGAAGGGCTGTGACCACGGCCAGTGCGGCGCCTGCACGGTGCTCCTCAATGGCAAGCGCATCAACAGCTGCCTGACCCTGGCAGTGATGCACGACGGCGCCGAACTGACCACGATCGAAGGGCTGGCCAAGGGCGAAGCGCTGCACCCGATGCAGGCCGGCTTCGTCAAGCACGATGCCTTCCAGTGCGGCTATTGCACGCCCGGACAGATCTGCTCGGCGGTGGGCATGATCGGCGAGGGGCGCGCCCAGAGCCGTGACGACCTGCGCGAACAGATGAGCGGTAACGTCTGCCGCTGCGGTGCCTATCCGAACATCCTCGCCGCCATCGAGGACGCCGCGGACGAGACGCGCGAACGGCTCGCGGGTGCGAAGGAGGTGACGCCATGAATCCCTTCAGCTATGCCCGCCCCGTCAGTGTGGAAGACGCCATCGCGCAGTTCCGGCCCGACAGCCGCTATATCGCCGGCGGCACCAACCTGCTCGACCTGATGAAGGAAAACCTCACCCGCCCGTCGCAGCTGATCGACATCACCCAGCTGCCGCTGGCCGATATCGAGGAGACGGCCGATGGCGGCTTGCGCATCGGTGCCCTTGTCAGCAATGCCGATCTGGCCTGGCATCCAATCGTCGAAGCGCGTTATCCGCTCCTGTCCCAGGCGATTCTCGCGGGCGCCTCGCCGCAGCTGCGCAATATGGCGACCACCGGCGGCAACCTGCTGCAGCGCACGCGTTGCTACTACTTCTATGACGCCACCACGCCGTGCAACAAGCGCGAGCCCGGCAGCGGGTGCCCCGCGCGCGACGGCCTCAACCGCATCCATGCCATCCTTGGCCACAGTGAGGCCTGTATTGCCGTTCACCCGTCCGACATGTGCGTAGCACTGGCCGCACTGGAGGCGGTGGTGCACGTGCAAGGGCAACGGGGCGAGCGGCGCATCCCCATGTCCGACTTCCATCGCTTGCCGGGCCAAACGCCCGAGCAGGACAACACTCTGGTCGATGGCGAGCTGATCACCGCCGTCGAGTTGCCACCACAGGACTTCTCCGCGCACAGCAGCTACCTCAAGTTGCGTGATCGTGCCTCCTACGCCTTTGCACTGGTTTCGGTCGCGGCTGCTCTGGATATGGACGGTGCAGGCATCCGCAGCGCCCGCATCGCCATGGGCGGGGTGGCCCACAAACCCTGGCGCAAAGCCGAGGCGGAGGCTGCGCTGGTCGGCAAGGCGCCCGACGAGGCCGCCTTCAACGCTGCGGCGGACATCCTCCTCGAAGGCGCCAGCGGCTTCGAACACAACGCCTTCAAGATCGAACTGGGCCACCGCGCCATCGTCCGCGCCCTGACCGACGCTGCCAAAGGAGCCGCCCGATGAAACCTGCCACTTCCCCGTTCGGCCAGCCGCTCGACCGCGTCGACGGTCCGCTCAAGGTCACCGGCCAGGCGCAATACGCCGCCGAATTCGATGTGCCCGGTCTGCTCTATGGCAGCGTGGTCAACAGCAGCATTGCGCGTGGGCGCATCGTCTCCATCGACGCCAGCGCGGCCGAAGCCGTGCCGGGCGTCCAGCTGGTGCTGACCCACCAGAGCCGCCCGCCCGTGGCCAGCTATGACAAACCCTACGAAGACGACGATGCCGCCGATGGCTCGCCGTTCCGCCCGCTATATAACGATCGCATCCTCTACAGCGGCCAGCCGATTGCGCTGGTGGTGGCGGACAACCTGGAGCTGGCGCGCTACGCCGGCAGCCTGGTGAAGGTCGAGTACGAAGCCGAATCCCATCGCACCGACCTGCTCAGCGAGCTGGGCAGCATGCACAAGGCACCGGCCGAACTGCCGCCGCCGCGTGGCGATGTGGAGCAGGCGTTGCAGAGCGCCGCGGTGAAGGTCGAGGTCCAATACAGCACGCCGGTCGAACACCACAACCCGATGGAGCCGCACGCCTCGACGGTGCATTACCTGCCCGACGGCACGCTGGAGATCTACGAAAAAACCCAGGGCGTGCAGAACTGCATGCGCTACGTCGAAAACATATTCGACATGAAGGGCCGGGTGCGCATCCTCTCGCCGTTCGTCGGCGGTGCCTTCGGTTCAGGCTTGCGCCCGCAGTATCAGTTGCCGCTGGCCGTGATGGCGGCGCTCAAACTCAAGCGTTCGGTGCGCGTTGCGCTCAAGCGCCAGCAGATGTTCACCTTCGGCTACCGGCCGCGGACGGTTCAGTGTCTCTCGCTGGGCGCGACGGCGGACGGTCGGTTGCAGGCCATCACCCATCAGGCCATCGGCCAGACCTCGTCCTTCGAGGACTTCACCGAACACGAGGTCGAGTGGTCGGGGATGCTCTACCAGTGCGCGAACGTGAAGCTGGACTACCAGCTGGTGCCGCTCGACGTCTACACGCCGCTGGACATGCGTGCCCCCGGCGCGACCATCGGCGTATTTGCGCTGGAGTGCGCCATGGACGAGCTGGCCTATGCGGCGAACGTAGACCCGCTGGCCCTGCGCCTGGTCAACTATTCCGAGCGCAACGGCAACGAGGACAAGCCGTACTCCAGCAAGGAGCTGCGCCAGTGCTACGAGCAGGGCGCCGAGCGTTTCGGCTGGTCACGCCGCTCCATGGCGCCGCGCTCCATGCGCGAAGGCAATCAGCTGATCGGCTGGGGTATGGCCACCGGCGTCTGGGAAGCCATGCAGATGCCGGCCAGCGCCAAGGCCTGCCTGGGCCCGGATGGACGCCTTGTGGTCAGTAGCGCCACCTCCGACATCGGCACCGGGACCTACACGGTCATGACGCAGATCGCTGCGGCAGCCACCGGCATGCCGATGGAGCGGGTCGAGTTTCGCCTCGGCGATTCCAGCCTGTCCCAGGCGCCGCTCGAAGGCGGCTCGGCCACGGTGTCGTCTGTCGGCAGCGCCTTGCAGCAAGCCTGTGAAGCGCTCTGCCAGAAGCTGCTCGACGCCGCCCAGCAATCGCCGGTTTCGCCCTTTACCGGGGCGAAGCTCGAGGATGTCGAGTTCGCCGACGGCCAGATGCGCCTGAAAGCTTCACCCGAAACGGCCGTTGCGCTGGAGCAGGTCGTCGCCGTGAGCGGCGTGCTGGAAGCCGAGGTGAGCCTCAAGCCCGGCGAAAAGCGCAACGGCTATTCCACCGCAACGCACTCCGCGATCTTCGTCGAGGTGCGCGTGGACGAATCCCTGGGCACCGTGAAGGTCAGTCGCGTGGTCAGCGCCGTGGCAGCGGGCCGGGTGGTCAATCCCAAGACCGCTGGCAACCAGATCGCCGGCGGCGTGGTGTGGGGCATCGGCCAGGCCCTGCATGAGGAAACCATGATCGACCACAAGCTGGGTCGCTACATGAACCACAACCTGTCCGAATACCACGTCCCGGTGAACGCCGACATCAACGACATCGACGTGTTTTTCGTCGAGGAAAAGGACGAGATCGTCAACGCGCTGGGTTCGAAAGGGGTCGGCGAGATCGGCATCGTCGGCGTCGGTGCGGCAGTGGCCAACGCGATCTTTCACGCCACCGGCAAGCGGGTAAGGGATTTGCCGATTACGTTGGATAAGCTTTTTTAGGGCGGCAGGCGGCAGGCGGCAGGCGGCAGGCAAAAGCATAAAAGCGCTTGCCGTTGCTTTGGTGCCACCGCGCACACTTTGAAGCCTGAAGCCTGAAGCCTGAAGCCTGAAGCCTGAAGCCTGAAGCCTGAAGCCTGAAGCCTGAAGCCGCTATCCCAGATCCCGATGCAACTGATCTCGGTCTCTCAGTGTCGGGAACAGCTTCATCCAGGCGCCGGTGATGAGTAGCGTACCGACGCCGCCAATCACCACGGCCGGTACGGTGCCGAACCAGTGGGCGGTCAGGCCGGATTCGAATTCGCCGAGCTGGTTCGAGGCGCCGATAAACAGGCCGTTGACCGCGCTGACCCGGCCGCGCATGGCGTCTGGCGTTTCCAGCTGCACGAAGGCGCCGCGAATGACCATGCTGATCATGTCCGCCGCGCCGAGTACCGCCAGCACACCCAGCGACAGCCAGAACGAGGTGGACAGGCCGAAGGCGATGGTCGCCAGGCCGAACACCCCAACGGCCGCGAACATGACCCTGCCGACGCGCTTGTTGATGGGATAGCGCGCCAACCACAGCGACATCAGCAGCGCCCCCACCGCCGGCGCCGAGCGCAGCAGCCCGAGGCCCCAGGGCCCGGTGAGCA
Organism: Stutzerimonas stutzeri; assembly: GCF_018138085.1. Taxonomy (NCBI): domain Bacteria; kingdom Pseudomonadati; phylum Pseudomonadota; class Gammaproteobacteria; order Pseudomonadales; family Pseudomonadaceae; genus Stutzerimonas; species Stutzerimonas stutzeri. Next base: position 693,662 of record NZ_CP073105.1, read on the forward strand.
GGATGTCCTTGGCGAACACCGGCAACAACGCCGTAGCGCCGCCCAGCAGCACGGCGAACATGTCCAGCGAGATGGCGCCGAAAATATCCGGCCGGCTGCGGATGAAGCGCATGCCGGCGAGCAGGTTGTCCATCGCAGGGCCTGTCTGCTTCGGTGGCGCGGGGCGTTTTGGCAGGCTCAGCATCAGGCTGCAGGCCAGGGCGAAAAGCAGCGCCACCGGGCCATAGACCCATAGTGGACCGATGGCGAACAGCAGGCCGCCCAGCGCCGGCGCGACGATGGTGGCCGATTGCATCGCCGAGGACGAAGCCGCGACCGCCGCGGGAAATAGCTGCGTGGGCACCAGACTCGGCAATAGCGCTTGGGTCGCCGGCCCTTCGAAGGCACGGGCGGTACCGAGCAAAAAGGCCAGCACGAAGATCATTTCCCGTGTTACCCCGAGCCCGCCGGCGCCGAGCACCAAAGCCAGCGCGATCAGCCCCTGCAACCCCTGGCACAGCGCGGCGATCCGGCGCCGATCGAAGCGGTCCGCGACCTGCCCGGTCCAGAGCACGAACAGCAGGCGCGGAAAGAATTCGGCGAGGCCGACCAGGCCCAGGTCGAGGACGCTGCCGGTCAGCGCATACATGTGCCAGCCAATGGCCACGGCGAGCATCTGAAAGCCGCTCGCGGTGAAGACGCGGGCGAACCAGAACTTGATAAAGGGACGTTGGTGGCGCAACAGCAACTTGGCGTGAGTGGACATCGGGCAGGCGCAATGGAGGCAGGGCCGGGCAGGGTAGCATGCTGCCGTTGGCCTGACGGGGCGGTGGCTTGGTGATGACGTTGTGCGTTGGTTCGGCGGTGTAGTGGCGTGGTGGTGGTGATGCGGTGGTGTGGTGATGCGGTGGCCTGTGGGAGCGGTCTTGACCGCGAATAGCCCGATCCCCGAACAGGGGGCAGGCTTGTCTCGGGATCGATAGGGTGGGCTGGGAGCCATCTGTGCGGTGGGGCTGTGTCCGGTGTGCCTGGGCCGTTCGCGGTCAAGACCGCTCCCACAGGGTTCGGGCTTGGCTTGGCAGCGGTAGGGCGAGCTGGGCGCCGTCTGTGCGATGGTCTGTGTCCGGTGTGCCTGGGCTGTTCGCGGTCAAGACCGCTCCCACGGGGGCGGAGTCCTCGCATATTCGCAGCTGTACCCCGCGGCGCTTCGCTCATTTCGTCTGATTCAGCTCGCATTCGGCGTCGAGGCGGTCAGCAGCCCGCGTTCGGTAAACACGGCCTTGGCCGTTGTCATGCCGTTGAGCGCGGCGGGGAAGCCAGCGTAGACGGCCATCTGAATGATCACCTCGACCACCTGCTCCGGTGTGCAGCCGACATTCAGCGCGCCGTGGATGTGCACCGCCAGTTGCGGCTGGCAGTGGCCAAGCGCGGTCAGCGCGGCGACGGTGGCCAGCTCACGTTGCGGCAGGTCGAGGCCGGGACGCTGGTAGATATCGCCGAAGGGGAACTCGATGACGTAGCGCGCCAGATCCGGGGCGATGGCTTGCAGGCTGTCGATGACCTTGCGGCCGGCCTCGCCGTCGATTTCTTCGAGCTTGGCCAGGCCTTCGGTGTAGCGGGTCGTTGCAGACATGGGAGGTTCCTCTCGATTGGGTAGAGGAAAGCCTGCGGGTTGGAGTCAACTCCAGGTCAAGCGATTGTTTGCCGGCGGTACAGCTCGATCTTCGCCTGCAGCGCGTCGAGGTGTTCCTGGTCCCGTTGCAGGCGCGCCTGCAGCCTGGCGGCATGGGCTTCGAGTAGGGCCTGGCGCGCTGCGAGCGTCGTCTCGCCCTGTTCGCGCAGGTCGGCATAGCGGGTGATGTCGTCCAGCGGCATTCCGGTGTCCTTCAGGCGCAGGACGAAGGCCACCCACTCGAGATCACGCGGGCCGTAGACGCGAAAGCCACTGGCGTCGCGGGCAACGTGGCGCAGCAGGCCGATCTTCTCGTAATAGCGCAGCGTGTCGGCGGACAGCCCGGTGCGTGCCGCGAACTGCTGAATGCTCAGCCGAACCGGTGCTTCGCTCATGGCTTGATCGCCCGCAGGATGACGAACTTGGGTGTCGCCGCGACCTGCTCCACCTTGCCGAACAGGCGCTTGAGCTTGAGGTGGTAACCGAGGTGGCGGTTGCCGACGATCCACAGCTCGCCGCCCTTGGCGAGTGCCGTCTTGGCCTGGGTGAACATGCGCCAGGCGAGGAAATCGCCAACCACCTGCTGCTGGTGGAACGGCGGGTTGCACAGCACCAGATCCAGCGAATCCATCGGCTGTTCGGCCAGCCCATCGCCGGCGCGGATGTCGGCCGGCCGGTCGCCGAGGATGGCCTGCCAGTTTTCCCGCGCCGACTGCACCGCCATGTAGCTCTCGTCGACCAGCGTCAGCTGCGCTTGCGGATTGCCCAGTGCGTAGACGATGCCGAGCACGCCGTTACCGCAGCCGAGATCCGCCACTCGCAGGTTGCCGAGCGCCCTGGGCAGATGCGGCAGAAAGGCGCGGGTGCCGATGTCCAGGTCCTCGCGGCAGAACAGGTTGGCGTGATTGAGCAGTTCGATGGCCGGCTGATCCAGCCGGTAGCGGGTCGGGTAGGGCGAGACGGGCGCGGCTTTCTCGACCGGCGTTGCAGTCAGCAGGCGCGCCTTTTTCACCGCCAGCGACGCCTGCACCGGGCCGATGTACTTTTCCAGCAGGTCGCCAGCGGCACGCGGCAGATGCTTGATCATCGCGGCGGCGATCACCTGGGCGCCGGGTGCCAGCTGGCCATGCAGGCGGATCAGTTGTTCTTCGAGCAGCGCGAGGGTCTTGGGTACGCGAATCAGCACCCGGTCGAACGGGCCTTGTACGGCCTCACTAGCGGGAACGAAGGTCGCGCTGTCGGTGGCGAGCCCGTTGCGCTGAAGATTCTTCTCGAGGGCCAGGTGCGCCAGGTGTGAATCGCCACTGCTGGTGACCTCGGCCTGCTGCGCCAGTGCACAGGCCAGCGCGCCGAAGCTGTCGTTGAGGATCAGCACGCGGCTGCCTGCCGGTAATTGCTGCTCATGCAGTTGCGTCAGCAGGTACTCGTCGGCCGCGTCGAAGGCCTGCAGCGGCTCGTTGGGCTGCTCGGGCTGGCGGATCAGGTCGAGGCGGGCGTAGGGCGATTCGAGAATAGGCATAAGAACTGGCGGTGTTTGTGGGCGTCGGAATGGAGTATCAAGGGTTCAAATCGAGGAGAAACTAGCCGCGTTGGCAATACGCGTTAAAACAGCCTCGGAGATCGCTCGTGATCCACGCGCTTCAAGCGCGAGAGGAGTGAGTCATGTTCATCGGGAAATCTACTCGCACGCGAGCCCGGTCCGCTTGCCGGCTGTTTTGACTCGCTACGCTCGCCTGCGGGCCGGCCGTCGGCTGTTGTTTCCGCGGGTCGTTGCCTTGTCTTGCCAGCCTCGCCTGGGGGTTTTCCCAAGCCTGAGCAACCCTCGAAAACCGATAAGTTGTCCGCGAAGGGAGCGAAGTATGACCGTCAGCGAAGAGAAGTTCACCCGCCAGCGTCTGCTCGAGGTGCAGACGTTGACGCCCAACCTGTTCACCCTGCGCACCACGCGTGACCCGGGGTTTCGCTTCACCGCTGGCCAGTTCGCCCGCCTCGGGGTGCGCAAGCCCAGCGGCAGCATCGTCTGGCGTGCCTATTCGATGGTCTCCGCGCCCCATGACGAATTTCTCGATTTCTTCTCCATTGTGGTGCCGGACGGCGAGTTCACCAGCGAGCTGAGCCGCCTCCAGCCCGGCGACGAGCTGCTGGTGGACAAACAGGCGTTCGGCTTTCTGACGCTCGATCGCTTCATCGACGGCCGAGACCTCTGGCTGCTGGGTACCGGCACCGGGCTCGCGCCGTTCCTGTCGATTCTGCAGGACTTCGAGGTCTGGCAACGATTCGAGCGAATCATCCTGGTCTACAGCGCGCGTACCGCGTCGGAGCTGGCCTATCAGGCGCTGATTCGCGACTTGCCGCAGCGCGACTACCTCGAAGGCCTGGGCTCGAAGCTTACTTATCTGCCGGTGGTCACCCGCGAGCAGGTTCCCGGCGCGCTGCACGGGCGCGTCACCACCCTGATCGAAAACGGCGAGCTGGAACGCGCCGCGGGCCTCGCGCTGGAGCCAGAGCATTCGCGGATCATGCTCTGCGGCAACCCACAGATGATCGAAGACACCCGCGCCATGCTCAAGGAGCGTGATCTCAATCTCAGCCTGACCCGGCGGCCAGGGCAGGTGGCGGTGGAGAATTATTGGTAGGGAGCTGGAAGAAAAAGCGCGGTGAAGGCTGCACGGCGATGCGAGCAGCTTTTCGCTGGGAAAAGAAGGCCGATCATCACGCAAGCGTCGAGGAAGCTGGCTCCTGCCGAACGATTCGGCAGGAGCTTTTGCGCTTCAACACGGGGCGTCGAACGGCTTAAACCACGCCCTGCGCCAGCATGGCATCGGCGACCTTGACGAAGCCGGCGATGTTGGCGCCCTTCACGTAGTTGGTGCGGCCGTTTTCTTCGCCATACCCCACGCAAGCGTGATGAATCGACTGCATGATGCTGTGCAGCTTGGTATCCACCTCGCCGGCGGTCCAGTGCAGGCGCATGGCGTTCTGGCTCATTTCCAGGCCGCTACAGGCCACGCCGCCGGCGTTGGATGCCTTGCCCGGGGCAAACAGGATGCCCGCCTCTTGGAACAGGTCCACCGCTTCGAGCGTCGAGGGCATGTTGGCGCCTTCGGCAACGCAGAGGCAGCCGTTGTTCAACAGGGTGCGGGCATCCTCGCCGTCGAGTTCGTTCTGCGTGGCGCAGGGCAGGGCGATCTCACAGGCCAGCCCCCAAGGGCGCTGATCGGGTAGGTGGGTCACGCCGAAATGCCGTCCCATTTCCTCGAGCCGGCCGCGACGGACGTTCTTGAGCTCCATCAGGTATTCCCACTGCTCGTCGGTCAACCCGTCAGGGAAATGCAGCGTACCGCCCGAATCCGACAGCGAAACCACCTTGCCGCCCAGCTCCATGACTTTCTGCGCGGCGTATTGCGCGACGTTGCCCGAACCGGAAATCGCCACGCGCTTGCCATCGAAGCTGGAGTGAGTGGTCTTGAGCATTTCCTCGGCGAAATAGACGCAGCCGTAGCCGGTGGCTTCGGGGCGGATCAGGCTGCCACCGTAGGACAGACTCTTGCCGGTGAGCACCGAGGTGAACTGGTTCGACAGGCGCTTGTATTGCCCGAACAGGTAACCGATCTCGCGCGCGCCGACGCCGATATCGCCGGCCGGCACATCCAGGTCGGCGCCGACATGGCGGAACAGCTCGCTCATGAAGGACTGGCAGAAACGCATCACCTCGCCGTCGCTCTTGCCCTTGGGGTTGAAGTCCGAGCCGCCTTTACCGCCGCCCATGGGTAGCGAAGTGAGGGAGTTCTTGAACACCTGTTCGAAGGCGAGAAACTTCAGCACGCCGAGGTTGACCGAGGGATGGAAGCGCAGGCCGCCTTTGTAGGGGCCGATGGCGCTGTTCATCTGGATGCGAAAGCCGCGGTTGACCTGGACCTGGCCGCGGTCATCGACCCAGGGTACGCGGAAAATGATGGTCCGCTCCGGCTCGACCATGCGCTCGAGGATGCCGGCCTGCTGGTACTTCGGGTTTGCTTCCAGGAAGGGCCAGAGGCTGCCGAGGACCTCTTCGACGGCTTGATGGAATTCGGGTTGGTGCGGGTCGCGCTGCTTCAGGCGGGCAAGAAATCCATGGACGGTTTCAGTCATTCAGATGGCCTCGGAAGACCGCGGTTGCGGTCACGAAAAAGAAATATGGCCGTCGACTCTAGCAAGCGCGTTTGCCTCGCGATAGTGCGTTCTAGCGCGTGACGCACATCAATGGTGCGCCACCGCTGCGTCGTCTGCACGAGTTGCCTGGATTGCCTCACTTCAGCCCTGTGCCCCGTCGCTCGCCAGTTCGGCCTGCAACCAGGCCACGAAACTGTCGATCAGGCGCTGGCGCCGTTTGCGCTCGGGCAGCACGACGTAATAGCCGAATTCGGTTCGCACGCTTTCGTCGCAGACCCGACAGAGCAGCCCCTGGGCCAGGAGCTCATCGACCAGATGACGCCAGCCGATGGCGACGCCCTGGCCGGCAATCGCCGCCTGGATCAGCAGGGTGTAATTGTCGAAACGCAGCATGCCCGAGCCGGGTGTCTCGGTAATCCCGAATGCGCGGAACAGACTGCTCCAGTCGAGCCAGCGCGAGCGGCTTTCCGGGCGCAGATGCAGCAGCGGCAGCCGCGCCAGGGTCGCCGGCGCCAAGGGCGCGGCCTCATTTTTCAGCAGTAGCGGGCTGCACACGGGATAGACCTCCTCGTGAAACAGCAGGTGCGCCTCGCCATGCTTGGAGCGGCCATCGCCGAAGACAATGGCCACGTCCGTCTCCGATGGCAGTACCCCCAGGCCGCGTTCGCTGGTTACCAGGCTGACATCCACCGCCGGATGCAGCCGATGAAACCGCTCCAGGCGCGGCATCAGCCAGTACGCGGCGAAGGCGAAATCGGTAGCGACCTGAAGCACCTCGTGCTGTTGCTGTGCGGTGACCGCGGCAAGGCCGGCATCGAGCGTCCCCAGGCCCTGCTGCACGTAACTCAGTAGAAGCTCGCCGGCCTCGGTGAGGACGATGCCGCGATAGACCCGATCGAACAGGCGAACCGCCAGCTGCTGTTCCAGGCGCTTGATCTGCTGGCTGATCGCCGGCTGAGTGCTGCCCAGCTCCAGCGCGGCGGCAGTGAAGCTTTGTTGGCGTGCGGCGGATTCGAATACCCGCAGCGCATCGAGGGGAATCTGATCGATCCGGTTTGGCATTAGCTGTGCTTATCCTAGGCATATATGGCAGCCGGGTTTACCGCAGATTTACAGGGTCCAGACTGTGTTCCCAGGCAATCTCGCATAAAAACAAGGCATGGACCATTCGCATATGAAGCGCCCCAACATCCTGTTCATTATGGCCGACCAGATGGCCGCTCCCATCCTGCCGATGCATGACCCGGCGTCGCCGATCAAGGTGCCTAACCTTATGCGCCTGGCCACCGAAGGCGTGGTGTTCGATTCGGCTTACTGCAACAGCCCGCTCTGCGCACCGTCGCGCTTCACCCTGGTCAGTGGCCAGCTGCCCAGCAAGATCGGCGCTTACGACAATGCCGCCGACTTTCCTGCCGACGTGCCGACCTATGCGCACTACCTGCGGCGGCTCGGTTACCGCACGGCGCTGTCCGGCAAGATGCATTTCTGCGGTCCGGACCAGCTGCATGGCTACGAGGAGCGGCTGACCAGCGACATCTACCCGGCCGACTACGGCTGGGCGGTGAACTGGGATGAGCCCGAGGTGCGGCTGAGCTGGTACCACAATATGTCCTCGGTGCTGCAGGCCGGGCCCAGCGTCCGTACCAATCAGATGGATTTCGATGAGGAGGTGGTATTCAAGGCGCAGCAGTATCTCTACGACTTCGTTCGCGCCGACGACAACCGGCCGTTCTGCCTGACGGTCTCGATGACCCATCCGCACGATCCCTACACCATTCCCGAGGAGTACTGGAACCGTTATAGCGACGAGGACATCCCGCTGCCGCGCCAGAACATCGCTCAGGACGAGCAGGACCCGCACTCGCAGCGTCTGCTCAAGGTCATCGACCTATGGGGCAAATCATTGCCCGAAGAGAAGATCCGTGATGCTCGCCGCGCCTATTTCGGCGCTTGCAGCTACATCGACGACAACGTCGGCAAGCTGCTGAAGACGCTCGAAGCGTGCGGCCTGGCCGAGGACACCATCGTGGTCTTCTCCGGCGACCACGGCGACCAGCTGGGCGAGCGTGGCCTCTGGTACAAGATGCACTGGTTCGAGATGGCCGCGCGCGTGCCGCTGATCATCCGTGCCCCGGGAATCGATCCGGCGCGGATCGGCGCTTCGGTATCGACCGCCGACCTGTTGCCGACCCTGGTCGAGCTGGCCGGCGGCACGCTGGAGGCGAACCTGCCGCTCGATGGCCGTTCGCTGCTGCCGCACCTGACCGGGCACGAGGGCCATGACGAAGTGATCGGCGAGTACATGGCCGAAGGCACCACCAGTCCGCTGATGATGATCCGGCGCGGCGCCTACAAATTCATCTATTCGGAGCAGGACCCCTGCTTGCTGTTCGACGTGGCCAACGACCCGCTGGAGCGCGAGAACCTGATGAATTCCGCCGATCATCAGATGCTCGCCGACGCCCTCCTGGCCGAGGCGCGGCAGCGTTGGGATATCCCGGCCATCCATGACCAGGTGCTCGCCAGCCAGCGCCGGCGGCGGTTGGTCAGCGAAGCGCTGAGCCTCGGCAAGCGCACCAGCTGGGACCACCAACCCTGGGTCGATGCCAGCCAGCAATACATGCGTAACCACATCGACCTGGACGATCTCGAGCGCAAGGCACGTTACCCTAGACCCGAATAGCGATGGCTGCCAGCCAACCGTGCACAGGGAACCCATTCGAACAAGAGCGAAGGCAGATGGATATGAAAAAACACACACTGAGCGCAATCCTGGCCAGCGGCATGCTGCTGGCCGCCACCAATCTCCACGCCCAGACCGAGGGTAGCCAGTGCGCGACCGTGCGCCTGGGCGACCCGGGCTGGAGCGATATCGCGGTCACCAACGGGATCGCCAGCCTGCTGCTCGAGGGGCTCGGCTACAAGCCGAAGGTCATGACGCTGGGTGTGCCGATCATCTTCGCCGGGCTGACCAAGGACCAGGTCGACGTCTTCCTGGGCAACTGGATGCCGGCGCAACAGGACAACTACGACAAGTTCGTGGCGAGCGGTGAAATCGACGAGCACAGCGTCAACCTGACCGGTACCGAATACACCCTGGCGGTCCCGACATCGGTCTGGAACGCCGGGGTAAAGCGCTTCGAGGACCTCGACAAACATGCCGAACTGTTCGACAAGACCATCTACGGGATCGCCGCCGGTGCGCCGGCGAATCTGTCGATCCAGAAGATGATCGACCAGGACGAGTTCGGCCTGGGCGACTGGCGACTGGTGGAATCCAGCGAGCAGGCGATGCTGGTGCAGGTCGGACGCGCGGTGAAACGCGACAAGGGCGTGGTCTTTCTCGGCTGGACACCGCACCCGATGAACGTGCAGTACGACATCAAGTATCTCAAGGGTGGCGAGGCCTATTTCGGCGAGAGCGGAACGGTCAACACGCTGGTACGCAAGGGCTACGCCGCGCAGTGCCCGAATGTCGGCAAGCTGCTCAGCAACCTGAAGTTCACCCAAGACATGGAGAACGCCATCATGGACGAGGTGCTGGCCAGGAACGCCAGCAACGACGCGGCAGTGAAGGCGTGGATCAAAGCCCACCCCGAGGTGCTCGAAGGCTGGCTGCAAGGCGTCACGACCCTCGAGGGTGAAGAGGGGCTGGCAGCGGTGAAGGCCTCGCTCTGAGGGTCCTTAACGGCATACGCACGTAGGGCGTGGAACGATCGCCACGCCGCTCTGCAGCTGTGGGCTGAAGCCCACCCTACGTAAGGGCTTTGGTTAAACGCTTGAATGATTCCTGAGCGTGCCCACGCTCGGCGTGGGCGTTTGACTGTCCGTAGGGTGGGCTTCAGCCCACCGCCCTGCAGTGACGTGATGACCCTACCCACGTTTCGCATGGCACGCCATTGCGACGTGCGGAAGCGCGGTGGTTGTAAAAGCGACAGCCACCCTACGTCAGATTTCTATACCTAAACGCTCTCTGCCATGTGCGCACCAACCGGCTGTGCCGGCGCCGCGTTGCGTGCCGGGGCGTTTCCGGCGACGTAGTAGGGCGCGGTGCTGCGCGGCAATGGTGTGCGCCCGCGAATCCGGTCGGCGAGCTTCTCGGCCATCATGATGGTCGGTGCGTTGAGGTTGCCGGTGGTGATCAGGGGCATGATCGAGGCATCGATCACCCGCAATCCGTCCAGCCCGTGTACCCGGCCCTGGCCGTCGACCACCGCCATGTCGTCCTCGCCCATCTTGCAGGAGCAGGAGGGATGGAACGCGGTTTCGGCGTGTTGGCGGACGAACTCGTCCAGCTCGGCATCGCTTTGCACGTCAGCGCCGGGGCTCAGCTCGCGGCCGCGATAAGGATCCAGGGCCGATTGCGCCATGATTTCCCGGGTGATCCGGATCCCGTCGCGGAACTCCTGCCAGTCCTGTTCGCAGGACATGTAGTTGAACAGGATGCTCGGATGCTGGCGCGGGTCCCGCGAGCGGGCATGCACACGCCCGCGGCTGGGCGAGCGCATGGAGCCGACGTGGGCCTGGAAGCCGTGTTCCTTCACCGCGTTGCTGCCGTTGTAATTGATCGCCACCGGCAGGAAGTGGTACTGGATGTTCGGCCATTCGAACTCGGCGCGCGAGCGAATGAATCCGCCCGCCTCGAACTGGTTGCTGGCGCCGATCCCCTTGCCCATGAACAGCCACTCGGCACCGATCAGCGGCTGGTTGTGTAGCTGCAGGGCGGGGTAGAGCGAGACCGGCTGCTTACACGCGTATTGCAGGTACATCTCCAGGTGGTCCTGCAGGTTGGCGCCGACACCCGGAAGATCATGGACGATCGGAATGCCGAGTTCGCGCAGCAGCGCGCCCGGACCGACGCCCGAGCGTTGCAGGATCTGTGGCGAAGCGATGGCGCCGCTGCATAGCAGCACTTCGCGGCGGGCATGGACAGTTACCGGCGTATCGCTGTTGCCGTGCAGATAAGCCGCGCCGATGGCCCGCTTGCCGCTGAACAGGATGCGATCGGTCAGTGCGTGGGTCACGATGGTCAGGTTCGGCCGGCCCCGGGCCATGTCCAGATAGCCGCGCGCGGTGCTGGCGCGACGGCCCTTGGGCGTGACCGTGCGATCCATCGGGCCGAAGCCTTCCTGGCGATAGCCGTTGAGGTCGTCGGTTTCCGGGTAGCCGGCCTGCACACCGGCCTCGATCATGGCGCGGAACAGCGGATTATTGCCCGGCTTGGGCGTGGTCACGCTCACCGGGCCGTCGCCGCCGTGGTAGTCGTTGGGGCCGATGTCGCGGGTTTCGGCCTTGCGGAAGTAGGGCAGGCAGTCGAGATAGGTCCAGTCTTCCAGGCCGGGCGCCTTGGCCCAGCCGTCGTAGTCCATGGCATTGCCACGGATGTAGCACATGCCGTTGATCAGCGAGGAGCCACCCAGGCCCTTGCCCCGGCCGCACTCCATGCGGCGGTTGTTCATATGCGGTTCGGGGTCGGTCTCGTAGGCCCAGTTATAGCGCCGACCCTGCAGCGGAAAGGCGAGCGCGGCGGGCATCTGGGTACGGAAGTCCATCCGGTAGTCGGGGCCCCCGGCTTCGAGCAGCAGCACGCTGACATCAGCGTCCTCGGTCAGGCGAGTCGCTAGCACGTTACCGGCCGAACCGGCGCCGATGATGATGTAGTCGTATTCCATGAAAGCTCTCCTGCGGAGGCGGCAGGCCACCGGCTTCAGGTGGCTCGTTTTAGCCTGGACCCCTGATGCCTGCCGCCTGTAGCCCTTAGAAAACCGAGGCGAAATCGCCCAGCTCGACCTGGATCGATTTGGTCCGGGTGTAATGCGTCAGGGTCATCAGCCCGTTTTCGCGGCCCACACCGGATTGCTTGTAGCCGCCGACCGGCATTTCGGCTGGCGATTCGCCCCAGGTATTGATCCAGCAGATGCCCGCTTCCAGGCGGTGAATCACGCGGTGAGCGCGGGCCAGGTCGTTGGTCACCACCCCTGCGGCGAGGCCGTAGTCGGTGTCGTTGGCGCGGCGGATGACTTCCGCTTCGTCATCGAAGACCAGGATGCTCATCACCGGACCGAAGATCTCTTCGCGCACGATGCGCATGTCGTCACGGCAGTCGCTGAACACGGTCGGCGCGACATAGGCGCCCTTGGCGTACTCGCCCTCGGTCACCCGCGTTCCGCCGCAGAGCAGGCGTGCACCTTCGGCCCGGCCCGACTCGATGTAATCAAGCACGTTGTCCATGTGCGCGAAGCCCACCAGCGGACCGAAGTTGGTCTGCTCGTCCAGCGGGTCGCCCAGGCGGATGCGCTTGATGCGTTCGAGCACCTTGGCTTCGAAGCGCGCCTGCAGCGAACGATGGATGAACACGCGGGTGCCGTTGGTGCAGACCTGGCCGGAACTGAAGAAGTTGGCCATGACCGCGATGTCCGCGGCACGGTTGAGATTGGCGTCCTCGAAGATGATCAGCGGCGACTTGCCGCCCAGCTCCATGGTCACGTCCTTGAGCGACGAGCTGGACGCACTGGCCATGACCTTCTTGCCGGTGCTGGTGCCGCCGGTGAAGGAGATCTTCGCGATGCCCGGGTGCTCGGTGAGGCAGGTGCCGACTTCTCGGCCGCTGCCGGTGAGTACGTTGAACACGCCGTCCGGTACGCCTGCCTCGGTATAGATCTCGGCCAGCTTCAGCGCGCTCAGCGAGGTCATCTCACTGGGTTTGAAGATCATGGCGTTGCCGGCTGCCAGGGCTGGCGCGGATTTCCACAGGGCGATCTGGATCGGGTAGTTCCAGGCGCCGATACCCGCCACCACACCCAGCGGCTCGCGGCGGGTATAGACGAAGCTGGTGTCGCGCAACGGGATCTGCTCGCCTTCGATGGCCGGGATCAGCCCTGCGTAATACTCGAGCACATCGGCACCGGTGACGATGTCCACGGCGCGGGTCTCGGCCAGCGGCTTGCCGGTGTCGAGGGTTTCCAGCTCGGCCAGTTCGTCGTTGCGCTCGCGCAGGATATCCACCGCGCGGCGAAGGATGCGCGAGCGCTGCATGGCCGTCATGGCGGCCCAGATATTCTGCCCGGCGGCGGCGCTGGCCACGGCCTTGTCGACATCCTCTGACGAGGCGCGCTGCAGTTCGGCGAGTACTTCACCGGTCGCCGGATTGACGGTCTCGAAGGTGTCGCCGCTGGTCGCGTCGACATAGCGGCCGTCGATGTAGAGTTTCTGTTGCTCGAAACGGGGCATGGTCATCCTCGTGCGGTGCGTATTGGAGAAGGGGTCAGTGCACCTGCTTGGTCAGGAGCTGATCCAGGTAGTCGTAGGCCAGTTGCAGCGCCTGCTCGATATCGAATTCATTGCTGGCCAGTGCGCCGCGCAGCCACAGGCCGTCGATCAGCGCTGACATTCCGCGCGCGGCCGAGCGTGCTTGCTCCTTCGGCAGAACGCGGCGGAACTCGCAGCAGAGATTGGAATACAGGCGGTGATCGTTGATCCGCTGCAACCGGTGCAGGGAGGGCTGATGCATGCTGAACGCCCAGAACGCCAACCAGGTTTTCATCGCGGGACCGTTCACCTGGCTGTCGTCGAAGTTGCCCTCGATGATCGCCTTCAGGTGCGCGCGCGGACTGTCATCGGCAAGCGCCTCGCGGCGTATGCGAACGGCCTGGTTCAGCGCCTTCATCAGGTGCCGCATGGTGGCCTCGAGCAGGCCGTTCTTGTCCTGGAAATAGTGAGCGATGATGCCGTTCGAGACGCCCGCCAGGCGGGCAATCATGGAGATGCTGGCATCGCTCATTCCGACCTGGTCCACGGCCGCCAGGGTGGCGTGGATCAGTTGCTTGCGTCGGATGGGCTGCATTCCAACCTTGGGCATTGGAGGCTCCGGGAAGACAGTGACTGCGGTACACCCTAGATTTTATTGATTGAACGATCAATCAATAAAAACGGCGTTGTCGGGAATGGATAAGATCTGTCGCGGACCGCAAGGGCAGGAGCCCGAGACCGAACACCGGCCGTGAGCAGGCCTTCGCGATGCGGTACGCCGCCACTCACCGACAGCCGCTGGGCATGGCCGCGGCGGCGTTCCGACAATGTGGTACGGGCGCATTCAGCGCCCATACGCCGGTACTGCTTACAGAATGTCCAACGGGTACTCGGTGATCACGCGCAGCTCGTCGATGTCGCCGGCGAAGCCGCGTGCGGTGGCGTAACGCACCCGCAGGGAAAGGTCCTTGAGGTCGCCTTCCTGCACCACGTACTTGGCTTCGAGGTCGCGTTCCCACTCCTTGCCCTTGCCGGCATCTCCCGCGTAGTAGGCGTAGGCGCCGCCGGTGTCGACGCTGGCGCCGTCGATATCACCCTTGATGTAACGGGCCATTAGTTTCAGACCCGGCACGCCGTAGGCCTCCATGTTCAGGTCGTAGCGGGCTTGCACGGACTTCTCGCCCGGCGCGTTGAAGTCCGACCACTGCGAGGAGTTGGCCAGGTAGATGGAATCACCGGCGTTGGTGCCGTCCATGCTGATGTAGTCCATGGGCGAGTTGCCGTTCACCTGCTGGTGGGCGAGGGTGAAGGTATGCGCGCCGATCGTGTAGCCGGCCGCCAGCGACCAGGCGGTGGTGTTGATGTCGCCAGCCAGGGCGGAGCCTTCGTCACGGGTGTCGTAGGCGTTGAAGTCGAACGACAGCGCCTGACCTTCGGAGAGTGGCAGCGCGTAGTTCAGGTTGCCGTAGTACTGAGTCCAGACATCCTCGTACTTGGAGCCGTAGAGGGTGGCGCTGAGGCTGTCGGTGAGCTGGTAGGTGCCGCCCAGGTAGCTGACGGTCTCCGAATCGATGGCACCGGCGTAGACCAGGGTGATCTCGCCGTCGTGGTTGAGCGAGCGGTTGCGGTCACGAATCGAGGTGAAATAGCCCGCGTCGACGGTCAGCTGGTCGATCTCGTTGGAGGTCAGCTGAAAACCGGTGGCGGTGCTGGCGAAGATGCGTCCGGTGCCGGGGGAGAAGACCGGAGCGGTGGGCGTCAGGTCCCCGTACTTCAGGGTGGTATTGGAGACACGTACCTTGACCGCGCCGCCAGCGAAGCCGAAGTTGTCGGCAGCACGGCCGTCGCTATCGACCGGCAGCAGGCCGGTGCCGCTGGTGCCGCGGCCGCTGTCGAGCTTGACCGCGCCACCAGCATGCAGGTCGACGCCGAAGCCGACGGTGCCCTGGGTGAAGCCGGACTTATAGGCGAGTAGCAGGCCGTGGGCCCACTCTTCCCGACGGCTCTGGGCGGCGCCCGGTGCGTGGTTGTCGCGGGCGAAGTAGTAGTTCTTGTTCAGCAGTGTCAGCTTGCCGCCGTCGGCGAAGCCGGTGGCTTCCGACTGTTCGCTGGCCACGGCCAGTTGAGCAGAGGCGGCCGTGACGGCCAGCGCCAGGGCGCTCCATCTCAATGTGTGCATGTTGGTGACTCCGTTGCATCAGCGGCGCCCACTGGGCACCGCTGTGGATGAGGGTTTGGTTGGTGGGGGTTATTCGAGCCAGCCGGCGACGCGTTCCGGGTGGTTCTTCACCCACTCGCGTGCGGCATCGTCCGGCTTGGCGCCGTCGCGGATCGCCAGCATGACCTCGCCAACTTCTTCGGCGCCCCAGCTGAATTTCTTCAGGAAGGCCTCGGCTTCGGGCGCCTTGCTGGCGAGCCCCGGATTGGCGACCGTGTCGACATGTTCGTCGTCACCGAAGACCTTTTTCGGATCTTCCAGGAAGCGCAGCTTCCACTTGGCGAACATCCAGTGCGGGATCCAACCGGTGACGACGATCGGCTTCTGTGCCTTCTCCGCGCGCGTCAGCGCAGTGGTCATCGCTGGTCCGGAGCTGGGCATCAGGCGGATGTCCAGATTGTATTGCTTGATGGCATCTTCGGTCCGGCGCATGACGCCGGCGCCGGCATCGATGCCGGTGATCTTGCCGTCGAACGCCTTGCTGTACTTGTTGAGGTCCTCGATGCTTTTGGCCTCGACGTAATCCGGCACGATCAAGCCGATCTTCGCGCCTTCATAGTTGGTGCCGAGCACCACGACCTTGTCCTTCAGTTTCTCGAAGTACTCACCGTGGGTGGCGGGCAGCCAGGCGGAGAGCGTGGCATCGAGGTCGCCGCGCGCGACGCCCTGCCACATGATGGCCGGTTCGACCGGTTGCAGCTTGACGGAATAGCCGAGTTTGCTTTCGAGAATTTCGCCCGCCACGTGCGTGGCGGCGACGCTGTCGTCCCAGCCGTTGACGTAGCCGATCTTCAGCTCGGGCTTGTCCGCCGCCATGCTGCTGGCCATGCCGAGCGCCATGGTGGCGGCGCCGAGGCCACAAAGAAGGTGCTTGAATAGACTCATGCGTGTTAGCTCCATGTCAGGAAATGGCAGTGATGCCAACCATGGTCCCGCTCTGCGAAGGCCACGGTTTGTCGCAGGGACCTCGGCGTTTGGGCGAGGTCCCGTGCACGGTTCGGCGCGCTGGTTCTGCTTGCGCACCGGCGAATGGAAAAATGTTTGGTGTTGGGGCGGCAGGGCAGGCTCGTCTCGGTGCGTGGGCCGAGGCGGGCCTGCCGGCTATGCGCGCCTGGCCCTGTCTTGTCCGCCGGGGCTCAGAGGCCGATGAACTTCTTGACGGCGGCGACGCCGTCCTGACCGTCCTGAGTGGTGACTCCGGCCAGCCACTGATCGAGGACGTCCGGATGCGCCTTGAGCCATTGCTTGGCGACGGTTTGCGGATCGTCCCGCTCCTGCGCCATCTGCATCAGCTCGCTTTCCATGGCGACGCTGAATTGCAGGTTCTGCAGCAGCTTTCCAACGTTCGAGCAGCGCTCCAGGTAGTCAGGCGGCACCACGGTGTAAACCTTGGCGGCACCGAAGTCAGGTCCGAACACGTCATCGCCGCCGGCGAGATAGGTCAGGTCGTACTGGGTGTTCATCGGGTGCGGAGCCCAGCCGAGGAAAACCACCGGCTCCTTCTTCCGAATCGCCCGTTGCACCTGCACCAGCATGCCGGCCTCGCTGGATTCGACCATGCGGAAATCACCGAGACCGAACTGGTCGTTCTTGATCATTTTCTCGATCAAGAGGTTGCCGTCGTTGCCCGGCTCGATCGCGTAGATGCGGCCGCCCAGCTGATCCTTGAACTTGGCGATGTCCTGGAAGCTCTTCAGCCCGGCTTCGGCCGCGTAGGTCGGCACCGCCAGGGTGTACTTGGCGCCTTCGAGGTTGGGTGACTCGAGCACCTTGACGCCGTTGTCCTTGGCGAAGGGTTCGATCACGGCGTCCATCGAGGGCGACCAATAGCCGAGAAAGGCGTCGATCTGCTTGTTCTTTACGCCGGTGAAGGCGATCGGTACCGAGGCCATCACCTTGCTCGGGTGGTAGCCCAGGCCCTCGGTCAGGACCATCGCGACACCGGTGGTCGCGGCGATGTCGGCCCAGCCGATCTCGGCGAAACGCACCTTCTCGCAACTCGCCGGCTCTTGTGCCCAGGCGCTTTGCAACAGCGTGCAGGCGAGCAGGCCGATACCCGTGATCGTCTTGAAATTGGTCATTCTGATTTCCTTTTTTCCGAATGGGATCGTTGCGCTTACTGGCCCTGCGGCCTGAGCTTGGTGGTCACCCAGGTGTACCAGGTCGCTTTCTGCGTGGCCCGCTTGGCGGTGCCGAAACTCTCGGTGATGCGGTCGAGGATGATCGCCAGCAGCACCACGGCCATGCCGCTTTCGAAGCCGAGGCCGATGTCCAGCCGCTGGATACTGGCCAACACGTCGTTGCCCAGGCCGCCGGCGCCGACCATCGAGGCGATGATCACCATTGACAGCGCCATCATGATGGTCTGGTTGACCCCGGCCATGATCGACGGCATGGCGTTGGGCAACTGGACCTTGAACAGCAGCTGCCGGCTGTTGCAGCCGAACGACTGGCCGGCTTCGACGATCTCCTTGTTGACCTGACGGATGCCAAGGTTGGTCAGGCGTACCGCCGGCGGCATGGCGAAGATCACCGTGGCGATGATGCCGGGCACGCGGCCGAGGCCGAACAGCATCGCGGCCGGGATCAGGTAGACGAACGCCGGCATGGTCTGCATGAAGTCCAGAATCGGGCGGGTGATGGTGGCGACCCGCTCACTGCGCGCCGACCAGATGCCCAGCGGAATTCCCAGCAGCAGGCTGATCAGTGTGGCGGAGAAGGTCAGGCCGAGGGTCACCACGGTCTGTTCCCAGAAACCGGTGAGCACGATGAGAATGAAGGACACCGCGGTGAAGGCGGCGAACCGGGCGCCTATGCGCCACAAGCCGAGGCCGACGAAGATGGCGATGAGCAGCCAGGCCGGCGGCAGCATCAGCAACGCTTCGACGCCTTCGGAGAATCCGCTGACCACGCTGCCGAGGCTGTCGAAGGCGCCGCTGTAGTTCTCCAGCAGATGCTGGACGACGTCGTTGACCCAGCTCCCCAGATCGAGATCTTTGCTCATGATCAATCCTCCTGCAGGCGGGTCAGAAGGCGGCCTTTACTGATGGCGCCCGCGTAGAACCCTTGGCTGTCCACCACGGGCATCGGTCCCTCGTTATCCACCAGGCGTTCGATCACCTGATCGAGCGGCTGGTCTTCGGTGAGGGGTTCGATCTGCTTCAACACGTTCGCTTCGAGCGGGCAGGTCTTGCCGTTCTCGACCAGCAGGGCGATGCGCTCCAGGCTGATCGAACCGCGGAATTTCTTGTCCTCGTCGACGATGAAGGCGTAGTGCTTGTCCATCGCCTGCAGTTCCTGGCAGACCTGCAGGGCGTCCGGCGCCTTGCCGTTGTGCACGTAGAGCGGAACGCTGTCGGCCTTGAGCTGGCCGGCGGTGAGGTAACGGCTGGTGTTGACGGTTTCGAAGAAGTTGCGCACGTAGGAGTTGGCGGGGTTGTCGATCAATTCCTGCGGCGTACCGACCTGAACCAGCTTGCCGCCTTCCATGATGCCGATGCGATTGCCGATGCGCATGGCCTCCTCGATGTCATGGGAGACGAAGATGATGGTGCGTCGATGGGTCTTCTGCAGCTCCAGCAGGACGTCCTGCATTTCGCGGCGCTTGAGCGGGTCGAGCGCGGAGAAGGCTTCGTCCATGATGATCATCGAGGGGTTCACGGCCAGCGCCCGGGCGAGGCCGACCCGCTGTTGCATACCGCCGGAAAGCTCGTGCGGAAACTTCTGCGCGAAGGTGTCGAGGCCGACCTGCGTGAGCACCGCCATGGCGCGCTCCTCGCGTTCCTTGCGGCCGACGCCGGCGACTTCCAGGCCGAAGGCGGCGTTGTCCAGAACCGAGCGCGAGGGCATCAGGGCAAACGACTGGAAGACCATGCTCATGTCGCGACGGCGCAGGTCGATGAGCTGTGAGTGGGGCAGTTTCGCGACGTTCTGCCCATCGATGAAGACGTTTCCGGCGCTGGGCTCGATCAAGCGATTGATCAGGCGTATCAGCGTGGATTTGCCGGAGCCGGACAGGCCCATCAGCACGAAGATTTCGCCTTCTTCGACGCTGAACGAAACATCACTCACGCCGATGACCGCGCCGCGCTCGGCGAGAATCTTGTCCTTGCTCCAGCCTTGCTTGAGCAAGGCGATGGCTTCTTGTTCTTGTGGGCCGAAGACCTTGTACAGGTTCTCGACGACGATTTTTCCAGACTGCATGGGACGGTTCCCCTCAGTAGACATCCAGATCAGCTAAACGGAGGCCGCAAGCGTCTCGCAACGCTCGCCGGCTTATGCCAACGGTTATGGCTGTGGGTTGGCATGTTCTTGGCTGGAAGCGGTCTCGCGGTGGCTCGACGGGCTGCGACCGTGCAGGCGGGACAGTGGCCCGTCTCGCACGTTTGCTGGCTCGGCATCGTTGCGTATTCACCGCAGTGTCGTAACCGCTTCTATCCTTTGGCAGTGCTAGTAAGCTCATCGTGGTCGTCGCTCTGTGTGGAGCGGAACCGGTACCCATTTCTTGTTATGTGTACAGCCGTTTGGGACGGCTGTAGCTATGTCTCGCAAGGCACCCAGTGGCCAACGCTGTTGGCTGGCGGCTGAGGAATATGGATTAACGATATCCCCCTCCGGCGGCAGCAATTGTCGAGTTACGACGCTTACATACTGAACGGCGACATGCACTGCTTAAAAAACCATAACAGAAAAAAATTCATCATGGCACCGCTGCGCTTTTCAGCGCTTGGCTCCACAAGTCCGCGATTTTGCTGGAGCTCCTATATGCCGTGGCCTGTAGCCACCAAGCAGAAGATGAAAAAAATTCAGCAGAAAGGCGCGATTACTCAACGGCCGGCGCTCTAGTCAGGGGTATTTTCGCCATTTCCCAGCGTTGTTCCGGAGCGGCTGGAACGGCCGCGCCAGCGCCGGAGGACAGGCGTTATAAGAAGGGCTTTTCCCGGCGATTCGAGCCGGTTGCCGCGAGCACCTTTCGGCTGATTTTTTGTTCATGAGCCTGTCACAAGCTGATGCTAGGCACCGGTTGGCCGCCGCCCAGGCGACCTCTGAAAGCGGCCGTGCGCTGTCCGCAGGCAAGCGCACCGAGCGGCCCTGATGATGACGAAATGCCGGCGGCTATCACTTGTTCGAACGGCGCAGCCGCCCGCAGGACTCATTGGTCACTTATTGGGCGATTTGACGGATTTGGGCATGACCACGTCGGTGCCAGACTTCTATGTGTCCGTAAAACCACCATGATGGCGCCTGTTTCCAGGGCATCCAGTGGAGTGTTCAGCGTGGCGATCAGCGTATTCGACCTTTTCAAAATCGGCATTGGTCCGTCCAGCTCGCATACGGTTGGCCCCATGCTCGCCGGGGCGCTATTCGTCGATGCCTTGCGCGAGCGCAAGCTGCTCGAGCGGGTATGGCGTGTCGAGGTGCGCCTGTATGGCTCGCTGTCGGCCACCGGCGTCGGGCATGGCACCGACAACGCCGTGATCATGGGTCTGATGGGGGAGCGCCCGGACCTGATCGATCCCGAGCAGATCGGACCACGCATCGCAGCGCTTCGGTCCTGCGGGCAGCTGCGGCTCGCCGGCCACTGGCCGGTGGCGTTCGACTGGACGAGAGACCTGCTGCTGCTCGAGGAGAACCTGCCGTATCACCCCAACGCCGTGACCTTCATCGCGCACGGACACTCGGAAGTATTGCACCAGGACACCTACTACTCCGTTGGGGGTGGCTTCGTGGTCAATGCCGAGCAGGCCGCCGCCGGTCAGCTGGACCAGGACCACACGGTGCTGCCGTACGACTTTTCCAGCGCCGTCGAGTTGCTGCAGCTGTGCAAGCGCCACGGGCTGCGCGTCAGTCAATTGATGATGGCCAACGAGCTGGCCTGGCGCAGCGAGGCGGAGGTCCGCCAGGGGCTGTTGCGTCTGTGGGAGGCGATGAAGCAGTGTGTCGCCAATGGTCTGCGCCACGAGGGCATATTGCCCGGCGGGCTTAAGGTGCGCCGGCGGGCCGCCAAGCTGCATCAGAACCTGATGGAGCTGGGCAAGCCGAATGTCATCGGCTCGACCATGAGCGCGATGGAGTGGGTGAACCTGTTCGCCCTGGCGGTCAACGAGGAAAACGCGGCGGGTGGTCGCATGGTCACGGCACCCACCAACGGCGCGGCGGGCATCATCCCGGCTGTCCTGCACTACTACATGAAATTCCATCCGGAAGCGTCCGACGACGACGTGGTCGACTACCTGCTCGCCGCCGCGTCGATCGGCATCCTGTGCAAGAAGAACGCATCGATTTCGGGCGCCGAAGTGGGCTGCCAGGGCGAGGTGGGCTCCGCTTGCGCCATGGCCGCAGCCGGCTTGGCCGAGTTGCTCGGTGCGACGCCCGAGCAGTTGGAGAATGCCGCGGAAATCGGCCTGGAGCATAACCTGGGCCTGACCTGTGACCCGGTCGGCGGCCTGGTGCAGGTGCCCTGCATCGAACGTAATGCGATCGCCGCCATGAAGGCGATCAATGCGGCCCAGATGGCGATGCGTGGTGACGGCGAGCATTTCATCTCGCTCGACCGGGTCATCCGCACGATGCGTGACACCGGTGCCGACATGCACGACAAGTACAAGGAAACGTCCCGTGGCGGCCTGGCGGTCAATGCCATCGAGTGCTGAGCCGAAGCGGTGCATCAGCACCGTTACGCCGATCAGCCGTGGTGCGTTTCGCCGAGCGCGAGCGGTCCTGTCCCGCGCTTGTAACCCGGGCTTGTTACCCGCTGCTGTTACCACCGCATGACAGTGCGTGGTTTATGCCGGTCAGCCCTTCGGCCACTGCTACGAAACTGCCCGCCGAGGGGTAACGCCCAGGCGTCTTCAGCGCCCGTTCCGCTTGTTGCAAGCCTTGCGCGGCGGGCGTTCCAGGCTGTCGGGTGGTTTTATTGAACGAGCATTCAAAATAGGCATGTTGTTTGCCTTGATATATGCATGAGCTGGCGCCGTTGAGCGTCGGAAACACAAAAATAAGAGCCTCGTCGAAGGCTCACGAGAAATGCCTAGCGTGAGGGTCCGTCATTGTCACAGATCAATCCCGGGTCGCAGCCCCCAAATCGGCTCCCACAGACCATCGGCTTCCTGCTGCTGGATAACTTCACCCTGATCTCCCTGGCCTCGGCCGTGGAGCCTTTGCGGATGGCCAATCAGCTATCGGGCAAAGAGCTGTACCGCTGGTTCACCGTGACCCAGGCGGGGCAGCCAGTGACCGCCAGCGATGGCTTGCAGATCACCCCGGACGCCAGCTTCGATACCGCACCCAGCCTGGATAGCGTCATCGTTTGCGGCGGCGTGGACATTCAGCACAGCGTGACCCGCGAGCATCTGCACTGGTTGCAGGTGCAAGCTCGCCACGGGCGCCAGCTCGGTGCGGTATGCACCGGCAGTTGGGCCCTGGCCAAGGCCGGTTTGCTCGACGGCTATGACTGCAGCGTGCACTGGGAATGCCTGGCGGCGATGCAGGAAGCCTTCCCGCGTACCTCGGTCACCCCTCGGCTGTTCTCCATCGATCGCAATCGCCACACCGCCTCCGGCGGTACCGCGCCGATGGACCTGATGCTGCAGCTGATCGGCGCGCGGCATGGGCGTGAACTGGCCGCGGCCATCTCCGACATGTTCATGTACGAGCGCATTCGCAGCGAGCAGGATCTGCAGCGCGTGCCACTCAAGCACATGCTGGGCACCAACCAGCCGAAGCTGCTGGAAATCGTGGCCCTGATGGAGGCCAACCTCGAAGAGCTGATCGACCTGGACGAACTGGCCTGCTACGTCAATGTGTCCCGGCGCCAGCTCGAGCGACTGTTCCAGAAATACCTGCACTGCTCGCCGTCGCGCTATTACCTCAAGCTACGGCTGATACGTGCCCGTCAGTTGCTCAAGCAGACGCCGATGTCGATCATCGAAGTGGCTTCGGTCTGCGGCTTCGTCTCGACTCCGCACTTTTCCAAGTGCTACCGCGAGTTCTTCGGCATTCCGCCGCGTGACGAGCGCTCGGGCCAGCAATCGGCGCAGGTGGTTGCGCTGATACCGCGCCCCGATGACGGCAACAGGAACCCCGCGACCATCGCTGCGTTGCAGCGTGCCCAGGGTGAGTCGACCTTCGCCAGCGTTCGCGTCTGACGTCGCTCACAGCCTGTCCGAAGAAGGCGGATGACCGTGTCATCCGCCTTTTTTCTTGCAGCTTTTTTGCGGCCCTTTTTTTGCAGCGGCTGCGCTCCGCTTCGACTCTAGCCATGCACCTGTGACGCCGTCATGTGGCGTCACAGGTGACCTGCGAGGTTAGTTGGCGCGTACCAATGCCGGAAGCAGATTCCGGCTGATGGCTTCACGCACCGCAGGCAGCAGCGTCGCGGAACCGCCTAGCAGCTCTTCGACCAGGCGGCGTAGCGCCTGCGCGCGCTCGCGGGACAGGCCAACGACGGCGCGTTCGCAAGCTTGTTCAGCGGTGGCGCCACTGGGAATCTCAAAGCCCAGTGCGACGAGACGATCACGGAAATCGTCCTGGTCGATCAGATCGGCGTGCATCATCGTGTTAGCTCCCTTTGGCTTCGGTAGGCGAGGCGGCGCTACGCTCAGCGCAGCACGCCCTCGTCGCGCAGTAATTTGAAGATAGCCTCGGCACCGACTTGCGGCGATACGTCTTGAAGTACTTGCCCACCGCCGCCGGAGGCCTTGGCCGTGGCCGCCTTCATCCGTTCGGCGCCGGTCTTGGCCTTGATCACCTTGAGCCGCTTGGGACGTGGTCGCGCCGGTTGCAGCTGCGCCTCCTCGAGCAGGCTGTCCTCGATCACGGCGACATCCTCGGCGCGCAGCTCGCCTCGGCGGGCCGGACCGAAAGCGCTCTGGCGCGCCGCCGGCGCCGCATTGTCGACACTGGCGACGAACGGCAGGCGTACCTTCAACCGGCGCCGCTGGCCGCGGGGCAGGGCCTGCAGCACCTGAGCCACGCCGTTCTCGACCTTCTCCACCTCGGCCAGGCCGACCACCAGGGGCCAGCCCAGGCGTTCGGCCAGCAGGTAGGGCAGCAGCCCTGAGCCTTCTCCGGTTTCCGCCTGGCTGCCGGTCAGCACCAGATGGGCGCCAGCATCCTGCAGGTAGTTGTTCAGCAGTGGCAGCGCATCGCAGTGGCCGGGCTGCTCCAGCACGGTCATTTCGCTCAGGCCCATGCCCAGGTAACCACGCAGTGCCGGCTCCTGCGGGTCGCCAGCATGCAGCAGCTGCAAGCGTTCGCCGGCGAGCCGCAGGCCGAGCTCGACGGCGCGGGCATCCTGCTCGGCGCGGCGGGAACGGCCCGAGGTCGGATGGGCGCCTACCGAGACCAGGGCGATGATGTTCAGGTCAGTCATGACGCGACTCCGTAGGGTGGAAGACGCTTTCTTCTTCCACCATCAATGTGCAGTCTTTCCCGGTGGATGGGTGACGCGTCATCCACCCTACGGGTTTTTCGTGAGCTCGCTGTTCACGCCGCATCGCGAGCGTCTCCCTGGCGATATTCGGTGGCCAGCTCGATCAGTGCGGCGAGGATCTCGCTGGAATTGCCGATCACCGCCAGGTCGGCGCGCTTGATCATGTCGCAGCCGGGGTCCATGTTCACGGCCACGACCTTGTCGCAGGCACCGATACCCTGCAGGTGCTGGATGGCGCCGGAAATCCCGACGGCCAGATAGACCCGTGCGGTGACCCAGGTACCGGTGGCACCGACCTGGCGGTCGCGCGGCATGAAGCCGTCGTCCACTGCGACCCGCGAGGCGCCTTCGGTCGCGCCGAGCGCTTCGGCGGCCTGGTGGAACAAGGCCCAGTCCTTGACCCCGTTGCCGCCGGAGAGAATGAACTCGGCTTCGGCCATGGGGATAAGGGCCGGATCGACCGCCACCGCGCCGAGGTCTTCGATGCGTGGCAGGCAACGGGTGATCGCGTTCTCGAGCGGCAGGTGGCGCACTTCATGGCGGGTGTCGCTGACCGGATCGGCACACTCGACGGCGGCCAGAATCAGGCGCGGCGCCTTGCGTACCAGATCCTGCTGGCCGGCACCGGCGCGGCCGATGCATTGGCCGTCGGCGACCTGCCAGATGCGGGTGGCGGGGCGCTCACCAAGCTTGGCGCCGAGGCGCCGGCCGAGCTCGCCACCGCCGGTGCGGCTGTCCGGCAGCAACCAGTGGCGTGGCGCCAACTGGCTTTCCACCGCGCTGAGGGCCAGTACCCGCGCTTCCGGCGCATAGCCTTCGAAGGCTTCGCCCTCGATGTGCACCAGGCGATCGACACCGGCGGTGTCGAAGGCGGTCTCCTTGTAGTCGCCGAACACCACGGCGACCACTGCGCCCGCTTCCCCGGCCAGCTTGTTGGCCAGGCCGAGCAGGTCCTTGTCGTGACTGCTCAGACGGCCGCCGACCATGTCCGGTACCACGGCGATGTAGAAAGCCGGTTGTTCGACCACATGCAACGGCAGCTGAACCACCGCGCTGGCGGCGCTGCGTTTGGCGCTGCCGCCTTGCTGGGCACCGCTGCGGTCGATGCGCTTGAGTCCGTTGGGGCCGATGAAGCCGACCGCATGCGGGTTCTTGCGGATGATGCCGTTGGGTCCCATCCAGCTGGTTTCGGCCTTCTGCATGGCTGCGTGCAACGGATGCAGGCGGTTGCGGGCGATCCACTCGGTGCGTGGGTCGCGGCGGATGATATCGCTCATCAGTGCACCTCCAGGGCTTCAGGCTTGGCCGTCGCGGGCTTTTTCGCCGGGGCGGGTGTCTCCAGCAATACGTCCGCTACCAGCTCGGCGATGTCCTTGATCTGCGGCCGCGGTTCGACCACGCCTTCGAGCATCGCCGTGCACTGTGGGCAACCCACGGCCACCAGCTCGGCGCCGGTCTCCTTGATGTCGGCCATGCGCATGTCGGGAATCCGCTGCTTGCCGGGGATATCGGTGATCGGCGCACCGCCACCACCGCCGCAGCAGCGTGAACGGAAGCCGGAACGCTCCATTTCCTTGACCTCGATGCCGATGGCCTTGAGCACGCTGCGCGGGGCTTCGTACTCGCCGTTGTAGCGGCCCAGGTAGCAGGGATCGTGATAGGTCACGCTGCCGCCATGCTGTTGAGATAAGGGGTGCTGACCGAGGTTGAGTTTCTGCGAGGCGATCAGCTCTTCCATGTAGGTACTGTGGTGCAGCACCAGGTACTCGCCGCCCAGTGCCCCGTACTCGTTCTTCAGCACGTGGAAGCTGTGCGGGTCGCAGCTGACGATCTTGTTGAAGCGGTACTTGGCCAGGGTTTCGATGTTGCGTTTGGCCAGCGTCTGGAAGGTCGCCTCGTCACCCAGGCGGCGTGCCACGTCACCGCTGTCACGCTCCTCCAGGCCGAGCACGGCGAAGTCGACGTCGGCGGCTTTGAGTACCTTGACGAAGGCGCGCAGGGTGCGCTGGTTGCGCATGTCGAAGGCACCATCGCCCACCCAGAACAGCACATCGGCCTGTTTCTTCTCGCTCATCAGCGGCAGGTTCAGGTCGGCGGCCCAGTTGAGGCGACCACCGGGAGCGAAACCGCCCGGGTTGTCGGTGGCGATCAGGTTGTCCAGCACCTCGGCGCCCTTGTTCGGCGTGGCGCCCTTTTCCAGGGTGAGGTGGCGGCGCATGTCGACGATGGCATCGACGTGCTCGATCATCATCGGGCACTCCTCGACGCAAGCGCGGCAGGTGGTGCAGGACCACAGCGTTTCCGCCTCGACCAGGCCCTTGCCCTCGGCGAAGACGATGGGCTGGTGCGGGTTGCCGCCGTGCTCACCGACCGGAATGCCTGGGTAGGGGCTGCCGAAATAGCCTTTGTCACTGCCACCAGCGAGGCCGACGACCATGTCCTGGATCAGCTTCTTCGGGTTCAGCGGCTGGCCGGCGGCAAAGGCCGGGCAGGCCGCCTCGCAGCGACCGCACTGCACGCAGGCATCGAAGCCGAGCAGCTGGTTCCAAGTGAAGTCCTTGGGTTTTTCCACGCCCAGCGGTGCGTTCGGATCGGTCAGATCCAGTGCCTTGAGGCCGCTGGAGCGGGCCGCGCTGGCATTGTGCGGGGTGCGGAAACGCTCAGGGCGACGGTGCCAGGCCAGGTGCAGGGCACCGGCGAAGGCATGCTTCATCGGCCCGCCCCAGGTCATGCCGAAGAACATCTCCGACACGCCCCAGGCCACGCCCAGCGCCAGCACGGCGGCGAGGATCCAGCCGCCAAAATCGGCCGGCAGGATGCCGGCGACCGGCAGGGTGGCGATGAAGAAGCTGAACGAGAACATCAGCAGGCTTTTCGGCAGGCGCATCCAGGGGCCTTTCGACAGCCGTGCCGGCGGGTTGCGACGGCGCTTGGCGACGAACAGCGCACCCACGAACATCAGCACACAGGCAGCCAGCAGGGCGAAGCCGAGAATCCGGTTCTGCAGGCCGAAGCCATGCACGACGATCGCCAGCAAAGCCGCCAGGACGAAGCCGCCCGCCGTGGCGACGTGGGTCTTGGACATGTACTTGTCGCGCTCGACCACGTGGTGCAGATCGACCAGGTAGCGTCGTGGCATGGCCATCAGGCCACCGAGCCAGTTGACCTTCGAAGGGCGACCGCGGCGCCACATGGCGAAGCGCCTGCCTGCGCCGAGTACGGCAAGCCCGAGGGCGGCGAACAGCAGGATGGGAAGGATAACGTCAAGCATCGCAGCTTACCGGATTGGGGCTGCAGGCCTCAGGCTGCAGGCTGCAGGAAAAAGCAAGGGCGCAACCCTGGCTTCTAGCCTGTCGCCTGACGCCTGCGGCCTGTCGCGGGGTCAGAAGTCTTTGCACAGCCGCAGCGCGTCGTAGATCGCCGCGTGGGTATTGCGCTGAGCCACGCAGTCGCCGATTCGGAACAGCAGATAGCCGTCGCCGCTCTGCGAAAGACAAGGCTGCGGTTGGATAGCGAACAGCGCCTCGACGTCGATCTGGCCCTTGTTGCGCGAACCTTCCTTGAGCGCGTAGTACAGGGTCTCGTCAGGACGCACGCCGTTCTCCACCACCACCTGGTCGACCACCCGCTCTTCCTTCGCGCCGGTGTATTCGTTCTCCAGGACCGCCACCACCTTGTCTCCCTCGCGATAGACCTTTTCCAGCATCAGGTCGCCGGTCATGATCACTTCCTTCGGGTACAGGCTGCGGTAGTAGGTGGGGAAGCTGGTGCCGCCAATGGCCACGCCAGGCTTGATGTCATCGGTGACGATCTCCACCTTGGCGCCTTTCTCGGCGATGAAGTCGGCCACCGACATGCCGGTGAATTCACAGATGGTGTCGTAGACCAGCACGTTGTTGCCGGGCGCCACCTTGCCATCGAGGATGTCCCAGCTGCTGACCACCAGGCCTTCTTCCGCGCCCCAGTGCTCGTTCTGCTCGATGAACGGGTGGCCGCCGTTGGCCAGCACCACGATGTCCGGACGCAGGTCGAGGATGGTTTCGGGGTCGGCGCCGGTGCCCAGGCGAAGGTCGACGCCGAGGCGGGCGAGCTCCAGCTGGAACCAGCGGGTGATGCCCGCCATCTGGTCACGTTGCGGTGCCTTGGCGGCGAGGTTGATCTGCCCGCCGAGGCTGTCCTTCTTCTCGAACAGGGTCACGTCATGGCCGCGCTCGGCTGCGACGCGCGCCGCCTCCATGCCGGCCGGTCCACCGCCGACGACTACCACCTTGCGCTTGGGCCCGGTGGACTTCTCGATGATGTGCGGCAGGCCCATGTACTCGCGGCTGGTGGCCGCGTTCTGGATGCAGAGCACGTCCAGGCCCTGATACTGGCGGTCGATGCAGTAGTTGGCGCCGACGCACTGTTTGATCTGGTCCACCTGGCCCATCTTGATCTTGGCGATCAGGTGCGGGTCGGCGATGTGGGCGCGGGTCATGCCGACCATGTCCACATAGCCGCCCTCGAGGATGCGCTGGGCCTGGTTCGGGTCCTTGATGTTCTGCGCATGCAGAACCGGGACATTGACCACTTCCTTGATGCCAGCAGCCAGGTGCAGGAACGGCTCCGGCGGATAGCTCATGTTCGGAATGACGTTGGCCAGGGTGTTGTGAGTATCGCAACCCGAGCCGATCACGCCGAAGAAGTCGACCATGCCGGTGGCGTCGTAGTACTTGGCGATCTCCTTCATGTCCTCGTGGGTGAGGCCGTCCGGGTGGAACTCGTCGCCGGTGATGCGCATGCCGACGCAGAAGTCGTCACCGACCTCGGCGCGTACGGCCTTGAGCACTTCCAGGCCGAATTTCATGCGCCCCTCGAAGGTGCCGCCCCATTCGTCGGTACGCTTGTTCACACGCGGCGACCAGAACTGGTCGATCAGGTGCTGGTGCACGGCGGACAGCTCGACGCCGTCCAGGCCGCCTTCCTTGGCGCGGCGTGCGGCCTGGGCGTAGTTGCCGATGATGCGCCAGATCTCTTCCGGCTCGATGGTCTTGCAAGTGGCGCGGTGTACGGGTTCGCGGATGCCCGATGGCGACATCAGGGTCGGCCAGTTGAAGCCGTCCCAGCGCGAGCGACGGCCCATGTGGGTAATCTGGATCATGATCTTGGCGCCATGCTTGTGCATGGCGTCAGCCAGGTTCTGGAAGTGCGGGATGATCCGGTCGGTGGCCAGGTTCACCGACGACCACCATTCCTGCGGGCTGTCGATGGCTACCACCGAGGAGCCGCCGCAGATCGCCAGGCCGATGCCGCCCTTGGCTTTCTCTTCGTAATACTTGACGTAACGCTCGGTGGTCATACCGCCGTCGGTGGCGTAGACCTCAGCGTGGGCGGTGCTGATCACGCGGTTGCGGATGGTCAGTTTGCCGATCTGGATCGGCTGGAACATTGCTTCGAAAGCCATTGCGGCACCCTCACGGAAAAGCAGCCTAGCGTTTTCTTTGTGGAGGGCTGGGCGGCCATGTCGCCGCTAAGCCCGTCTCACATACCTTTTTTTTAGAGTGGTTTGACGCGGAACAGACCGTGGTCGTGGCCTTCTTGCGAGGCGCCATACACCTGTTCGGCGACGGTGCGGATCTCGCTGCCCTGCGCTTGGAGAATCTGATCCATGGCACCGGCGAACCAGCCGGTGAACATGTAATCGACCGGGCGCCCGCATTTGCCATAGACGTACACGAAGGCCGAGTGGTCCAGGCGTACCTCACAGGTGCCGGCGTCCAGGTCGATCGACTGGATCTTGAACAGGCCCCAGCCGCGCTGCGACAGGCGCTTCATGTAATGCTCGAAGACTTCCACGCCAACCAGACCGTGGCATTCGGCTTCCTTCTCGCACCAATGCCAGGCCGATTTGTAGCCGGCCTTGTAGAGGATCTCGGCGTACTTCTCGGCGCCGAGCACTTCCTCGATGCCGATGTGGTTGTTGACGAAGAAATGCCGCGGCACATACAGCATCGGCAGGGCGTCGGTGGTCCAGACGCCGGTTTCGTCGTCGACCTGGATGGGCATTTCGGGGGCGTGGGTGGACATGTGTTCAAACTCCAGAATTCGTTGTCTTGCGTGTTGGAATAGTGCGGATGAGTGCCTGTGGAGCCGTAGCGCAGTCGGCTCCGGAGGTATTCATCACTCGCCCCAGACGTCCTTGAGTACCCGCACCCAGTTCTCGCCCATGACCTTGCGCACGGTGCGCTCGGGCATGCCGCGCTTGAGCAGGGTCTCGGTGAGGTTGGGGAACTCGCCCACGGTGCGGATGCCCAGCGGGTTGACGATCTTGCCGAAGTTGGTCAGGCGGCGGGCGTAGCCCTTGTCATGAGTCAGGTACTCGAAGAAGTCCTGGCCATGGCCCTGGGTGAAGTCGGTGCCGATGCCGATGGCGTCTTCGCCGACCAGGTTCATCACGTACTCGATGGCCTCGGCGTAGTCGTCGATGGTCGAGTCGATGCCCTTGGCCAGGAAGGGCGCGAACATGGTCACGCCGACGAAGCCGCCGTGGTCGGCGATGAACTTCAGTTCTTCGTCGGACTTGTTGCGCGGATGCTCTTTCAGGCCGGACGGCAGGCAGTGCGAGTAGCAGACCGGCTTCTTCGATTCGAGGATGACTTCCTCGGAGGTTTTCGAGCCGACGTGGGACAGGTCGCACATGACGCCGACGCGGTTCATCTCGGCGACGATCTCGCGACCGAAGCCGGACAGGCCGCCGTCGCGCTCGTAGCAGCCGGTGCCGACCAGGTTCTGGGTGTTGTAGCACATCTGCACGATGCCCACGCCGAGCTGCTTGAAGACCTCGACGTAGCCGATCTGGTCCTCGAAGGCATGGGCGTTCTGGAAGCCGAACAGGATGCCCGTCTTGCCCAGTTCCTTGGCCTTGCGGATGTCGGCGGTGGTACGCACCGGCATCACCAGGTCGCTGTTTTCGCGGATCAGCTTCTGGCTGGCGGCGATGTTATTGACGGTGGCCTGGAACCCTTCCCATACCGAGACGGTGCAGTTGGCGGCCGTCAAACCACCCTTGCGCATGTCCTCGAACAGTTCGCGGTTCCATTTGGCGATGATCAGACCGTCAATGACGATGCTGTCAGCGTGCAGTTCGGTTGGGTTCATCAGGTAACTCCCCAGTGCGGCGCATCGAAACGTTTTATCGACGCTTTGCGGCAGCTTATCCCCGGGGGGGATGTCGTCCCGATGCAAAAACGACTGGGGTATTGCTCAAAACGTCAAGACGGGATAACCAGGCGCTTCGGGCGGCCATAGTCGGTAGCACCGGCTGCGACCCCGTTACCCGGCGAGCGGTCATGCCGCTTGCGGCCGGCCATTTCCGGCCCGCGACGGCGCCCCCGAGAACCGGACACGACGAAGGACGACCATCAGAATGCTCACCACATATCGCACCCCGATCCTGCCCGAGTGGGTCGACTACAACGACCACCTGCGAGACGCCTTTTACCTGCTGATCTTCAGCTACGCGACGGATGCGCTGATGACCCGGATCGGCCTCGACCAGGCCGGTCGCGAGCGCAGCGGACACACGCTGTACACCCTCGAGTGCCATCTGAATTACCTGGCCGAGGTCAAGCTCGGTGCCGAGGTGGAGGTGCGCACGCAGCTGCTGGCCCACGATCGCAAGCGGCTGCAGGTCTACCACGGGCTTTATCAGACAGGGGAGGAGCGTCTGCTGGCAGCCAACGAGCAAATGCTGATCAACATCGATCGCCAGGCAGGCCGCTCGGCGCCGTTCGATCCGGCCGTGCTCGTCGCGGTACGGGACTTGTACGAGGCGCAGCAGGACTTGCCCAGGCCGATCCACGTCGGACGGGCCATCGGTCTGCCAGGCTGACTGGCGTTCGCATCGCGCGTGCAGGTCACGCAGGGGCAGCTGTGCCTCGGCCGCAATGAAACGCCGGTAACCTGGTCCGCAAAAAAAAAAGGGGAGCCAGAAGGCTCCCCAAAGTGCTTGATATCAGAGTCCTGCAGGCGCCAATCCGCAGGACGAATCAACTACTGGCGACGGATCAGGCGGCGCTGAACATCTTGTGCGGGTCGATAACGAATTTCTTCGGCACGCCGGCATCGAACTCGCCATAGCCCTGGGGCGCCTGGTCCAGGCTGATCACCTGCACACCGACCACTTCGGCGATGTTGATGCGGTCCCACATGATTGCCTGCATCAGGGCGCGGTTGTACTTCATCACCGGCGTCTGACCGGTATGGAAGCTGTGCGACTTGGCCCAGCCGAGGCCGAAGCGAATGCTCAGGCTGCCCATCTTGGCTGCTGCGTCCACTGCGCCCGGATCTTCTGTGACGTACAGGCCGGGAATACCGATCTTGCCCGCGACCCGAACCACGCCCATCAGCGAATTGAGCACGGTGGCAGGGGCCTCGTGCTTGGCGCCTTCATGGCCATGGCCACGGGCCTCGAAGCCCACGCAGTCAACCGCGCAATCGACTTCAGGCTCGCCCAGCAGGGCGGCGATCTGCTCGTGCAGCGGGGTATCCAGCGAAAGGTCGGCGATCTCGAAACCCTGGGCCTTGGCATGGGCCAGACGGGCGGGGTTGAGGTCACCGACGATGACCACCGCGGCGCCCAACAGGCGCGCCGAGGCGGCAGCTGCCAGACCGACCGGGCCGGCGCCAGCGATGTACACCGAGCTGCCCGGGCCGACACCGGCGGTGACCGCGCCGTGGTAGCCGGTGGGCAGGATGTCCGACAGGCAGGTCAGGTCGCGGATCTTCTCCATCGCCTTGTCACGGTTGGGCAGCTTGAGCAGGTTGAAGTCGGCGTAGGGCACCAGCACGTATTCGGCCTGGCCGCCGGTCCAGTCGCCCATGTCGACGTAACCGTAAGCGCCGCCGGCACGCGCCGGGTTGACGGTCAGGCAGACGCCGGTGTGCTGTTCCTTACAGGAGCGGCAACGGCCGCAGGCGACGTTGAACGGTACCGAAACCAGATCGCCGATCTGCAGGTTCTCGACATCGCTGCCTTTCTCGATGACTTCCCCGGTGATTTCGTGGCCGAGCACCAGGCCGACCTGGGCGGTGGTGCGGCCGCGCACCATGTGTTGGTCCGAGCCGCAGATGTTGGTGGAAACGACGCGCAGGATCACTCCGTGCTCGATCTTGCGTCCGCGTGGGTCCTGCATCTTCGGATAGTCGATTTTCTGGACTTCGACCTTGCCTGCGCCGAGGTAAACGACGCCACGATTGTCAGCCATCTGCCTTTCTCCTTTGTTTTTGTGAATACAAGGCGCGACGGGAGGTCGCGCGGTCTTGTAGTGGAGCGGTGAATCTGTGGCCGGGACCTAGAGCACCACCGTGCGGTTGGCGTGCAGGAATACCCGGCGTTCGAGGAAATAGCCGACCGCCTTGGCCAGGGTCAGACATTCGATGTCGCGGCCCTTGGCGATCAGGTCTTCGGGATAGTGGGTGTGGTCCACCGGTTCGACGCCCTGGGCGATGATCGGCCCTTCGTCGAGGTCGTTGTTGATGAAATGCGCGGTGGCGCCGACCAGCTTGACGCCTTTCTGGTACGCCTGGTGGTAGGGCTTGGCGCCCTTGAAGCCGGGCAGCAACGAGTGGTGGATGTTGATGGCGCGGCCGTCGAGCGTGCGGCAGAGCTCGGGCGAGAGCACTTGCATGTAGCGTGCGAGCACCACCAGTTCCGCGCCGCTGTCCTCGATCACCTGCAGCACCTGGCGCTCCTGGGCCGGCTTGTCGCGCGGGTCGAGCGGGAAATGGTGATAGGGGATGCCGTGCCAGCGCGCCAGTGGTTCCAGATCCGGGTGGTTGGACACCACCGCGGCGATGTCCATCGGCAACTGGCCGATACGCTGGCGGTACAGCAGATCGTTCAGGCAGTGATCGGACTTGGACACCATGATCACCACCTTGGCCCGGTAGCCCGGAGGCGTCAGCTCGGTGTGCATGTCGAAGGGCGTGACGCGCTCGATCAAGCCGGCACGGAATGCCGTTTCATCGAAGCCGTCCGGCGCGCGGAATTCGACCCGGATGAAGAAGCGATTGACCAGGCGATCATCGAAGCTGTGGTGCTCGGTGACATAGCAGCCCTGTTCGAACAGATAACGGGTCACCACGTCGACCGTGCCGAGCAGGCTCGGGCTGTTCGCGGTGAGAATCCAGGTATCGGGCGTGCGGCTCATGTTCATCTCCCAAGCTGGGCGGGCGTAGGGTGGGGCGCGTCGCTCGCGCGGCATCCTTGCGTCACTGGTTTGAGGCGGACGTGCGAGGCGCCGTCCGCCCTGGGTTTCACGCCTCGATCGCCAGCCCATACTCGGCGCTGGCATCCTGCAGCCAGAGCCAGATGTAGTCGGCGAAGCTGCGCCGTACCACCAGCTCCCAGACATCTTCGGCGGTGTGACGGATGATCAGCTGGCTCTTGGCGAAGTGTGTGCCCACCGCCTTGCCCACCGGGAAATTGCTCGGGTGCACGTCGTAGGGCGTCGACTTCATCAGCAGCTCGCGAACCTTTTCGCCGGAGAGCTCGACCAGGGTCTGGCCGCCGCTGACGTTGACGATCTGGATGTGCTGCCCGGCCAGGGCCTCGCGCAACCGCTGTTCGGTGGCGAATTCCTCGCCCTCCGGCACGATCAGCAGCCATTCATCCGGACCCATCCATTGCAAGGAGGTCTCGCCGTTCGCCACCAGCGTCAGCGCCACCGGCAAATCCATGCCGAGGACATCCTGTACGCCTTTGGCGAAGGCCGGGGCGTGGGCGTCGCCACGCAGGGTCAGGTGCCCGCGCAGCTTCTTTTCACGCAGGGTGATGCCGGCGCCGGATTTGCCCTTGCCCACCAGCTCGGCGAGGCCGGCATGGTGCAGCGGGGATTGCCCTTCAATCGTGTCGGGGCGTTGTTTGTAGACGTTGACTGCGGTCATGGTTCACCTGCCTGGGCGCTGTGGGGCGCCGTTGGAATTCTTGGTGTGGCGTTTTATGCGCTCGCCGAAGCATCGCCCCCTCACCCCTGCCCTCTCCCCAAAGGGGCGAGGGAGTTGTTCGTGCATGACCGCAACACCGTTGCCATCCCCTCTCCCCACTGGGGAGAGGGTTAGGGTGAGGGGGCGGAGTCCAGCCATACACATCGGTCACACGTTCTGCCGTTCGCCTTTCGGGTCGTAGAACACCGAGCTGACGATCTCGGCCTCGATCACGCTGCCATCGACCAGCGGCGCGTAGACCCGCTCACCGATGCGCTTGAGGCCGCCCTTGACCAGGGCCATGGCGAAGGAATAACCCATCGCCGCGCTCATGTAGCTGGAGGTGACGTGGCCGACCATGGTCATCGGTATGGGCTGCTTGGGATCGAAGACCAGCTGTGCGCCTTCGGGCAGCACCTTTTTCGGGTCCAGCGGCTTGAGGCCGACCAGTTGCTTGCGGTTTTCCTTGAGGCAATCCTCGCGGTTCATGCCACGCCAGCCGATCCAGGAGAACGGCTTGGTACGGCCGACGCACCAGCCCATGTTCAGGTCGTCCGGGGTCACCGAGCCATCGGTGTCCTGGCCAACGATGATGAAGCCCTTCTCGGCACGCAGTACGTGCATGGTCTCGGTCCCGTAGGGCGTCAGGCCGTGCTTCTTGCCCGCCTCGATGATCTGCTCCCACACACCCAGGGCGTAGTCGGCCTGGACGTTGACTTCGTAGGAGAGCTCGCCGGTGAAGGAGATGCGGAACACCCGTGCCGGTACGCCGCCGACCTTGCCTTCCTTCCAGGTCATGAAGGGGAAAGCGTCCTTGTCCAGGTCGATGTCGGTGACTTCGGCCAGCAGCTTGCGGCTGTTGGGACCGGACAGCGTCATGGTCGCCCAGTGGTCGGTGACCGAGGTGAAGTACACCTTCAGCTCCGGCCATTCTGTCTGGTGGTAGATCTCCAGCCATTCCATCACCCGTGCGGCACCGCCGGTGGTGGTGGTCATCAGGAAGTGGTTGTCGGCCAGACAAGCGGTCACGCCGTCGTCGAAGACCATGCCGTCTTCCTTGCACATCAGGCCATAGCGCGCCTTGCCCACGTCCAGCTTGGTCCAGGCGTTGGTGTAGACGCGGTTGAGGAACTCGCGCGCGTCCGGGCCCTGGATGTCGATCTTGCCGAGGGTCGACGCGTCGAGGATGCCCACCGCGTTACGCACGGCCAGGCACTCGCGGGCCACGGCTGCATGCAGATCCTCGCCCTTCTTCGGGAAGTACCAGGGGCGCTTCCACTGGCCGACGTCCTCGAACTCGGCGCCGTTCTTGATGTGCCAGGCCTGCATGGCCGTGTAGCGCTTGGGCTCGAACAGCTCGCCGCAGTGACGGCCGGCGATGGCACCGAAGGTGACGGGCGTGTAGTTCGGGCGGAACATCGTGGTGCCCATTTCGGCAATGCTGATGCCCATCGAGTGGGCGGCAATCGCCAGGCCGTTGATGTTGCCCAGCTTGCCCTGGTCGGTGCCGAAGCCCAGCGCCGTGTAACGCTTGACGTGCTCGACCGACTCGAAGCCTTCACGGGTGGCGAGCTTGATGCCGGCCGCGGTGACGTCGTTCTGCAGGTCGACGAACTGCTTGGGCGCACGCTCGGTGGGCTTGTCGTGGGGTACATGGAACAGCGCGACGCTGGCTTCCTCGGCGCGCTGTTCGACCTTCGGCACGCTGCCGGTGACGACCTTGAAACCAGTCTCGACGGCCGCCTTGGCGCCAGCCTCGAAACCGTCGGCAAGAGCGTCGCCGAGGGCGAACACGCCATTCACCGCGCCAGCGCAGCTGCGCTGCTGGAAGCCCTCGCCGGGGACGAAGGCGAGGATGTCTTCGCGCCAGATCGGACGGCCGCCGAGGTGCGAGGCCAGGTGGACTACTGGACTGTAGCCGCCGGAGCTGGCGATCAGGTCGCAATCGACCACCTCGCCAGAACTGGTGACTTTATGGTTGGCGATGTCGATGGAGCAGATGCGTGCGCCGGTGACGCGCTTGCTGCCGCGCGCTTCGACCACCGCGCTGCCGGTGAGTACGCGGACGCCGCGCTTGCGCGCTTCTTCGACCCAGGCACCACGCGGGTTGCTACGTGCATCAGCCACCGCGACCACCTGATGGCCGGCGTCAAGCCAGTCGAGCACGGCCCGGTAGGCGTAGTCGTTGTTGGTCGACAGCACCAGCTGACGGCCAGGAACCACGCCGTAGCGGCGCACGTAGGTGGATACGGCGTCGGCAAGCATGTTGCCGGGCACGTCGTTGTTCGAATAAACCAGCGGACGCTCGTGGGCGCCGGTCGCCAGCACCACGCGCTTGGCCCGCACGCGGTACATGCGTTGCCGCACGATTCGTTGCCCCAGCGCACCCATGGGCGCGACTTCACCGAGATGGTCGGCCAGGCGCTGGTGGATGGTGAGGAAATTGTGGTCGTGATAGCCGTTCACGGTTGCCCGCGGCAGCAGCGTCACGTCAGGCATCTTCGCCAGCTCGGCGATGGCGCTGGCGGCCCAGTCGGCGGCGGGCTTGCCATCGAGCTTCTCGCGAGTGCTGAGCAGGCTGCCGCCGAACTCTTCCTGTTCGTCGGCCAGGATCACCCGGGCGCCACTGCGGCCAGCGGCCAGGGCGGCAGCCAGACCCGCAGGGCCGGCACCGACCACCAGCACGTCGCAGTGCTGGTTCACGTGGTCGTAGCTGTCCGGGTCATTTTCGGTCGGTGCGCGGCCCAGGCCTGCGGCCTTACGGATGTACTTCTCGTAGGTCAGCCAGAGGTTCTGCGGGTACATGAAGGTCTTGTAGTAGAAACCGGGCGGCATCATCCCGCCGCCGACCTTGCCGAGAATCCCCATCAGGTCGGTGTTGACACTCGGCCAGCCGTTCACGCTGTTGGCGGTCAGGCCGGCGTACAGCGCTTGTTGAGTGGCACGCACGTTGGGGATCTGCGTCGCTTCGGTGCCGCCGATCTGCAGTACGGCATTGGGCTCCTCGGACCCGGCGGCGACGATGCCGCGAGGACGCGAGTACTTGAAGCTGCGGCCGACCACATCGACGCCGTTGGCCAGCAGTGCAGCGGCCAGGGTGTCACCGGCGTAGCCCTGGTAGGTTTCGCCGTTGAAGGTGAAGGTCAGGGAGCGGTTGCGGTCTATGCGGCCGCCCTGGGAAAGACGATTGACCTGGCTCATGCCTTGACTCCTTGGTCGACGGCCTTCTTCGCAGCGAGAGACGCCTCAGTCACGCTGGGGCGCTCGCCGATCTTGTAGGTCTCGAGAATTTCGTAGCTCACCGTGTG
Organism: Stutzerimonas stutzeri; assembly: GCF_018138085.1. Classification (NCBI taxonomy): domain Bacteria; kingdom Pseudomonadati; phylum Pseudomonadota; class Gammaproteobacteria; order Pseudomonadales; family Pseudomonadaceae; genus Stutzerimonas; species Stutzerimonas stutzeri. Next base: position 732,637 of record NZ_CP073105.1, read on the forward strand.
ACGGGTGACGTTGAAGTACTGGCGGCAACCTGCCGCGTGGATCCACAGCTCGTGGTGGATGCCGCGCGGGTTGTCCCGGAAAAACAGGTACTCGCCCCATTCCTCGTCGGTGCAGGCGTTCGGGTCCAGCGGGCGGGGGATGTGCGCCTGGCCGCCCGCGTGGAACTCTTCTTCGGAGCGCAGTTCGCCACAGTGAGGGCAGAAGATATGCAGCATGGTCGGTACCTCCAGAAAACCTTCCCCCCTCCGCCGTCGGCGGAGGGGGCACTAAATCAGTGTGCGACCCCAGCCGCGCCGTGTTCGTCGATCAAGGCGCCGTTGTGGAAACGTTCGATCGAGAACGCCTTGGCCAGCGGGTGCATTTCACCTTTGGCCAGGCTGGCCGCGAACACGTGGCCCGAACCCGGTGTGGCTTTGAAGCCGCCGGTGCCCCAGCCGCAGTTGAAGAACAGGTTCTTCACCGGGGTCTTGGCGATGATCGGGCAGGCGTCCGGGGTGGTATCGACGATGCCGCCCCATTGGCGATTCATGCGCACCCGCGAAAGGATCGGGAACATCTCGACGATCGCCTGCAGGGTGTGTTCGATGGTGGGGTAGGAGCCACGCTGGCCGTAGCCGACATAGCTGTCGATGCCGGCGCCGATGACCAGGTCGCCCTTGTCCGATTGGCTGATGTAGCCATGCACGGCGTTGGACATGATCACGGTGTCGATGATCGGCTTGATCGGCTCGGATACCAGCGCCTGCAGCGGATGGGATTCGAGTGGCAGACGGAAGCCGGCCAGCTTGGCCATGTGCCCGGAGTTACCGGCGGTGACCACGCCGACACGCTTGCCGCCGATGAAGCCCTTGGTGGTCTCCACGCCGATGCACACGCCATTTTCCTTGCGGAAGCCGATCACTTCGGTCTGCTGGATCAGGTCCACGCCGAGGGAGTCGGCGGCACGCGCATAGCCCCAGGCCACCGCATCGTGACGGGCGACGCCGCCGCGACGCTGCAGCGAGGCGCCGAGAATCGGGTAGCGGGTGTTCTTCGAGCAATCCAGGTAGGGAATCATCTCCGCCACCTGCTTGGCGTCCACCACCTCACCGTCGATACCGTTGAGGCGGTTGGCGCTGACCCGGCGCTCGATGTCGCGCATGTCCTGCAGGGTGTGGCCCAGGTTGAACACGCCGCGCTGGGAAAACATCACGTTGTAGTTGATGTCCTGGGACAGGCCTTCCCACAACTTCATCGCGTGTTCGTAGAGGCGCGCCGACTCATCCCACAGGTAGTTGGAACGCACGATGGTGGTGTTGCGCGCGGTATTGCCGCCGCCCAACCAGCCTTTCTCGATCACCGCGACGTTCTTCACGCCGAATTCTTTCGCCAGGTAATAGGCCGTGGCCAGGCCGTGGCCACCACCGCCGACGATGACCACGTCATAAACCGGCTTGGGCTTGGGGTTGCGCCACATGCGCTGCCAGTTTTCGTGGTGGCTGAATGAATGCTTGAGCAGGCCGAAGCCGGAATAACGTTGCATGTCGAATGCTCCTGAAAAACGACCGCCTCAAAGCGGTGATGCGACTCGTAGCGGGGTGCCGCTCAGCGATCCACCGACTGGCGGTGAATCGCGGCTGCGCCTTGTAGCCTACGAATCAGCGGTACACCGGATAGTCGGCGCACAGCCCAGCGACCTGTCGGGCAACCTGCGCCTCGACATCGTCATCGCCGAGGTGATCGAGGATGTCGCAGATCCAACCCGCCAGCTCGACGCTCTGGTCCACCTTGAAACCGCGCGTCGTGATGGCGGGTGTACCGATGCGCAGCCCGGAGGTGACGAAGGGCGACTGCGGGTCGTTGGGGACGGCGTTCTTGTTGACCGTGATGCCGGCGCGACCCAGGGCGGCGTCCGCATCCTTGCCGGTGATGCCCTGCTTGATCAGGCTGACCAGGAACAGGTGGTTATCGGTGCCGCCGGAGACCACGTCGAAGCCGCGCTCGATGAACACCTTGGCCATGGCCTGGGCGTTGTCGATCACCTGCTGCTGGTATTCCTTGAAGCCAGGCTCCAGGGCTTCCTTGAAGCACACCGCCTTGGCCGCGATGACATGCATCAGCGGGCCGCCCTGAGCGCCCGGGAAGACCGCGGCGTTGAGCTTCTTCTCGATCTCGGGGTTGCTCTTGGCCAGGATCAGGCCGCCACGCGGACCGCGCAGGGTCTTGTGCGTGGTGGTGGTGACCACGTCGGCGAACGGGATCGGGTTCGGATACAGGCCGGCGGCAACCAGGCCCGCCACGTGGGCCATGTCGACGAACAGCAGCGCCCCGACCTTGTCGGCGATGGCGCGGAAGCGTGGGAAGTCCAGGGTCTTCGAGTAGGCCGAGAAGCCGGCGACGATCATCTTCGGCTTGCACTCGACGGCCAGGCGCTCGACCTCGTCGTAATCGATCAGGCCGGTGTCGGTGTCGATCCCGTACTGGACCGCGTTGTACAGCTTGCCGGAACTGCTGACCTTGGCGCCGTGAGTCAGGTGACCGCCGTGGGCCAGACTCATGCCGAGGATGGTGTCGCCGGCGTTGAGCAGCGCCAGGTAGACGGCGCTGTTGGCCGAGGAACCGGAATGCGGCTGGACGTTGGCGTAGTCGGCACCGAACAGCTGCTTGGCGCGATCGATGGCCAATTGTTCGACCTTGTCGACGTGCTCGCAGCCACCGTAGTAGCGCTTGCCCGGATAGCCTTCGGCGTACTTGTTGGTCAGCCCGCTGCCCTGGGCCTGCATCACGCGCTTGCTGGTGTAGTTCTCCGAGGCGATCAGCTCGATGTGATGTTCCTGACGCGTTTCCTCGGCATCCATCGCCGCCAGGAGTTCGTCGTCATAGCCTTGGATTTTGTCTTGCTTGCTGAACATCGCGGATCTCCTAAGGGCGCAACGGCGCCATTCGCCTCGGTGAAGGCCTTGGTCTGTCTGGATGCGATGGTAGGGCTGGGCCCTGGTGGGAAGATGCCTGCCTGCGCCTTGTGAGAGTTCGTTTGCGACATGCTCAGTCGTTCTCGGAAATCATCGCAGCGCCTCGGCTGTCGCCCTCGACTGGTTGGTCACGCACAGGCCGGATGTCGACCCCGATAACAGCCGGAGACGACGCGTCGGATGCCGTCGGGGTGCCGCTGAAAAGGGGGCGTACGAAAAGTGCGCTTCAGCGCGGATCACAGGCGTGGCGGGGCTTTGACGCTGTTGCGTCCGGCCTGGTCGGTGCGTCTGGAGAGTGGATCGGTTGGCTGCGGGGGGATTTGCGCCGCAGACCCGGCCGGGCGGCCAGGTCTGCGGTCAAGGGAGCGGGAGGAGGGGGCTCAGTAGTCGATGACGACGTCGCCCTTGGGCACGCTGCAGCAAGACAGGATGTAACCTTCTGCGACATCTTCGTCGGTGATTCCGCCGTTGTGCTCCATGGTCACCTCGCCGGCGGTCTTCAAGACCTTGCAGGTGCCGCAGATGCCCATACCGCACGCCTTGGGGATGTGCAGGCCGAGTTGCGCGGCGGCCGAATGGACGGTTTCGTTAGGGCCGACCCGGATGCTCTTGCCGGTCGCGGTGAACTCGACCTGTTTGAGATCGGCGAGCGGTACGTCGGGCGCCTCGGCAGCCTGCTCGGCCAGTTCCTTGACGTCTTCGCGCACGTCTGCCGGCGTCGCGCCGAAGGATTCCTCGTGGTAGCGCTGCATGTCGAAGCCGTTGGCCTGCAGCAGTCGCTTGACTGCGTTCATGTACGGGGTCGGTCCGCAGCAGAAGATTTCCCGTTCAGCGAAATCCGGTGCGATCAGCTCCAGCATGCGCTGGTCGAGGTAGCCGCGATAACCGGCCCAGGCCTCGCCCATGCCGTGCTTCTCGCAAATGATGTGCAGGCTGAAGTTGTTGACCCGCGAGGCCATGTGCTCCAGCTCGCGGTGGAAGATGATGTCCTTGGGCGAGCGGGCGCTGTGGACGAACACCATGTCGACGTTGGCATTGGTGTCGAAGAACCAGCGGGCCATCGACATGACCGGCGTGATGCCGACGCCGCCGGACAGGAATAGCGCTCTCTCGGTGGGGAAGTCGATGGCGTTGAACAGGCCGACCGGGCCGTGTACCGGTAGCAGATCGCCCTCGCTGAGGTTGTCGTGCAGCCAGTTGGACACCTTGCCGCCGGGGATGCGCTTGATGGTCAGCGAGAAGCTGTAGGGCACCGAGGGTGAGCTGGCGATGGTGTAGGAGCGCATCACCTGCTGCCCGTCTATCTCCAGCTCCAGGGTGACGAACTGACCCGGCTTGAAGAAGAACATGATCGGCTGGTCAGACATGAAGCAAAAGGTGCGAACGTCCCAGGTCTCCTGGATGACCTTCACGCAGCGCACCAGATGGCGGCCGTTGGTCCATGTCTGGGTATTGACCGGATTGAGGAAATTACTGGACATGCTCCACCTCGATTGCGCGCTGGCTACAACGGCCTTTTGATTAAGGCCTTTTCCAGGGCTGCGACTGCACGACGCATGGCCCTTCTGGCGCAGAATTGTGCGCAACGCAATACCGTGTCACTTACCTGTTCGCGACATCGGCATGCTTATCGCGACCAGCGCGATGTCACGGGGATTCCAGAGTCGGAAACGGATGTGTGCCTGTCGCCCATGGATAAGGTTTCCCTCTTGCGCCGCGACACACTCGGTCGCAGCCGAGCAAGGGAAGGCGATCTCGCCGGAGTCGCTTTCTTATTGATGGCCCATGCCGTCCGGCTCGCCGCCTTGCGTAGTAACCGAATAGCCATTTTTTTCGCCAGCCACAGACGCCTGCAAGGCGCGGCCGGCTTGAGGAGCAACCGATGGATGTCACTTCCAATCTGAGCCTGGGCGATCCGCTCGAAGCCGCACGTAAGGCCACGGCAGAAATGCTGCAGACGCGCCAGCCGAGTTTTTCCCTTGCACAGCCGTTTTACAGCGACGAAAGGCTGTTCGAGATCGATATGCAGGAGATCTTCCACAAGGAATGGCTGATTGCAGGCATGACCTGCGAGATTCCGGCGAAGGGCAACTTCCTCACCCTGCAGATCGGCAAGAATCCGATCCTGGTCATCCGTGGCGCCGAAGGCACCGTGCATGCGTTCCACAACGTTTGCCGCCACCGTGGTTCGCGGCTGTGCACCAGCGACAAGGGCAAGGTAGCCAAACTGGTATGCCCCTACCATCAGTGGACCTACGAACTGGACGGCCGCCTGCTGTTCGCCGGCACCGAGATGGGCGCCGACTTCGACATGAACCAGTACGGCCTCAAGCCGGTGCAGTGCAAGACGGCTGGCGGCTACATTTTCATTTCCCTGGCCGAAAACCCTCCAGCGATCGACGACTTCCTGGCGACCTTGACGCACTACATGGAACCGTACGACATGGAAAACGCCAAGGTGGCCGTGCAGAGCACCCTGGTGGAAAAGGCCAACTGGAAGCTGGTGCTGGAGAACAACCGCGAGTGCTACCACTGCAATGGATCGCACCCGGAACTGCTGAACACCCTGCTCGAATGGGATGACGTCACTGACCCGCGCGCCAGCCAGGCCTTCAAGGATCAGGTTGCCGAGTGCACCACTCGTTGGGACAAGAACAACATTCCGTACGCCCATGCCAGCTTCGGCTTGCGTAACCGTATCGTCCGCATGCCGCTGCTCAAAGGCACCGTGTCCATGACGATGGACGGCAAGCAGGGCTGCCAGAAGCTCATGGGCCGCATCACCGACCCGGATCTGGGCTCGATGCGCATCCTTCATCTGCCGCACTCCTGGAACCACTGCATGGGCGATCACATCATCGTCTTCACCGTGTGGCCGATCAGCGCTCAGGAAACCATGGTCACCACCAAGTGGATCGTGCACAAGGACGCGGTCGAAGGCGTCGACTACGACGTGGCGCGCCTGCGCCAGGTATGGGACGCGACCAACGACCAGGACCGCCGCCTGGCTGAAGAGAATCAGCGCGGGATCAACTCGACGGCCTATCAACCGGGGCCTTATTCGAAGACCTACGAGTTCGGTGTGGTCAACTTCATCGACTGGTACAGCGAGCGCATGCTGAACAACCTCGGCGCCGAACCGGCCAGCTATCTGAAGCAGATCAATCAGTGATCCGCTAGTCGTTCGAAGCCGGGCGGCGCACCTGCAGAAGGTGCGCCGCCTTTTTTTTGGGGCGGCGAAACAGCCGCTCATGCGCCGTCAAACTGCCGATACGCCCGCTCCGCCAGCCATCCCTCGCCGCGAGGAACTTCGGAACACGTGCGTGACCGAAGAATGGAAATGCGAGGCTCCCGCACAGGCGCCGATGACGTCGCGGGTGACATGGCCCTCGCGTTCGAACTCCGATCGCCACAGTGAAGAGGGTGCCAGTGATCGTCATCATCATGGGTGTCGCCGGCAGCGGCAAAACCACCATAGGCCAGAAGCTGGCCGCCCGGCTGGGGTGGGGCTTCTCCGATGCCGACGAATTTCACAGCGACGCCAACAAGCAGAAGATGGCCAGCGGTATTCCTCTCGACGATGAAGACCGTCGGCCCTGGCTACAGGCGATGCGTGCGGCGATCGAGGCCCGGCGCGAGCAGAGCCATGACTGGATATTCGCCTGTTCGGCGCTCAAGCGTCGCTATCGCCAGATGCTCGGTGGCGATGACGAGAACGTCTTCTGGGTCTATCTGGACGGCTCCGAGGCCTTGCTGCTGGAGCGGCTGGCCCGGCGCGGCGGGCACTTCTTCGACCCCAGCCTGCTGCGCAGCCAGCTACAGACGCTGGAGCAACCCGGCGAGGACGAGGCTATCCGGGTGGACATCCGGCCCGCGCCCGAGCAGATCGTCGAGGCGATTGTCGAGGCGATTGTCGAGCGTCTGCCGCTGCGCGAGACGAACCGCTGACGCTCAGTCGGCCAGTTCGTAGCGATCGCGGCCGTTGCGCTTGGCGCACAGCAAGGCCACGTCGGCGCGGTTGATGGCGGTGGAATAGTTTTCTCCGGCTCGCAGTTCCGCCATGCCCAGACTCACGGTCACCGACAGCGAATCGTCGTTGATCCGGACCCGCAACTTGGCGACTGCCTGCCGTAGTCGCTCCATCACCGTCACGGCCTGATCGCCGCTGGTCTCAGGCATCAGTACCAGGAATTCCTCGCCGCCCCAGCGACCGCACAGGTCATGCTCGCGGATTTCCGCTTCCATCACTCGCACCACGTCCATCAACACGTGGTCGCCCACTTCGTGACCGTATTGGTCGTTGATGATCTTGAACCGGTCGATATCGATCATGACGATGCACAGCGGGCGCGAATAACGTTTGGCCCGCTCGGTTTCGTCGCGCAGACGCTCGGTGAGCAGACGGCGGTTGGCAATGCCGGTCAGCGCATCGTGGGTGGAAGCCTCTTTCAGTGCGATGTTCAGGTCACGCATCATCATCTGGTAGCGATCGGAGATACGGGCGACCTTTTCCAGCTGCCGCAACTGCTTGTCGAAGCGCGCCGAAAGCGTCATCTCGCGGTCCCGGACGATGCTCTGATAGCCGTCGGAGACGCGGGCGATCCGCTCGATCCGGTTGAGCAGGTTGTGGTGCGCTTCCCACAGCTGGCTCAGCGTTTCATGCAGCGGATGATCCTGGTTCTCTGGGTCTGACAGCGACTCCATGACCTGGTTTTCCAGAGGCGTTTGGCCGCGCATACAGACTTCTACTCGTCGCTGAGGATCATGAATGGAAAGGTGCAGTCTTCCTTGAATTCCTCGGCCAGCTCTACCACACGCTCGTTGCGCCGGTCGTAATGCCAGTTGACGGCGACCGGCTTGCCTTCCTGATGGGCCGCTTCGAGCAGGTCGAAGATGTCCATCACCGCCTTGATGCTGCTGGTGTTGAGGTACAGCAGATGCAGTTCCAGGCGTAGCGGGCGGCCCGCCTCGGCCAGGTAACGCTCGATCCACTCGATGACCTGGTGGAAGAGTTCGTAGGAGTTTTCGGGGTAGGAATCGCCCTGCATGCTGAGCACGCCGTTGGCCCAATCGGATTGGATGGCAGGCGATGACTGGCTGCCGGCAATTGAAAAATCATTCATGTGCATTTGGCTCTTGTAAGTCAGATGACCGCGCTCAGGCTGATGAACGAGCGGCCGTTGGCAACGGTTTGCAGCGAGGCCTTGAGCGGCTCGCTGGATTTACGGGCGATGTCGATCAGGCCCAGTCCGGCTCCGCTGACGGTGTTGTCTTCGCGTGGCTTGCGCAATTGTTCTTTGTACCTGGCCTTGAGCTGGGCCTTGTCCAGCTTCGCCAGCTCGTCGATGGCCGCGATCAGGGCTTCGCCGTCCGCCGTTTCGATCAGGTTGCCGGCCGATACCACATAGCGGCCGTCGGTCTCGTTGCGGGCGACCACGACCGTGGCTCCGGCTTCTTGATCGGCCCAATTGCGGATCTTCGCGTAGTGGCGGATGTTCTGGGTCATCTCGATATAGACGGCGAACACGTCCATGGCCGACGACGGGTTGGCATGATCGGCCGCCAGGTAGTTGCGTAGTGCGTTGCCGATTTCCTCGATCAGGCTGCGCGAGATCGGACCGTTGAAGCAGAGCATGATCTGCTGTCTGTTGTAGCTTTCGCGCATGGCGAAGAGGTCAAGATTTTCCATGGGGCAACTCGACTCCGGTGGATGGCGCTCAATCGAAACGGAAACACAACATGGTGATATCGTCACGCTGGGGATAATCGCCCTGGTATTCGGCCAGGGTCGCTCTGAACGCGGCGCCTTGCTCGGCCAGCGGCAGCCGGGCGTGACGCAGGATCATCTCGGCGAAGCGACTGTTACCGAAGCCATAGCCTAGTTCGCCGCCGGCCTGATCGAGGAAGCCGTCGGTGGCCAGATAGAAGGTGCGCCCCGGTTTCAGTTCGACCTCGGCATTCTGGTACTCGCCGATGCGGCGGTCACCGACCGCGCGGCGGCCGGCTGGCAGTTCATCCAGACGCTCACCATCGCTGTAGTAGAGCGCGATCTTGGCACCGGCGTAGCTCACGCGACGGCGCTCGAAGTCGACGTAGGCAAGGCCCACGTCCATGTTAGTGGCCAGGGCATGCTGCGTGCCGTCGTCGCGCAGCATCCTGCGCACGATGCTGTCGGTGCGCACCAGGATCGCGGCCGGGTCGTCCAGGCCGACATCGGAAATCGCCTGTTCGATCGCGGCATGGGCGAGCATCGTCATCAGTGCGCCGGGTACGCCATGGCCGGCGCAGTCGACCACGCCGAGCAGGCAGCCCTGGGCGGTGGCGCGATAGACGTAGAAGTCGCCGCCGACCACATCGCGCGGGTGCCAGAGCACCGCGTGGCGATCATCGAGATCGGCGACCAGCTGGCGCTTGGGCAGGATGGCATGCTGGATCAGGCTGGCGTAGTCGATCGAATCGTCGATCTTCTTGTGCGCCGCGGCCATTTCCCGATTGGCCTGCTCCAGGGCGTGAGTGCGCTCCTGAACCCTGCGCTCCAGCTCGTTGGTATGACTGCGAACCTGCTGCGCCATGCTGCTGAACGCGGCGCTCAGCTCGCCGATCTCGTCGTCGCGATGAATCGGAAGCGGCGTTTCGTATTGCCCGGCGGCGATCGCCTGAGCGCTTTTGCGCAGCTGCCGCAACGGGCGCAGCAAGCGTTTGTCGACCAGCCAGGCGCCCGCGACGATCAGCACCGCCAGCAGCAACAGAACGGCGCCGAGTGCCGGCAGCAATGGCTTCAGTTCGATGACCTGGGCGGTCCGCAGATCGACGGCGCTGGCGACGAACCATTGCAGTTCCGGAATCCAGGCCAGGGCCAGCAGGCGCGGCTCGCCATCGAGGCTCGCCTCCAGGGTAGCCGTCTCGCCAGGGTGTTCCCGACTGTAGGCCATCGCCTGGCGTAGCGCCTGGGCCTGTTCGATGTCATCGAGCAGGCCAAGCAGGTTGGTAGACAAGGAGCGGCCTTGCGACGTATCGGCGTTGAGCGTGACAAGGTTCGGGTTGGGGTGGACCAGGATCGAGCCGAAACTGTCCAGCACCATCGATTCGACGCCGGTCTTGTCCTCTTCAATGAACTGGGTGACGAAGGCCTTCAGGCTGATGCCCGAACCGACGACGCCAAGGGGGCGGTCGCCGTCGCGGGCGACGATGTTGAACCAGATCTTCAGGTCCCCGGTGACGGCCGAGCGGTCCACGTTCAGGTGGTAGGGCGCATCCGAACGCAGCGTGACGTAGAACCACTCGTCATCGGGCTCGTCGGGCTTCATCACATACCGCGGCAGCTCGCTGGGCGGCTGCTGGCCGCCGTTGGAGTAGTAGCGACCGGTCGTGGCTGACGCGGCGAAGTAGGAGTGATCGCTGAGCGCCTGCTGATAGCCGGCGGCTTCGCGGAAGAACAGCTCGCGGCGGGCGGCGTCGTCTTCGTCGAGTAGCCAGGAGCGGGTGATCTGCGATTCGGCCAGTCGCTGGGCCAGGGCCAGTTCGCGCGTGACCGGTGCGAAAAGCCGCTCACGGTTGAGCTGCACCACGTTGCGCGCGTAGGCCTCACCGAAGCGGTGTTGAACGCCTTGCAGGGCTTCATGCCCAACCAGCGCTGTCACGCCGATGGCAAGCAGGAAGGTCAGCAATAGCACCAGCAAGGATTTGCCGCGTAAGCCCAGTGCTGCCATATCGGTGCCTATCCCTTCCTATCGCAAGGCCTCTGCGGGCGCTCCGCATTGGCGTGTCCGCTCTCGAGGCGCGCGATTATCCGGCATCTAGCCATTGGCCACCAGAGGCGATTCGTCACGTAAAAACGGAGCCTTTGCGGCTCCGTTGTGGGTCGTTGCTACTGCGCGAGCTTCTTGTATTTGACCCGGTGCGGCTGAGATGCCGCATCGCCAAGACGCTTCTTGCGATCGGCTTCGTACTCGGTGTAGTTGCCTTCGAAGAAGACGATGTCGCCGTTGTCCTCGTAGGAGAGGATGTGGGTGGCGACGCGGTCGAGGAACCAGCGGTCGTGGGAGATGACGATGGCCGCGCCTGGGAAGTCCAGCAGCGCCTCTTCCAGCGAGCGCAGCGTTTCCACGTCGAGGTCGTTGGACGGTTCGTCGAGCAGCAGTACGTTGGCGCCTTCCTTCAGCGTCAATGCCAGGTGCAGACGGCCACGCTCACCACCGGACAGGTCCTTGACGAACTTCTGCTGGTCGCCGCCCTTGAAGTTGAAACGCCCGACGTAGGTGCGCGAAGGGACCTCGTAGTTGCCGATGCGGATCATGTCGGAGCCATCGGACACCGCTTCCCACACCGTCTTGCTGCCGTCCAGGTCTTCACGGCTCTGGTCGACGCATGCCACCTGCACGGTATCGCCGATCTCGATGCTGCCCGAATCCGGCTGCTCCTTGCCCATGATCATGCGGAACAGCGTCGACTTGCCCGCGCCGTTGCCGCCGATCACGCCGACGATGGCGCCCTTGGGCATGCTGAACGAGAGGTTGTCGATGAGGACGCGGTCGCCGTAGCCCTTGGTCACGTTGTTAAAATCGATGACCTTGTCGCCCAGGCGCGGCCCGGCCGGGATGTAGATTTCGTTGGTCTCGCTACGCTTCTGGAATTCCTGCGATTGCAGCTCCTCGAAGCGCTGCAGGCGTGCCTTGGACTTGGCCTGGCGGGCCTTGGCGCCCTTGCGCACCCACTCCAGCTCTTCCTTCATGGCCTTTTCATGCGCCGACTGCTGCTTGGATTCCTGCGCCAGGCGGTTGGATTTGGCTTCCAGCCAGCCGGAATAGTTGCCCTCGTAAGGGATGCCCGCGCCACGGTCGAGTTCGAGGATCCAGCCGGCGACGTTGTCGAGGAAGTAGCGGTCGTGGGTGATCGCCACCACGGTGCCGGGGAAGTCGTGAAGGAAGTGCTCCAGCCAGGCCACCGAGTCGGCGTCCAGGTGGTTGGTCGGTTCGTCCAGCAGCAGCATGTCCGGTGCCGACAGCAACAGACGGCACAGCGCGACGCGGCGCTTCTCACCACCGGACAGGTGTTCGACCTTCGCCTCCCATGGCGGCAGGCGCAGGGCGTCGGCGGCGACTTCCAGCTGACGCTCCAGGTTATGGCCGTCGCTGGCCTGAAGGATGGCTTCGAGCTTGGCCTGCTCGGCGGCCAGCTTGTCGAAGTCGGCGTCGGGTTCGGCATAGGCGGCGTAGACTTCGTCCAGACGTGCCTGGGCATCCTTGATACTGCTGACCGCTTCTTCGACGACTTCGCGAACGGTCTTGCTCGGGTCGAGTTCCGGCTCCTGCGGCAGGTAGCCGACATTCAGGTCGGGCATGGCCCGGGCTTCGCCGTCGAACTCCTTGTCGACGCCGGCCATGATTCTCAGCAGCGTGGATTTGCCCGCGCCGTTGAGGCCGAGCACGCCGATCTTGGCACCCGGAAAAAAGGACAGGGAAATGTTCTTGAGGATTTCACGCTTCGGCGGAACGACTTTGCTCAGCCGGTGCATGGTATAGACGTATTGAGCCATGGAGACGAATGCCCGTGACGAAGAAAAAGAGGAGGAAAACCCGTCGTGGCGGACGAGCCAGACAATCCGGCAAAGCTACCGGAATGCGCCAGGCAGGGCAAACCAGCGGCAGCGTATTCGATGGTGGCGTTTCGCCTCCAGTCAGGGCATGCTTAGCCCTGTTCACGCACACGCCGCAGGGCTGTTGTCGCCCTCTCGCACAGGTCCGACAGTTTTGACCGATGACAATTCTTCTCAGCTGCAGGCGTCCCGTTCCGAAGGCTTGGCCCCGCTTGTCCGACTGTTTGCTCGGTTATACGCTCGCCTGTTGCCCAGACGCTTCGAGCCTCGTTGGCAAGCGCTGCGTTATTCGATCGCTGCCCTGGATGCCATCGACGAACGCGTTCTCATCAGCGATTTCTCCGGCCGACTGCAGTACCTGAACAGCCAGGCGGAGAAGATGTTCGGCCTGGGCGGTCAGCAATTGTCGCGCTATCGGCTGCAGGAGTTGCTGCCCGCGCTCGATCCGCAGGCCTTCGATGTCGATCAGGCAACCGATGTCTGCCTTCCGCCCGTACGTTTGCTGCAGGGTGGCGAGTCCCGTCTGTTTTCCATAGCTCGCGGTGCGCTACGTCTGGGGCGCGAAACGCACCCGTCCTGCTTCGTCTGGGTCATGCGCGACGTCACCCGTGAGCGAGCGGCGCAAACGGCGCTGGTGGAGCGTGAGCGCTTCTGGTCCGAGGTGCTCCGGGCGGTACCCGACACTCTATATGTGCAGGACTTGCAAAGTGGCAAGCTGGTCTACAGCAACAGCAATCTGGCTTCGCGGCTGGGCTACAGCGAGGCGGAACGCGGCGACGACGGCAATGCCTTCTGGCGGAACATCAGCCACCCCGACGATCAGGAGTACATCTGGCGCTTGCTGGCCTTGCGCGGCTCGATGCGCGAGGGCGTGGGGCAGGAGGCGCTGTTGCGCTGGCGGCATCGCGACGGCAGTTGGCGCTGGTTCAGTCTCTGCGAGCGGGTCTTGTCACGCGACGAGCAAGGGCGGATCTGGCGCGTCATCGGCGTAGCCCGTGATGTCACCGCCAACATCGAGCACAGCCATTCGCTGCGTGCCAGCGAGCGCCGCTATCGCATGTTGGCGGGTAGCCTGCAGGATGTCATTTTCACCACCGACAGCTCCGTGCGTATCGATTACGTTGGGCCCTCCATTCAGACGGTGCTCGGTTACAGCCCGGACTGGGCGCTGCGCCACGGCCTCGACCGGGTGGTGACGAAGCCGCGCCAGGCGGCGCGCTTCTATGAATTGATGCGCCGCGTGCGCAAGGCCTCCGCCAGCCCGGCTGCGCTGGCCGAACTCGGTCAGAGCCTGCAAGGCGAAACCCTCTATTTCGACTGTCGCGCCGCGGACGGGCGCCCGGTGGCTATCGAGTTGCGCATCACCTTGATCTGGGATGAGCACAACCGTTTCGATGGCACCCTGTGCATCGGCCGTGACGTCAGTCAGCAGCGCCAGGCCGAAACGGAGCTGCGCCGCGCCGCGACGGTGTTCGACCATTCCACCGCGGCGATCGTGGTCACCGACCCGGAGGGGCGCATCGTCCAGGTCAACGCGGCATTCCAGCGTATTACCGGCTATGGCTGCGACGAAATGTTGGGCAAGCTGCCAATGACACTGTGTACCGACCGCCAGCAAGCCAACCAGATGACCTTCGTCCGCGACCAGATATTGGATACCGGGACCTGGGAGGGTGAGTTTTGGCTCAAGCGCAAGGACGGCGACACCTATCCGTGCTGGGTCGGTATCACCGCGGTGCGCGACGCCGAGCACGAGCTGGTCAGCTATGTCTGCTTCTTCAGCGACATGAGCGAGCGCAAGGCCAGCGAGAAGCGCATCCATCGCCTGGCGTACTACGACAGCCTGACCCAACTCCCCAACCGCACCCTGTTCCAGGACCGGCTGTACAGCAGCCTGCAACTGGCGGCGCGGCGTGGGAGCTGGGTCGTGCTGATGTTCCTCGACCTGGACCGCTTCAAGCCGATCAACGACTCGCTCGGTCATGCCGCCGGCGATCGAATGCTCAAGGAGGTCGCCATGCGGCTGGCGTCCTGTGTCGACGCGGACGACACGGTGGCGCGCATGGGCGGCGACGAGTTCACCTTTCTGTTGCATCCGGGCAATGATCGCGACGAGGCCCTCAAGCGTGCCATTCACGTCGGCGAACGCGTACTGGCCAGCCTGAGCGAGCCGTTCGTGCTGTCGGGGCGTGAATTCTTCGTTACGGCCAGCATCGGTATCGCACTCAGCCCGCAGGACGGCGACGACCTCAGCCAGCTTATGAAAAATGCCGACACGGCGATGTACCACGCCAAGGAGCGCGGCAAGAACAACTTTCAGTTCTATCAGGCCGAAATGAACGCCAGCGCGCTGGAGCGACTGGAACTCGAAAGCGATCTGCGTCATGCCCTCGAACAGCAACAGTTCACGCTGCATTATCAGCCGCAGCTGCTCGCCGATGGCCAGACCCTGACCGGCGTCGAGGCCCTGTTGCGCTGGCAGCACCCAACTCGTGGCCTGGTGTCACCGGCGGCGTTCATTCCGGTGCTGGAGGAGTTGGGATTGGTGGTCGAGGTCGGTGACTGGGTGCTCGCGGAGGCCTGCCGGCAGATCCTGGCCTGGGAGCGAGAAGGCCTCAGGGTGCCGAAGGTCGCGGTGAATCTTTCGGCCCGGCAGTTCGCCGACGGTCAGCTCGGTCAGCGTATCGCCGCCATCCTCGCTTCGAGCGGCATCACGCCGGCTCGCCTCGAGCTGGAGCTGACCGAAAGCATTCTTATGCAGGACGTGTGCGAGGCGCTGCGTACGCTCGATTCGCTCAAGCGGCTCGGGCCGTCGATCGCCATCGATGATTTCGGCACCGGCTATTCCTCGCTGAACTACCTCAAGCAGTTTCCCATCGACGTGCTGAAAATCGACCGCAGCTTCGTCGACGGGCTGCCCGAAGGCGAGCAGGACGGCCAGATCGCCCGCGCGATCATCGCCATGGCGCACAGCCTGGGGCTGTCGGTGATCGCCGAAGGCGTGGAAAACCGGCCGCAGCTGGATTTCCTTCAGGCGCATGGCTGCGACGAAGTACAGGGTTTTTATCTTGGCCGGCCGATGCCGGCGGATCGCCTGGGCGAGGTCGTTTCCGGCTACCAGGCCCGGACGCCGAGCCGATGAGCCGCACCGCAAGGTCGCCAGAGGCAGCCGGAGCGTGGCGCCGGCTACGTCTGCCAATGCCTTCACGTTGCGTATGACCAAGCCTCATACCCGCATTTTTTCGGATGAGGTAGAATCTGCGGCTCGCTTTTTACCGCCAGCTGACTCTGAGGACTGCCATGTTCAGCCGTGATTTGACCCTCGCCCGTTTCGACGCCGATCTCTTCGCTGCCATGCAGCAGGAAGCCAAGCGCCAGGAAGACCATATCGAGCTGATCGCCTCGGAGAACTACACCAGCCCGGCGGTGATGGAAGCCCAAGGTTCGGTGCTCACCAACAAGTACGCCGAAGGCTATCCGGGCAAGCGCTACTACGGCGGTTGCGAGTACGTCGACGTGGTCGAACAACTGGCCATCGATCGCGCCAAGGAGCTGTTCGGCGCCGACTACGCCAACGTCCAGCCGCATGCCGGTTCGCAAGCCAACAGCGCGGTCTACCTGGCGCTGCTCAACGCTGGCGACACCATCCTCGGCATGAGCCTGGCCCACGGTGGCCACCTGACCCACGGTGCCAGCGTTTCCTCCTCCGGCAAGCTGTACAACGCCGTGCAGTACGGCATCAACGATCAGGGTCTGATCGATTACGACGAAGTCGAGCGTCTGGCTCTCGAGCACAAACCGAAGATGATCGTTGCCGGTTTCTCCGCCTATTCGCAGAAGCTGGATTTCGCCCGTTTCCGCGAAATTGCCGACAAGGTCGGTGCCTACCTGTTCGTCGACATGGCGCACGTAGCCGGTCTGGTCGCCGCGGGCGTCTACCCGAATCCGGTACCGTTCGCTGACGTCGTCACCACCACCACCCACAAGACCCTGCGTGGTCCGCGCGGTGGCCTGATCCTTGCCCGTGCCAATGCCGAGATCGAGAAGAAGCTGAACTCGGCCGTGTTCCCTGGCGCCCAGGGCGGCCCGCTTGAGCACGTCATCGCCGCCAAGGCGGTGTGCTTCAAGGAAGCGCTGCAGCCCGAGTTCAAGGCTTATCAGCAGCAGGTGGTGAAGAATGCCCAGGCCATGGCCGAGGTGTTCATTCAGCGCGGCTTCGACGTCGTCTCCGGCGGCACCCAGAACCATCTGTTCCTGCTCAGCCTGATCAAGCAGGACGTCACCGGAAAGGATGCCGACGCCGCTCTGGGTCGCGCTCACATCACCGTGAACAAGAACAGCGTGCCGAACGATCCGCGCTCGCCCTTCGTCACCTCCGGTCTGCGCATCGGTACGCCGGCAGTGACCACGCGTGGCTTCGGCGAGACCGAGTGCCGCGACCTGGCCGGCTGGATCTGCGACATTCTCGACAACATGGGCGACGAGTCGGTGATCGAGACCGTGCGCGGCAAGGTCGAGGCGATCTGCGCCAAGTTCCCGGTCTACGGTAACTAAACACGACCAGCAGCAGCGAAAGCCCGGCCATTGCCGGGCTTTTTCGTTTTTGCCCAGGCGTTCTGCGAGGTCGCGACGCGGATGCAACCCAGGTCCGAGCACTTTCGCTCCGCCGCCTGATGTTTCCCTGAATCGGAGAGGCTCGATGCAGCTCAAGCACAAGATCGCCGCACTCAGCATCCTGCCATTGCTGCTGGCCGTGGCGGTCGTCTGCGCGCTGGTCATCGTGCAGAACCAGCGGCTCGGCGAACAGCAGGCGCAACTGATCGAGGCCAGCATCCTGGCGAGCAAGCAGGCGGAGTTGAAGAACTACGTGGAGATGGCCACCAGCATCATCGCGCCGCTCTACGACAGCGGCCTGGATGACGATGAGACCAAGCAGAAGGTGTTGGCCGCGCTAGGCCGTTTCAGCTTCGGCAGCGATGGCTATTTTTTCGTCTACGACCGCAGCGGGCGCAGTTTGATGCATCCGCGTCAGAGCGAACTGGTCGGCCAGGACCTCTGGAACATGACGGATCCGAACGGCCTGCCCGTGATCCAGGCGCTGATGCGCAGCGCGCAGACCGGTGACGGCTTCCAGCGCTATACCTGGCAAAAGCCGTCTACCGGGCAGTTCGCGGCCAAGCTCGCCTACGTGGTGATGCTCGAACGCTGGGGCTGGATGCTGGGCACCGGGCTTTATCTCGAGGACGTCGATCAGGCGATCCTGAACGTGCGCAACGAAGTCTCCAGTGGCATTCATACCACGATGCTGGCGATCGCCGGGGTGGCGCTGGTCGCGGTGCTGCTGGTGTTCGCCAGCGGCCTGACCTTGAACGTCAGCGAGCGGCGGCTGGCTGACCGCAAGTTGCAATCATTGACTCAGCGTATCGTCAGCCTGCAGGAGGAGGAGCGCTCGCGCGTTTCCCGGGAGCTGCATGACGGCATCAGCCAGCTGCTGGTGTCGATCAAGTTTCAGTTCGAGCTGGCCAGCCACGAACTGGCCAGCGGCAATCCCAAGGCGCAGACCACCCTCGATACGGGCGTCGAGCGGCTGGCTGGCGCCATCGGCGAAGTGCGACGAATCTCCCATGACCTGCATCCTTCATTGCTTGATACCCTTGGGCTTTCGGCGGCCATTGGCCAGCTTGTCGCCGAGTTCGGGCAGCGCAGCGGCCTGACGATGCGATACACCAATAACCTCGGTGACGGAGCGCCCGACGACTCGGTGGCGGTGGCGCTGTTCCGCGTGCTGCAGGAAGCTCTGACCAATATCGAGCGTCACGCTGGCGCACGCCAGGTTCGTATCAGCCTGGACGGTGATGGCGTTTCGGTGCGCTTGCGGGTGCGCGACGATGGCGTCGGCTTCAATCCGCGCAAGCTCGATAGCATCAAGGGCGGCGGCATCGGTTTGCGCAACATCCGCGAGCGGGTGGAGCACTTCGGAGGGCGCTTCAATCTGGCGTCCGAAGCCGGCGGCACCGAGCTGGACGTGACCTTGCCGGCGCACACCGGCTGACTTCTGTCGACGACAACAAGAGGCTCGCTCAATGAACCCGCAAGCACATATCAAGGTGGTACTGATCGACGACCATGCGTTGGTTCGGGACGGCATCCGCGCACTGCTGATGGCCGTACCCGAACTGGACGTGGTCGGCGAAGCCGGCAGCGGCGCCGAAGCCTTCGACCTGCTCAAGCGTGTGCCAGCCGATGTCGTGCTGATGGACATCGGGCTGAAGGATATCAACGGCCTCGAACTGACCCAGTCGTTGCGCCGCGACTTTCCGGATATTCGCGTGCTTATCCTGAGCATGTACGACAACCAGGAGTACGTGAACACCTCGGTGAAGGTCGGCGCCCGTGGTTACGTGCTCAAGGACGCGCCATCACGCGAGATCATCGTCGCGATCGAAGCCATCGCCGCTGGCGGCACCTATTACAGCGAGGGGGTTGCCGAAAAGCTGGCCAACCACAGCGCCGAGGAGCGCGAGTTGACCCCTCGCGAGCGGGAAGTCCTGCTGATGCTCGCTCAGGGGCACAACAACAAAACCATGGCGCGTGCGCTGCAGATCAGCGTGCGGACCGTGGAAACCCACCGTCTGAGCATTCGTCGCAAGCTCGACATCGACCGGCCGGCCGACCTGATGAAGCACGCGATGGTGCATGGCTGGCTACCGGGACAGCACTAACGTCCACTTTCGGGTTCAAACCGGCTGCTGTTCGATACGTCGATCACCGAGGGCAGTGTCGCGCTCGCGGGTCGCACTGTTCATCCCTCTCCATCTGGATGCGCCCATGCCTGCCAAATCTGTCGGACCGATCCCGCCACCGCCGCTGGTCTACCTGGCATTCATCGGTTGCGCCTGGGCCTTGGCCCGGTGGGCGCCGCTCGATTTGCCCCCGCACGAACTGGTCGCGTACGCGGGTTGGACTGCGATCGCCCTTGGCGTCCTGCTGATGCTTTGGGCGGCCTGGGAGATGCTTCGTCATCGCACCACCATCAACCCTTACGGAAGGCCAAGCAGCCTGTTGCAGACGGGCCCGTTCGGCTTCTCGCGCAACCCGATCTACCTGGCAGACACGCTGATCTACTGCGGCGTGGGGGCTTTGCTGGACAGTCTCTGGCCCTGGTTGCTGCTGCCGCTGCTGATCTACTGCATGCAGCGCGCCGTGATCGTGCACGAAGAACATCTGCTCACGCGATTGTTCGATGACGAGTATCGGACCTACCGGCGGCGGGTACGGCGCTGGCTGTAAGCCGGCCGCAGCCAGGGTGGCCTATAGTTAAACGGAAATTTCCCGGAGTGATCCCAATGAGTGAAACAAACAGCGATCGTCGACGGTTCCAGCGCATCGCCTTCGATGCGGAAACGGAGCTGGAGCAGGGCGCGCGCCGCTGGCCGGTCGAGTTGCACGACCTTTCCCTGAAAGGGCTGCTGGTGCATCGGCCGAAGGACTGGGACGCCGATCCCAGTCAGCCATTCGAAGCACGGATACGGCTGGCCGACGACGCCGAGGTGCGCATGCAGGTCGAGATGTCCCATAGCGAAGGGGAGCTGGTCGGCCTGGTGTGCCGGCACATCGACGTGGTTTCCATCACTCACCTGCGGCGGCTGGTCGAGCTCAATCTCGGTGACGAAGCGTTGCTGGAGCGCGAACTGGCGGCGCTCGGCGAGCCCTGACCACGCGGACTATTCGAACAACGCATCCAGCGCCTGTTCGAGGCGCGTCACCGCGATGACCTGCAACCCGGCGGGTGCTTCCTTGGGTGCATTGCCCTTGGGCACGATGGCCCGCTTGAAACCATGCTTGGCGGCTTCCTTCAGCCGCTCCTGGCCGCTCGGGACCGGGCGGATTTCCCCGGACAGGCCGACCTCGCCGAAGACCAGCAGATCGGTATCCAGCGGCCGGTTGCGCAGGCTGGATATCACAGCTGCCATGAGCGCCAGATCCGAGGCCGTCTCGAGCACTTTCACCCCGCCAACCACGTTGATGAACACGTCCTGATCGTAGGTCGGGATCCCGCCGTGGCGATGCAGTACGGCCAGCAGCATGGCCAGGCGGTTCTGGTCGAGGCCCAGGGTGACGCGCCGCGGGTTGGCCATGTGGCTGGTATCGACCAGCGCCTGCACCTCCACGAGCATCGGCCGGGTGCCTTCCCAGGTGGCCATCACCACGCTGCCAGGCACCGCTTCCTGCGCGCGGGTGAGGAAGATCGCCGAGGGGTTGGTGACTTCCTTGAGGCCCTTGTCGGTCATGCCGAACACGCCCAGTTCGTTGATGGCGCCGAAGCGGTTCTTCACCGCACGCAGCAGGCGCAGGCGCCCATCCGATTCCCCCTCGAAATACAGCACGGTGTCGACCATGTGCTCGAGCACGCGCGGCCCGGCCAGCGCACCTTCCTTGGTGACGTGGCCGACCAGGAAGATCGCCGTGCCGCTCTGCTTGGCGAAACGCACCAGCAATGCCGCGCTTTCGCGTACCTGAGCGACCCCGCCCGGCGCCGATTGCAGTTGCTCGGTGAAGATGGTCTGGATCGAGTCGATCACCATCACCTTGGGCTTTTCCAGGCGGGCGGTGGCAATGATCGATTCGATGCAGGTTTCGGTCATCACCTTGAGCCGATCCTGCGGCAGGTCCAGGCGTCGCGCGCGCATGGCCACCTGCTGCTGCGATTCTTCGCCGGTGACGTAAAGCGCGGGAAACTGGCGAGCCACGTTGCACAGCGTCTGCAGCAGGATGGTCGACTTGCCGATGCCAGGGTCGCCGCCGATCAGCACCACCGAGCCGTCGACCAGGCCGCCGCCGAGTACGCGGTCCAGCTCGCCGGAAGCCGTCGAGAAACGGGGCACTTCCTCGACGCTGACTTCGGCCAGGGTCTTGATGTTGGCCTGATCGCCCGCCCAGCCGGCGCGCCCGGACGGGGGGGCGGCGCCGTCGATCACGGTTTCGACCAGCGTGTTCCAGGCGCCACAGTCACCGCATTGGCCTGCCCATTTGGGAAAGGTCGAGCCACATTCGGTGCAGCCATACATGCGCTTGGCCTTGGCCATGAGGAACTCCGCGTCGGATGAGTGGAGTCGCATGATAGCGGCTGACTTGATCGCCATCAGCCACAAGCGCCTTCAGAGCCGCCAGACTGTAAACAAATCGAACAGGAGTCGCCCCATGCGCTACATGTTGTTCCTGCATCTTCTCGGCGCTAGCGTCTGGGTCGGCGGGCATCTGGTGTTGCTGCTCAGCGTACTGCCCGGTGCGCTGCGTCGCCGCGACGTGCAGCCGGTGCGTACATTCGAAGCGCTCTATGAGCGGGTCGGGATTCCGGCCTTGCTGCTGCAGATCGCAACCGGCATATGGCTGGCGGGGCAGTGGCTGCCGCACGCCCAATGGTTCGGTGACTCGCCCATCGCGCATCTGATCCAGGCCAAGCTGGCGCTTCTGGCCTTCACTGCGCTTTTGGGCGTACATGCGCGGCTGGCGATCATCCCCAAGCTCGATGCGCAGCGGCTATCGCAGCTGGGAGTGCATATCGTCCTGATCACGCTGACGGCGGTGGCCTTTGTCTGGGTGGGTGCCGGTTTCCGCTTCGGTGGGTTGTTCTGAGCAGGGCTAGCTGAGGATCGCGCCGGCGTGGCGCCATTCGCCGGGCCTGGCTGGGTGACTCGCGGAACGCTCGACGGGCATCCGTTGCAGATGCCCGTCCTGTCGCTGTATGCCGCTTAGCCGCAGCAACCGCCACAGCAGCTGCCGCTGGCACGCTTCAGGTCACGGGCGATGGCGTCTTTGAGCGTGACGCGCTCCAGCTTCAGAGCACTCAACGCGTCGCCATCGAGAGTTTCGACGCCGTCTTCTACCCGGCAGATCTGCTTGTCCAGGGCTTCGTATTGCTCGGCCTTGCGCGCAAAGGCGGGGTCCTGCTGGCGCAGCAACTGGAGCTGCTCGCGTTTCTCGGGGAAGTCCCTGGTCAGGGGATGGTGTTCGACGTGCATGGTGGCGCTCCAGATGGGTGAAGAGGAGCTGTACCTTAGCGCCGCCACCTCGGATCGCTTTTGACGGCGATCAAGCCGTTGTCATCGACGCGCCCCGTTCATCGAGTAGCCTCTCTGGCTCGCCGCTTGAACCCCGCCTATGCTGCACAGGTCGAAGCGCTGCGGCGAATTTCCGATCCTGAATTCTCCACTGACAAAAGGGAAAGCACAGATGGGTATGCTCAATGAGTTCAAGGCGTTCGCCGTTCGAGGCAACGTCATCGATATGGCCGTCGGTATCATCGTCGGCGCCGCCTTTACCAAGATCGTCTCGTCGTTCGTCGCCGATGTGGTGACGCCGCCGCTGGGCTTGTTGATCGGTGGTGTCGACTTCTCCGACCTCGCCATCGTGCTCAAGCAGGCGGTCGGCGATACGCCGGCGGTCACCCTCAGCTATGGGCGTTTCATCCAGACGGTGTTCGACTTCACCATCGTCGCGTTTGCAATCTTCCTCGCGGTCAAAGGCATCAATCACCTCAAACGCAAGGAAGCGGAGGCGCCATCCGCGCCGCCGGCACCGAGCAAGGAAGAAGTATTGCTGACCGAGATTCGCGATGCGTTGCGCGCGCGCAACGACGTCTGACGGGGCGCCGCCTGGGACGAGGTATCGAGGTGCGCTAGCGACGCCAAGACAACGGCTCGTTCGTTGGGCGGCGCCGATACCGCGGCTTGCTTAGCGGCGACCTGGCGTTCGGTCGGGTACGCCGAAGCAAAGCGGCGCGGTGTTCAGCGCCAGAAAGGGGGGGTGCCGGACAAGCTGGCGGGTGTGGCGTTAGCGTTTGCTCGGGGTGGGAGCAAGCGCATCAGGCGCGTCGATTCGCATCGCCTGCCCGTTCATCGATCTAGCCTGAATGGTCTGCGCAGGCGGTGGTGTCCGATCCAGGGGCAGCGATGCCCGTCGGGGAGGCGTCCTGAATCTTGCAGGCTGGCATGGGCAACGCCAGAATGGCGGCATCACTCGTGGCCCCACGGCCACCTCAGCAAGGATCCCCAATGCCCGAAACCGTCGCTACCGGCTTGCGCCTGGCGCCCGAAGCGCTGACCCGTCCCTTCGAACCCAGTCAATTCGACTTCAAGACCACTGATGAACTGGAGCCTTTTCTCGGTGTGCTCGGCCAGGAGCGCGCGGTAGAAGCCTTGCAGTTCGGCGTGGCGATGCCGCGTCCCGGCTATAACGTATACGTGATGGGCGAGCCGGGTACCGGGCGTTTCTCGTTCGTGCGGCGTTACCTGAAAGCCGAAGGCAAGCGTCTGGCAACGCCTTCGGACTGGGTCTACGTGAACAACTTCGACGAGCCGCGTGAACCGCGTGTGGTGGAGCTGCCGCAGGGGGGCGCCGCGGAGTTCATCGCCGACATCGGTCAGCTGATCGACAACCTCATGGCGACCTTCCCGGCCGTATTCGAGCACCCGAGCTTCCAGCAGAAGAAAAGCGCTATCGACCGCGCCTTCAACCAACGCTACGACAAGGCGCTGGACGTGATCGAGAAGCTCGCGCTGGAAAAGGACATCGCGCTGTACCGCGACAGCAGCAACATCGCCTTCACGCCGATGAAGGACGGCAAATCGATGGACGAGGCGGAATTTGCCCAGCTGCCGGAAGCCGAGCGCGAGCGCTATCACGAGGACATTTCCGCCCTCGAAGTGCACCTGAACGAGGGGCTGGCCAGCCTGCCGCTGTGGAAGCGCGAGTCGAGCAACCAGCTGCGCCAGCTCAATGATGAAACCATCAGCCAGGCGTTGCAGCCGCTGCTGGCGCCACTCTCGGAAAAGTACGGCGAGAACGCCGGCATCGAAGCCTATCTGCAAGCGGTTCAAGTCAACCTGCTGAAGACGGTGGTCGAGCAGTTGGTCGACGAAAACCGTCCGGACGCCCAGACCCGGCAGTTGCTCGAAGAGCAGTACAGCCCGAGTCTGGTGGTGGGGCATCCGCTCGATGGCGGCGCGCCGGTGGTGTTCGAGCCGCATCCAACCTACGACAACCTGTTCGGTCGTATAGAATACAGCACCGATCAGGGCGCGCTCTACACCAGCTATCGCCAGCTGCGTCCCGGCGCGCTGCATCGCGCCAATGGCGGCTTTCTGATGCTGGAAGCGGAAAAGATGCTCAGCGAGCCCTTCGTCTGGGAAGCGCTCAAGCGCGCCTTGCAATCGCGGCGTCTGAAAATGGAGTCGCCGCTGGCCGAGCTGGGTCGCCTGGCGACGGTCACGCTGAATCCGGAGGTCATCCCGCTCAACGTCAAGGTGGTGATCATCGGCTCGCGGCAGCTGTACTACACGCTGCAGGATCTCGATCCGGACTTCCAGGAGATGTTCCGTGTGCTGGTGGATTTCGACGAGGAAATCCCCCTGGCCGAGGACAGCCTCGAGCAGTTTGCCCAGCTAATGAAAACGCGGACCTCGGAGGAGGGCATGGCGCCGCTCACGGCGGCTGCAGTGGCGCGCCTGGCGACCTACAGCGCGCGACTGGCCGAGCATCAGGGGCGGCTGTCGGCGCGTATCGGCGATCTGTTCCAGCTGGTCAGCGAGGCTGACTTCATTCGCCAGCTGGCCAAGGACGAGGTCACCGACGTCGGCCATATCGAGCGCGCCCTGAAAGCCAAGGCCACCCGCACCGGCCGCGTCTCGGCACGCATCCTCGAAGACATACTCGCCGGCGTCATTCTGATCGACAGCGAAGGCGCCGCGATCGGCAAGTGCAACGGCTTGACCGTGCTCGAGGTCGGCGATTCGGCGTTCGGCATGCCGGCACGGATTTCCGCCACCGTTTATCCGGGCGGCTCGGGGATTGTCGATATCGAGCGCGAGGTCAATCTTGGCCAGCCGATTCACTCCAAGGGTGTGATGATCCTGACCGGCTTCCTCGGCAGCCGCTATGCGCAGGAGTTTCCGCTGGAAATCTCCGCCAGCATCGCGCTGGAACAATCCTACGGTTACGTCGATGGCGACAGTGCCTCGCTGGGCGAGTGTTGTGCGTTGATCTCGGCCATCTCGCGCACCCCGCTCAAGCAGTGCTTCGCCATCACCGGCTCGATCAATCAGTTCGGCGAGGTGCAGGCAGTCGGCGGCGTGAATGAAAAGATCGAAGGCTTTTTCCGCCTTTGCGAGGCGCGAGGACTGACGGGCGAGCAGGGCGCGATCATCCCCTTCGCCAACGTCACGACCCTGATGCTCGACGAGCGGGTGCTGGAGGCCGTGCGCCAGGAACGCTTCCACATTTATGCCGTGCGCCATGTGGATGAAGCGCTATCCTTGTTGGTAGGTGAACCCGTAGGCGCAGCGGACAAGGACGGGCAGTTTCCCAAGGGCAGCGTCAACGCGCGAGTGGTGGAGCGCTTGCGCGACATCGCCGAGATCGAGCTCGAAGAGGATGGCAAAGGTGATACGCCGGCCGGCGCGGTGTCGGCGAACACCTCTGCGAAAGGCACCGAGCAGAACTAGCCGAGCTTGGGTGAGTAACAAACGGACGGAACGATGTGAGCGGCGGCGGGTCTGCAGTGGAGGAGCGTTTTTCACTCCCTATCCACATGGTTATCCACAAGCTTCGTGGATAAACGGGTTGCCGCTCATTCGTCCTGAATGACGGCGCGCAACCTAGCGCGAGGATCGCCGTCATGTCTCACACGCTTTGTCTGAACCGTCAGTGCTTGGGTCTGGTGACCCGTATCGAATGCACGATCCGTCCGCTGGCGGGCGGTAATGGTTTATGGACCCTGCTTTGCGCTGCGGGGCTCGACGCTGGGCAACCCACCGCGATCAAGGCGCAGGGGCCATTCCACGGGCCTCGCGAGGCCGAATCGGTGTTGCAGGCCATAGCCAGTAATCTGCAAGGCCAGGGCTATGGCGAGTCCGACTCTCCTTCTATCTGGCAGCTGCACATGCAGGCGGAGCTGCGCAAGGTCAATGCCAACCAGGCCCGCTATCTCGGCGGCTGGGAGTCCAGGCCCTGATCGATGGTCCGGCTTGACCGGCTTGCAGCTGGTTTTCCGGTCTCGCCCGGTGTTGCCTCGAAATTCTTATCCACAAACTGAAAATACCTTGCAACAGGGCTTTGTTGAACGCTCTGTTGCGCTGCGTATACTCGCCAGCCGTGACCTCCCACCACAGTGAGAACAGATGGAACGCTTCATCGAGAACAGCATGTATGCCGCCCGCTGGTTGCTGGCGCCTATCTACTTCGGCTTGGCGTTCGCGCTGTTGGCGCTGGCGATCAAGTTCTTTCAGGAAATCTGGCACATTCTTCCTTCGGTGCTCTCGCTGAGCGAGGGCGACCTGATCCTCAGGTTGCTTTCCCTTATCGACATGGCACTGGTGGGTGGTCTTCTGGTCATGGTGATGTTGTCCGGCTATGAAAACTTCGTGTCGCAGCTGAACGTCGACGAAGGCAAGGAAAAGCTCGACTGGCTGGGCAAGATGGATTCCGGTTCGCTGAAGATGAAGGTCGCGGCTTCGATCGTGGCGATTTCTTCCATCCACCTGTTGCGCATGTTCATGGATGCCCAGCAGCTCGAGAGCGAGCAGCTGATGTGGTACGTGATCATCCACCTGACGTTCGTTTTCTCCGCCTTTGCGATGGGCTATCTGGACAAGCTCACCAAGCATTGACGCGCCGACGGCTCGGTCGCTGCGTGACCAGCACCTTTGATCGGCGCCACGCCGAAGCCCCCTTGTAGGAGCAAGCTCTGCTTGCGACCTGCTGTGGCGCGAAAAGCTCGGTCGCGGCCAGAGGCCACTCCTACACAAGCAGTGCGCTCGATCGAGCCTGCAAGGCTCAACACCGGCGCGGTGACCTGTCCGCTTCACCCCGCGCCCCTGTAGGAGCAAGCTCTGCTTGCGACCTGCCGCCACGCGGAAAGCCTAGGTCGTGGCCAGAGGCCACTCCTACACAAGCAGTCCGCTCGATCGAGCTTACGAGGCTCAACGCCGGCGCGGTGACCCGTCCGCTTCACCCGCGCCACGCCGAAGCCCCCTGTAGGAGCAAGCTCTGCTTGCGACCTGCAGCGGCGCGAAAAGCTCGGTCGCGGCCAGAGGCCACTCCTACACAAGCAGTCCGCTCGATAGAGCCTAACAGGCGCCAACGCCGGCGCGGTGCCCTGTCCGCTTTACCCGCGTCACGCCGAAGCCCCCTGTAGGAGCAAGCTCTGCTTGCGACCTGCCGCCACGCGGAAAGCCTCGGTCGCGGCCAGACGCCACTCCTACACAAGTAGTCCGCTCGATCGAGCCCAACCGGCCCAACGCCGGCGCGGTGCCCCGTCCGCTTCACCCCGCGCCCTGTAGGAGCAAGCTCTGCTTGCGACTTGCAGCGGCGTGGAAAGCTCGGTCGCGGCCAGAGGCCACTCCTACACAAGCAGTCCGCTCGATCGACGAGATGTGCGGGCTGGCCGAGGTGTTCGTCGGCCGCTGCGGGTGCCGATCAGCTTACGGTCGGCCTGGTAGCGACGGGTCGCGACATAGGCGTTTCCATGTCGGCCTGTCTTTATCGGGCTGTTCGTCGCTGTGCTAGGCTGTGCGCCCTTTTTTCCAGCGGAGCCCAGACATGACCGACCTCAACCTATCCACCGACGAAACGCGCGTGAGCTATGGCATCGGCCGTCAGCTGGGTGACCAGTTGCGCGAGAACCCGCCACCGGGCATCAGCCTGGATGCCGTGATCGCCGGCATTCGTGACGCCTTCGGCAGTGTCGCCAGCCAGGTCAGTCCGGAAGACCTGAACGCCAGCTTCGCTGTGATCCGTGAGCGCATGCAGGCTGAAGCGCAGCGCAAGGCGGAAGCCGCGGCGGGTGAGGGCAAGGCGTTTCTGGCCGAGAATGCCAAGCGAGACGGTGTGACCACACTGGCGTCGGGGCTGCAGTACGAAATCCTGACGGCGGGCGAGGGCGCCAAGCCGACCGCCGAAGATCAGGTGCGTACCCACTATCACGGCACGCTGATCGATGGCACCGTCTTCGACAGCTCTTACCAGCGTGGCCAGCCTGCCGAGTTTCCAGTCGGTGGCGTGATTGCCGGCTGGACTGAGGCGCTGCAATTGATGGGCGTGGGCAGCAAGTGGCGGCTCTATGTGCCAAGCGAGCTGGCCTACGGCGCTCAGGGCGTCGGCAGTATCCCGCCGCACAGCGTTCTGGTGTTCGACGTCGAACTGCTCGCTGTCCTGTAAGGACCGCTACGGGCGCAACGCCCGGGCATAGGAGAACAGGAACAGGTTGCGTACCTGTTTCTTGAGCACGCAGGGTTCGCTGGTGCTCAGCTCCTGCAGGTCCAGATCGCCCTGGTCACGAAGCTCGTCCAGGGCGTCTCCCTCCAGAGAAACGCATACGGCACCCGTGTTGCGATCAAGAATTCTCAAGTAGGGCTGTGGTCGGTCCAGCCAGGCATCGATCAGATAAGTCATGGTCGCCTCCAGTTGATTTCGTTAATGAGAATAATTGTTATTTGCAAAGATGCAAGCGCAAAAAATCTCAGCGGCGATCAATGGCGAGCGGACCGATGTTCATGCAGGTTGAGCGGGCATTGAGTAGGGTGCTCAAGCGCACCCTTTAATGGCAGTTCAGTGGGTGCGGGCGACAGCGAAACGGCTGAGTTCCACCAGGGCGTCGCGATAGCAGTTGGCCGGAATGAGTTCCAGGCAGGCGATTGCCCGATCAGCATAGTCGCGCGCCAGGCGGGCGGTGTACTCAAGGGCACCGGAGGCCTCTACCGCGTTGCGAATGCTTTCGAGATCTTCGATGCCGCCCTTCTGAATGGCCTTACGCACCAGTGCGGCCTGTTCCGCTGTGCCCTCGCGCATGGTGTAGATCAGCGGCAGCGTCGGCTTGCCTTCGGCCAGGTCATCACCGACGTTCTTGCCGAGGGTTTCGGCATCGCCCTGGTAATCGAGCAGATCATCGACCAGCTGAAAGGCGATGCCCAGGTAGTCGCCGAATGTACGGAGCGCCTCGCGCTGCGTCTCACTGGCACCCGCCAGCGTCGCGGCGCTGTGCGTGGAGGCTTCGAAGAGCATGGCTGTCTTGCCGCGGATGACTTCCATGTAAATTTCTTCGGTGGTGCTGGCGTCACGAACCTTGGACAGCTGCAGCACTTCGCCTTCGGCGATGACCCGCGTGGCCTGGGAAATGATGCGCATGACCGGCATCGAGCCCAGGTCGACCATCATTTCGAAAGAGCGCGCATAAAGGAAGTCGCCGACCAGTACGCTGGGGGCGTTGCCCCATAGCGCGTTAGCCGTGGAGCGGCCACGGCGCATCCCAGACATGTCGACCACATCGTCGTGCAGCAGCGTCGAGGTGTGCAGGAACTCTATGATGGCGGCCAGCAGGCGCAATTGATCGCCTTTGAGACCCAGCGCATTGCCGCTGAGCAGGACCAGCAGGGGGCGCAGGCGCTTGCCGCCGGCCGAGGTGATGTAGTCCCCGATCTTTTCCACCAGCGGTACGCGGGAAGTCAGTTGGTTGCGGATGATGCCGTCAACGGCGGCAAAATCGTCAGCCACTACTTGGTAAAAGGCCTGGGGTTGCATCGGGGACGAGTACTCCTCGGAGATTGCGCGGCATGCTATGGGGCGGGTCAGACACTGTCAAGGCAAGGCCAGGCGGCTATTGCGCAGGCATTGGTGGATGCGTACAATCGCGGACCCTGAACTTTCCCCCTGGGCATTTCCCTGCCTTACGCAATTGCAAGGGCGTCCCTTCCGGCCCCGAGCAGCCATGCCAGCCACCAACTATTTCACTTAAGCGCTGGGTGAGCAGGATCAACGGAGATACACAGATGTACGCAGTTATCGTTACTGGCGGCAAGCAATACAAGGTCGCCGAAGGCGAGTACCTCAAGATTGAAAAACTCGAAGTTGCCACTGGCGAAGCAGTCACTTTTGACCGCGTTCTGCTGATCGGCAACGGCGACGATGTCAAAATCGGCGCTCCGGTGGTCGATGGTGCCAAGGTCACTGCTGAAGTGATCGCCCAAGGTCGTCATGACAAGGTCAGCATCATCAAATTCCGCCGTCGTAAGCACCACATGAAGCGTCAGGGCCACCGTCAGTGGTTCACTGAGGTCAAAATCACCGGTATTCAGGGCTAATCGGGCCTGAATCCCCTAACAGGAGTATTGAACTCATGGCACACAAAAAAGCTGGCGGTTCTACCCGCAACGGTCGCGACTCAGAAGCCAAACGTCTTGGCGTGAAGATGTACGGCGGCCAGGCCATCAAGGCCGGTAACATCATCGTGCGTCAGCGCGGCACCCAGTTCCATGCCGGTTACGGCGTTGGCATGGGTAAGGATCACACCCTGTTCGCGAAAGTGGAAGGCGTGATCAAGTTCGAAGTGAAGGGCGCTTTCGGTCGTCGCTACGTGAGCGTCGTCGCAGCCTAACTGCGGCGTTGCTGGAAAAGCCCTGTCATGCGACGGGGCTTTTTTGTTTCTGTATGCTTTATAGGGCTCTTGCAAAACATTGCTTTGCTCTAGTTTTCGCCGGGTTTTGCAAGACCCTTATGTTCCTGTTTTCTAGCCCGTCCCTGCGGCGGGAGGCGTTCCCATGAAATTCGTCGATGAAGTATCGATTTTTGTAAAGGCCGGTGACGGCGGTAACGGCATGATGAGCTTTCGTCGCGAGAAGTTCATCGAGAAGGGCGGCCCCAACGGGGGTGACGGTGGTGATGGTGGCTCCGTTTATCTGGAGGCCGACGAGAACCTCAATACGCTGGTCGACTATCGCTATACCCGCCGCTTCAATGCGCCGAACGGCCAGAAGGGCGGCAGTACCGAGTGCACCGGTGCCAAGGGCGAGGATTTGATCCTGCCGGTGCCGGTCGGCACCACGGTGATCGATGCCGCCACCCAGGATGTAATCGGTGACCTGACCAGGGCCGGGCAGCGGCTGTTGGTCGCCCAAGGCGGCTGGCACGGCCTGGGCAACACCCGCTTCAAGTCGAGCACCAATCGTGCGCCGCGGCAGACGACGCCGGGCAAACCGGGTGATGCGCGGGATCTGAAGTTGGAGCTGAAGGTGCTGGCTGACGTCGGTCTGCTGGGCTTGCCGAATGCTGGCAAGAGCACCTTCATCCGCTCGGTATCGGCCGCCAAGCCGAAGGTTGCCGATTACCCGTTCACCACGCTGGTGCCGAACCTCGGCGTGGTCAGTGTCGGGCGCTACAAGAGCTTCGTGATCGCGGACATTCCAGGGCTGATCGAGGGCGCATCCGAGGGTGCCGGTTTGGGTATTCGCTTCCTCAAGCACCTGGCGCGTACGCGTTTGTTGCTGCATCTGGTGGACATGGCGCCGCTCGACGAGAGCGATCCTGCCGATGCGGCTGAGGTCATTCTCAACGAGCTGGAGAAATTCAGTCCGGCGCTGGCTCAGCGTGATCGCTGGCTGGTGTTGAACAAGGCCGATCAGCTGCTCGAGGAGGATCGTGAGGAGCGGGTTCGTCAGGTGGTCGAGCGTCTCGAGTGGACGGGGCCGGTATTCGTGATCTCCGCGCTGGAGAGCGAGGGTACCGAGGCGCTGAGTCAGGCCATCATGCGTTATCTGGATGAGCGCACTGTGCGCATTGCCGAAGAGCCCGCCTATGCCGAAGCGCTCGCCGAGCTGGATCAGCAGATCGAGGACGAGGCGCGTGCGCGTCTGCAGGAGCTCGATGATCAGCGGGCGTTGCGTCGTGCCGGGGTCAAGGCGGCCGTCGATGCGGATGACGATGACTTCGACGACGATGATGATGACGAAGGCGGCGCTGAAATCTTCTACGTCCGCTAAAGGTTTGTACGCGTAGTTGTGCCTATGGGTGAGTGGTCGTTGGGCTGCTTCGTCTGCAGTTCACCGAGTGGTTTGGCCGGATAGAAGGCGGGATCGATGCGGGACAAGGTGAGCGGCGCGCGGCGCTGGGTGGTGAAGATCGGCAGTGCGCTGCTGACCGCTGATGGGCGTGGGCTTGACCAGGCGGCAATGGCCGTCTGGGTCGACCAGATGGTGGCGTTGCGTCAGGCAGGCGTTGAGTTGGTGCTGGTGTCGTCCGGTGCGGTGGCTGCTGGCATGAGTCGGCTCGGTTGGACGGTGCGGCCCAAGGCCGTTCATGAGTTGCAGGCCGCCGCTGCGGTGGGGCAGATGGGGCTCATTCGCGCCTGGGAGGCCAGCTTCGGTCGTTGCGACCAGCAGACCGCACAGGTCCTGGTGACCCATGACGATCTGTCCGACCGCAAGCGCTATCTCAATGCGCGAAGCACGCTGCGTACGCTCATCGATCTCGGCGTGGTGCCGGTCATCAACGAAAACGACACCGTGGTCACCGACGAGATCCGCTTCGGTGACAACGACACCCTTGCGGCGCTGGTCGCGAACCTGGTCGAGGCCGACTTGCTGGTGATCCTTACGGATCGCGATGGGATGTTCGATGCGGATCCGCGTAACAATCCCGACGCCAATCTGATCAGTGAAGCGCGTGCCGATGACCCAGCGCTGGATGCGGTGGCGGGTGCAGTGGGTGGTGCGCTCGGCCGTGGCGGTATGCAGACCAAGTTGCGGGCGGCGCGCCTGGCGGCTCGCTCGGGTGCGCATACGGTCATTGCCGGCGGGCGTATCGAGCAGGTGCTGGCGCGACTGAAAGCGGGTGAGCAGCTGGGTACTCTGCTGGCGCCCGAGCGCAATCGCCATGCGGCGCGCAAGCAATGGCTCGCCGGGCATTTGCAGACGCGTGGCTCGGTCACGCTGGATGCTGGCGCGGTGCATGCGTTGAAGCAGGGTAATCGCAGCTTGTTGCCGGTCGGCGTGAAGGCCGCGCAGGGTGGGTTCCGTCGTGGTGAGATGGTGGTCTGTGTAGGGCCTGACGGGCGAGAAGTGGCTCGCGGCCTGGCGAATTACAGTGTTGCGGAAACTCAGCGGATCCTGGGGCATTCATCCGACGAGATAGAAAAGCTGCTTGGTTATGTCGATGAGCCCGAGCTCATTCATCGTGACAACATGATTCTGGTATGAGGTGCTCGATGCGACTGGCTAAAGCGCTGCTGGTGTTGCTGGCCTGGCCGGTGGTTGGGATGGCGCGGGAAGTGGGTGAGGTCGATACGGTCTTCAAGTGGCTGGGGCCGAACCACAAGATCGTCGTGGAGGCGTTCGATGATCCCAAGGTCGAGGGCGTGACCTGCTATCTTTCCCGGGCGAAAACGGGTGGTATCAAGGGTGGCCTCGGTCTTGCGGAGGATCGTGCGGAGGCGTCGATCGCCTGTCGTCAGGTCGGCCCGATCCGCATGAGCGACAAGCTCAAGGATGGCGAGGTGGTATTCAAGGAGCGGACGTCGCTGGTGTTCAAGACGATGCAAGTGGTGCGTTTCTTCGATGAGGCGCGCAATACCTTGGTCTATCTCGTCTATAGCGATCGCGTCATCGAAGGCAGTCCGCAGAACGCGGTGACCGCTATTCCGGTACGGCCGTGGCCGTAATGCGGTAAGGCTGTAAAGCCGATAAAGGCGCTGGAGGCTGGGCGCGATAGCAAAGTTCAGGCTCTGCGCTGCCAAAAAGATAGTGTGTTTCCGGGTGGGTGGCCCATGCTGTCCAGCCTCCAGCCTCCAGCCTCCAGCCTCCAGCCTCCAGCCTCCAGCCTCCAGCCTCCAGCCTCCAGCCTCCAGCCTGTTTGTAGGCATAAAAAAACCGGCTCAAGGCCGGTTTTTTCAAGAACGTACAGCTCAGGCAGCAGCGCCGAGGGCCTTGATATGGCCATTCAGGCGGCTCTTGTGGCGAGCGGCTTTGTTCTTGTGGATGATGCCTTTGTCGGCCATACGGTCGATTACAGGCACGGCTGCGGTGTAAGCAGTACGAGCTTTATCCAGATCTTTTGCGTCAATGGCTTTGACCACATTCTTGATGTAGGTACGAACCATGGAGCGCAAGCTGGCGTTGTGGCTGCGACGCTTCTCAGCCTGAATTGCGCGTTTTTTGGCGGAAGGGCTGTTGGCCACCGTCGAACTCCTCGAAAACGTGGGATTACAAAGCAAATAAGGCCGCGAATCATGCCGATGCGGCGCGGGCTTGTCAAGCCTGCTTGAAGATTGATGACGCTGGCCGGACAGAAGGGCTGCCGCTAAACTCGCGGCCTCTTTATCTGTCGTAATTGCCCGTCGATTCCGTTGGCCTGTGCCTGACCGGAACCTCTGCAGCAACTTCTAGGAAAACAAATGTCCGAGACATCCGGTAAAGGCGGATTGTTGCGTTCCAGCGCGGTGGTCAGCGTGATGACGCTGCTTTCCCGCGTGCTGGGCATGGTACGCGATATGGTCGTGGCGAGCTACTTCGGCTCCGGCGCGTCGGCTGACGCCTTCTTCATTGCGTTCAAGATCCCCAATTTCCTGCGCCGCCTGTTTGCCGAAGGCGCCTTCGCGCAGGCGTTCGTGCCGGTGCTGTCCGAGTACCGGGCCAAGCGGACGCTCGCCGAGGTCAAGCTTCTGGTCGACCGCACCGCGGGCATGCTCGGGCTGATTTTGACCGGTATCACGGCTCTGGGCGTGCTGGCCTCGCCTTACGTGGTGATGCTGTTTGCGCCGGGCTTCCATGACGATCCGGCGAAGATGCAACTGGCCGGCGAGCTGCTGCGTATCACCTTCCCTTATCTTTTGTTGATCTCGCTCACCGCCTTCACGTCCGGCGTGCTCAACACCTATGGGCACTTCGCGGTGCCGGGCTTCACCCCGGTATTGTTGAACGTATGCATGATCACTTCGGCCGTCTTCCTTACGCCTTATTTCGATCAGCCGATCATGGCGCTGGCATGGGGCGTGTTCATTGCCGGCTTCGCTCAGTTGGCCTTTCAACTGCCCTATGTCGCGAAGCTGGGGCTCTTGCCGCGCCCGCGCGTAAGGTTCGGAGACGAGGGCGTGCGGCGAATCATGCTGCTGATGGTTCCTGCGCTGTTCGGTGTATCGGTCAGTCAGATCAATCTCCTGCTCGATACCGTGCTCGCCTCGTTTCTGCAGACCGGAAGCGTATCGTGGCTCTACTATGCCGATCGCCTGTCGGAGTTGCCCCTGGGCGCCTTTGGTATCGCCATCGGTACGGTGATATTGCCAAGCCTGTCGCGGCAGCACGCTGGCGACGATCCGGAGGCATTTTCCGGTACGCTCAACTGGGCGCTGCGCATGGTGTTGCTGGTTGGAGTGCCCGCGGCGCTCGCGCTGGGTATCCTTGCCGAGCCGCTGATCGCGAGCCTGTTCTTCTACGGGGCCATGACCGAGGAGGCCGTGGTGCAATCGGCCAATGCGCTCGAGGCATATTCGTTGGGCGTATTGGCGTTCATGCTGATCAAGGTTCTGGCGCCCGGCTTCTTCGCCCGTCAGGATCTGAAGACCCCTGTGCGGGTTGCAATCATCTGCATGATCGCCAACATGGTGATGAACCTGATACTGATCTGGCCGCTCCAGCACGTCGGGCTGGCGCTGGCGACGTCGCTGTCGTCGATGCTCAACGCGGGATTGCTGTTCTGGGGGCTGTACCGCATCGGTGTGTTCCGGTTGGCGCCGGGCTGGGGGATTTTCCTGCTGCGTCTGGCTGGCGGCTGTGCCGCAATGGTGGGCACGGTTTGGTGGCTCAACGTGCCGTCCACCGAATGGTTCGCCTGGGGCTGGCAAGCGCGCGCGCTGCAGTTGAGTTTGCTGATTCTGGCAGGCTTGGCGGCTTTCGCGGCAGGACTGGTGGTGCTTGGTTTGCGGCCGCGGCATCTTCGTCACTGATCAGCGCCGAGGGGCGGCGGCAAACCTGTCCGTGATTGCCGGGTCATGCGTATAATCGACGACTTTTCAATCAAGAAGTGCGGTATGCAGCTGGTTCGAGGTCTTCATAACCTGCGGCCCCGACATCGGGGGTGCGTCGCCACCATCGGCAATTTCGACGGTGTTCACCGGGGGCACCAGGCCATCCTGGCGCGTCTTCGCGAGCGCGCCGCCGATCTCGGCCTGCCCAGCTGCGTGGTTATTTTCGAGCCACAGCCACGCGAGTATTTTGCTCCGGACAAGGCGCCCGCCCGGCTGACCCGTCTTCGTGAAAAACTCCTGCTCCTGGATGAGCAGGGCGTCGATCTGGTGCTATGCCTGGCCTTCAATCGCCGTTTGCGCGAGCTCAGCGCCGCCGAGTTCGTCCACGCGACACTGGTCGAGGGCCTTGGCGTCCGGCATCTGGAAGTGGGGGATGATTTCCGGTTCGGCTGTGACCGCGCCGGCGATTTCAATTTCCTGCTGAAGGCCGGCGCCGCAGAAGGGTTTACGGTCGAGGCCGCCACCACTATCGAGGTCGACGGCGAGCGCGTCAGCAGCACTCGGTTGCGTCAGGTGCTTGCCGCTGGTGATCTGCCGCTGGCGGAGAAGCTGCTGGGCCGGCCGTTCAGCATTACCGGCCGGGTACTGCACGGGCAGGCGCTGGGTCGTCAGCTCGGCGCGCCAACTGCGAATATCCAGCTCAAGCGCAAGAGCACACCGCTAAGTGGTGTATTCATGGTCAGTACGGAGCTGGAAGGCCGGCCGCAGCCAGGGGTGGCTAATATCGGGGTGCGACCGTCGGTGCAAAGCGATGGCCATCCGCACCTGGAAGTCCATCTGCTCGACTATCAGGGCGACCTTTATGGGCGTCGGCTACGCGTGACCTTTCACCACAAGCTGCGGGACGAGCAGCGCTTCGCCTCGCTGGAGGCACTCAAGACGGCGATCGAAGCGGATATCGCCGCAGCTCGCGAATACTGGCGGGCTTCACCCTTTATCACGAGTCAGGACTGAAATGACCGATTACAAAGCGACCCTCAATCTGCCGTCCACGGCATTTCCGATGAAGGCCGGTCTGCCACAGCGCGAGCCGGAGATTCTGCAG
Source organism: Stutzerimonas stutzeri (assembly GCF_018138085.1). Taxonomy (NCBI): domain Bacteria; kingdom Pseudomonadati; phylum Pseudomonadota; class Gammaproteobacteria; order Pseudomonadales; family Pseudomonadaceae; genus Stutzerimonas; species Stutzerimonas stutzeri. Next base: position 770,074 of record NZ_CP073105.1, read on the forward strand.
CGCTGGAACAGCATCGACCTGTACGGGAAGCTGCGGCAGATTGGCGAAGGTCGTCCGAAGTTCGTCCTGCATGACGGCCCGCCGTACGCCAACGGCAGCATCCATATCGGCCATGCGGTGAACAAGGTCATCAAGGATTTCATCGTCCGCTCCAAGACTCTTGCCGGGTTCGACGCGCCTTATGTTCCAGGCTGGGACTGCCATGGCCTGCCGATCGAGCACAAGGTCGAGATCACCTACGGCAAGAATCAGCCCGCCGACCTGACGCGCGAGCGCTGCCGCGCCTACGCCGCCGAGCAGATCGAAGGGCAGAAGGCCGACTTCATCCGCCTCGGCGTGCTCGGTGAGTGGGACAACCCCTACCGCACCATGGACTTTGCCAACGAAGCCGGCGAAATCCGCGCATTGGCGAAGATGGTCGAGGGCGGTTTCGTCTTCAAGGGCCTCAAGCCGGTGAACTGGTGCTTCGACTGCAGCTCGGCGCTGGCCGAGGCGGAAGTCGAGTACCAGGATAAGAAGTCCGATGCCATCGACGTCGCTTTCCAGGTCGAGGACGCAGACAAGCTGGCCGAGGCCTTCGGTGTGCCGGCCTTGTCCAAGCCCGCCAGCATCGTCATCTGGACCACCACGCCCTGGACCATTCCGGCCAACCAGGCGCTGAACGTCCATCCCGATTTCGTTTATGCGCTGGTCGACACTGGCGACCGGCTGCTGGTGCTCGCCGAAGAGCTGGTCGAATCCTGCCTGCAACGCTATGAACTGCAGGGCGAGATCATCGCCCGCTGCGAGGGACGTGCGCTGGAGCTCATCCGCTTCTGCCATCCGTTCTACGAGCGGTTCTCGCCGGTCTATCTGGCCGACTACGTGGAAACCGGCGCCGGTACCGGTATCGTCCATTCGGCGCCTGCCTATGGTGAGGACGACTTCCGCTCCTGCAAGCACTACGGCATGGAGAATGACGACATTCTCAGCCCGGTTCAGAGCCATGGTGTCTACGTCCCGGATCTGCCGTTCTTCGGCGGCCAGTTCATCTGGAAGGCCAACCCGGCGATCGTCGAGAAGCTGCGTGAGGTGGGTGCACTGCTCAAGCACGAGTCGATCCAGCACAGCTACATGCATTGCTGGCGGCACAAGACGCCGCTGATCTACCGCGCCACGGCGCAGTGGTTCGTCGGCATGGACAAGGTCGCGCATGACGGCAGCTCGCTGCGTCGCCGCGCACTGGACGCCATCGAACAGACCGAATTCGTCCCCGCGTGGGGCCAGGCGCGCCTGCACGGAATGATCGCCGGGCGTCCGGACTGGTGCATCTCGCGCCAGCGCACCTGGGGCGTGCCGATCCCGTTCTTCCTGCACAAGGAAAGCGGCGACCTGCATCCGCGCACCGTCGAACTGATGGAGGCGGTTGCCCAGCGTGTGGAGCAGGGCGGCATCGAGGCTTGGTCGAAACTGGACGCAGCCGAGTTGCTGGGCGACGAAGCGGCGCAGTACGAGAAGATCAGCGACACCCTCGACGTCTGGTTTGACTCCGGCACGACCCATTGGCACGTGATGCGTGGCTCGCATCCGATGGGGCATGAGCAGGGGCCGCGTGCGGACCTCTATCTCGAAGGCTCCGACCAGCATCGCGGCTGGTTCCACTCCTCGCTGCTGACCGGTTCGGCAATCGACGGCCACGCGCCGTACAAGGGGCTACTGACGCATGGCTTCGTCGTCGACGAGAACGGTCGCAAGATGTCCAAATCGCTGGGCAACGTCGTAGCGCCACAGGAAGTCACCGATAGCCTGGGTGCCGATATCCTGCGCCTGTGGGTCGCCTCGACCGACTACTCGGGGGAAATGGCGGTTTCCAAGGTGATCCTGCAGCGCAGCGCCGATTCCTATCGCCGTATTCGCAACACCGCGCGTTTTCTGCTCTCCAATCTCGACGGCTTCGATCCGGCGCAGCATCTGCTGCCGAACGATCAGCTGATCGCCTTGGACCGCTGGGCCATCGACCGCGCCCTGCTGTTGCAGCGCGAAATCGAGGAAGCCTACGGCGCCTATAAGTTCTGGAATGTCTATCAGAAGGTGCACAACTTCTGCGTGCAGGAGCTGGGCGGCTTCTATCTGGACATCATCAAGGATCGCCAGTACACCACGGGCGCCGACAGCCTGCCGCGGCGCTCCTGCCAGACGGCGCTGTATCACATCGCCGAAGCGCTGGTGCGCTGGATCGCGCCGATCCTCTCGTTCACTGCCGATGAAATCTGGCAGTACCTGCCAGGCGAGCGCAACGAGTCCGTGATGCTCAACACCTGGTATGAGAGGCTTGCGCAACTGCCGGCAGACGTCGAGCTTGGCCGCGAATTCTGGGACAAGGTCATGGCCGTCAAGGCTGCGGTCAACAAGGAACTAGAGGCGCGTCGCGCAGCCAAGACCCTCGGTGGCAACCTGCAGGCCGAGGTCGTGCTGTATGCCGAGGAGGCGCTGGCAGCCGACCTGGCTAAGCTGGGTAACGAGTTGCGCTTCGTCCTGATTACTTCTGCGGTACGTGTCGCTCCGCTTGCCGAAGCACCGGCCGATGCGGTCGAAAGCGAAGTGGCCGGCCTGAAACTATCGGTCGCCAAAACCGAAAATCCCAAGTGCGGGCGTTGCTGGCACCACCTGCCGGACGTGGGCACCCATGCCGAGCACCCGGAAATCTGCGGCCGCTGCGTGGAGAACATCGAGGGTGCTGGAGAGGTTCGCCACTATGCGTGATGGCCTCGGTCTTTCGGCGCAAGGGCGCCTCGCATGAGCGCCCGTTTCGGCAAGCTGGCGTGGCTCTGGTTGAGCGTGCTAGTCATCGTGTTGGACCAGGCGAGCAAGCACTACTTCGAAACCAACTTCCGTCTGTACCAAAAGGTCGAGGTGATCCCGGACTACTTCGCCTGGACCCTCGCCTATAACACCGGAGCGGCTTTCAGCTTCCTCGCCGATCACTCCGGCTGGCAGCGTTGGCTATTTGCCGCGATCGCCATTGGCGTTAGTGCGGTACTGGTGGTCTGGCTGAAGCGGCTGAAGCCCAGCGAAAGCTGGCTCGCCGTCGCGCTGGCATTGGTACTGGGAGGCGCGCTCGGCAACCTCTATGACCGCATGGTGCTTGGACACGTCGTCGACTTCATTCTGGTGCATTGGCAGAACCGCTGGTATTTCCCAGCGTTCAACATCGCTGACAGCGCCATCACGGTAGGCGCTGTGATGCTGGCGCTGGACATGTTCCGTAGCAGTAAAACGAGAGAAATAGCAAATGACTGAACAGCGTATCGGTCCGGACACGCAGGTCACACTGCATTTCGCGCTCAGCCTGGAAAATGGTGAGCAGGTCGACACCACCTTCGACAAGCAGCCGGCGACGTTCAAGGTCGGAGACGGGAACCTGTTGCCTGGATTCGAGCAACAATTGTTCGGGCTCAAGGCCGGCGACAAACGCACCTTCCAGATCGCCCCGGAGCAGGGGTTCGGTCAGCACAACCCGCAAAACGTGCAAACCATGCCGCATAGTCAGTTCGAGGGCATGGAGCTGTCGGAGGGCTTGCTGGTGATCTTCAATGATGCGGCCAAGACCGAGTTGCCCGGTATCGTCAAGAGCTTCGATGACCGTCAGGTCACTGTCGACTTCAACCATCCCCTGGCTGGCAAGGCGTTGACTTTCGAAGTGGAGATATTCGAGGTCAAATCGGTCTGAGTTTTCGGTCGTCCGCACGCAGCGCCTCAAGGGAGGATTGCGGACGACCATGACGCTTCGCTAGCTGCCGGTCCGCTGCTATCCACCATAGCGCCATTCGCATCGATACACTTCACAACTCATCCGTCCCGAGCGTCGAGAGGCCATATGCAAATCAAACTCGCCAATCCGCGTGGCTTTTGTGCCGGTGTCGACCGGGCCATCGAGATCGTCAACCGTGCGCTGGAAGTCTTCGGGCCGCCGATCTATGTGCGGCACGAGGTCGTGCACAACAAGTTCGTGGTCGAAGATCTGCGCGAGCGGGGCGCCATCTTCGTTGACGAACTGGACCAGGTGCCGGATGGGTACATCGTCATCTTCAGCGCCCACGGCGTATCCCAGGCCGTGCGGATGGAAGCCGACAAGCGCGGCCTGAAGGTCTTCGATGCGACCTGTCCGCTAGTGACCAAGGTGCATCTGGAAGTGACCAAGTACAGCCGTGAGGGCCGTGAATGCATTCTCATCGGCCATGAAGGGCACCCTGAAGTCGAAGGCACCATGGGCCAGTACGACACCGCCAATGGCGGCTCGATCTACCTGGTCGAGGACGAAAGCGATGTGGCCAATCTTCAGGTACGCAACCCTGAAGAACTGGCGTTCGTCACCCAGACGACACTGTCCATGGACGACACCAGCCGCGTGATCGATGCGCTGCGCACGCGGTTCCCAAGCATCGGCGGCCCCCGCAAGGACGACATCTGCTATGCCACCCAGAACCGTCAGGACGCCGTCAAGCAGCTGGCCGGCGAGTGTGATGTGGTACTGGTAGTCGGCAGCCCCAACAGCTCGAACTCCAACCGCTTGCGCGAGTTGGCCGAGCGCATGGATACGCCGGCCTACCTGATCGATGGCGCGGAAGACCTCAAGCAGGAATGGTTCGAAAACATCAACCGAATCGGCATCACCGCCGGCGCCTCGGCACCAGAGGTACTGGTGCGTGGGGTTATCGAACGGCTAAAAGAGTGGGGCGCAACCGGCATGGACGAGCTGGATGGCCGACCGGAGAATGTGACCTTTTCCATGCCGAAGGAGTTGCGGTTGAAGGCGGTGGATGGCTAGTGCTAGGCCCGTAATCAAGCCGGCTAATGCCGGCCTGATTTATAAACGGGTAATAGCTTACTTCCAACACACATCGACGCTTTTAGTTCCGCTATTACCTTTGATGCCTCGGGCATTTAGGGTCAGATTGCCGCAGGAAGAGTCTCCAAAGCTCTGCGTTGCGGTAAGCGTATAGCCCCCGTCATTGGCATTTGTGCCGATCGTCAAGGTGTACTTACCGTTATCAGATTTAACGGTAGTGCCGCTGGTGCCTCGCAGGCCTAGCTTGGCTATGTCTGCCGCCGCAATTACATAGCGATTATTTTGTGCGAAGAAGCGCTCTTGGCTCGCAGCTGCGTCATTAAGCAATGCCTGCCCCTCAGTTCGATTGCTACGTTGCACATATTCGGTGTAGTTGGGGTAAGCGATAGCAGCAAGTATCCCCAGAATGCCGACGACGATCATAAGTTCGATCAGAGTGAAGCCTTTGTGTGCTGCAGTCACGGCTGCTCTCCTTGTTCAACGCGGCGTACGGAGTCTGGATATAGATAGACCGACTCAATGATCGAGCGTGGCGAGGCTTCTGTGCCGCTGAAGCTGATTAGGTATCCAGGCTTTAGCTGGAGTATCGCTGGCGTTCCGTTTATTACCGTGTTGTTCGGCAGTGCGTAAGTCGTCTGCTCGACGACTACGAGATTCTCGCCAAGCCGCACCTCGTCGATCGTTCCTACGGCTTCGAAGGTCGCTGCGTTCGCTAGGCCCGATAGCAATATCAGCGATATTGCTGCAAGCGGGATGTGCAATCTGGTATTCATGTGATTACTCCCCTATTGGACGCCAGCTCTGACGGCCGAGACTGGAAGGGTCTGGGAAAACCGGCTTGCATTCGAGGCCGGTGCATAGCTCGTATTTAGCGTCTGGGCCTTGCCCCAAGGTCAGGCCACCCTCGCCGTCCTGCCGTACCGCGGAGATGACCGTGTCAGGACTGTTGGCACTACGATGATCGACGAAAGCATGGTACAGAGTGCGCCCCCCTGTCTGGGGATTGATCGCGTATGTCCAGGTTTCGACACCCGCCGAGCAGGGGTCTGCATTAGGGACTAGCGTCTGGAAAAACAAGGTCCTTCCTAAAGTGACCATATTCTCGATCATCATCTCGCTACCAAGCTTCAGATCAAAGAACCATCCATACTTAAGTCCCTCATTGTCGGTCCACTGGGCCGTTGTCGATGATGGCGGAATGGCCCACTTAACGCCGTTTTCACTCAATAGACGGGCATCTCGACCAGTTACTTCGCTTTCAAGCGTTGTGTTCATCGACTGAGCCTGAAGTTTTTCTCTGGTCAAGCTAGCTGGCTGCAAGCTGCCGTTGGGGTTGAGAGTATCGGTGTCCCAGATGCCATAGATGCTTTGCGTCGTGGATGAGCCGTCCTTGTCACCCTCTTCGAAATATTTGCCCGTACCGAAAACAACCAAATAACCGTGCAGTGTGGGATGGCGGATGATGGAGGGCGCTGCGGTGATGGGTTGGCGTGCACCCGTGTCAGTGACTGCTTTGAAAATTGGCTTGTTGGAATAAGAGACCTTGAATCCAATTTCCGCCGTGTTTGTTTCATTCTCCTGACGGGTATAAGGGGCCACCATGTCTTCTGGAGTAAGGTTGAACCGCCAAAGATTACCCTGAAGATCGCCGGCGTATGCGAAGTCCGCCACGCCGTCCGCATTGAAGTCGGCCAGCTTTGGGGTAGACAGGCCATTGGCTACGCCTTTTTCGCCGGTGACTTCCAGGCTCTTGGTGAGTTTGCCGGTCTCCATGTCGATAATCAGCAGCGCTGCCTTGCCGCTGTCCTTGTTGGTGCTGTCATAACCATTGCCGGTAACCACAGCCCACTTGCCGTTATGTAATCTCGCTATCGTGGGTTGTGGGAAACTGTAACCCAAACGCACGTTATTACTGCTAGGGATCGAGCTGTCATGGAATTCCCACAACAATTTGATCTCAGCAGGATCGGTTACATCCAGTGCGAACAACCCCTTCCCGCCAGCGCGTAACGTGCCAACCAGCACGGTGCGCCATGCTCCGGCTATATAAACGTCGGCAACAACTGGGGAGCCATCGACATAAAACTGATGGTGAGCGCCCTGATAGTTCTTACCCGTCAGTTTGTGGAGCTTTGGGAAAACCGCAGTTGGAACGAACGCGAAAGCTTCCTGTCCCGAGGACGCGTCGAAGCCGTGCAGCATCCCGTCATTGACGCCAACATAGACACGAGGTGCACGTTTCTGCTGCAGCTTGACAAAGTCGGCGTACTTGCTCCCCGGATGTAGGCGCTCGGCATAGCTGCTCAAATAACGAGCACCGCGCACGGTCACCGGCTTTGAAGCAATCATGTCGCCAAGGATGGTATGGCGCTTACGAAACAGAACTTCCTCCTTGCTGCGATCACCCTTAAGAAAATTCAAGCGAAGCTGTGCGTTTGTGTAATCTGTCTCCAGCGTGTCGCCATCATCCGGATCCTGTCGCAAGAAATAGGCGAGAGTGCCAGGCGTTGCTGGGTCACCGGCTTGGCTCCACGTTAGCTCACTAAGGCCATCAGTATCTCGAAACGCTTCACCGGTAGGGGCAGCAATAGTTATGTTCCGGCTCGCACTACGGCTGGCGAGCTTGTCACGAGCACTCCACTCCTCTGTAGTCGTAGCCTCGTAAAGGCCGGCTACAGCATTGAGTGTTTTAGTCTTCAGGTAGCCCTTGATATCACCTGCCCAACTTTCGTTGCTTGAATAAGACGTCTGGTAGGCATAGCTCACCAATCCGCCTGTTCCGTCATCTAGCATGCCCGAGTTGATGGCCGGGCTGGCGGCAGACGTATTGCGTTCAGCAATACGGCTCAGAATTTTCTGAAACGCGGTAACCATATCCTCCGGCGAATCGACGCTGAAGAACTCCCCGCGCGAATTGATTGCTGCGTGCCAAAGCTCATAAACGTTCTGCTCTGCGTTGCTGGCAGGCGCTGGCCAGGCCGCCTGACCACTTAGAAATCTAGAATAGTCTCCGGTAAACGTGCTGCCTCCCCACGCAGGATTGATCAGCGTTCGAGTCAGACCTAGACCCAGCGTGTAATTAACCATGTGCTGCCAAGTGGCTGGATTATTTCTGGGGTTCCAGTACTGGAGATTTTCAGAATCGCTCGGGTCTGCAATGTAGGGTTTAACCTTATTATCAATACCCGGGGCTGCGTCCTCTGCCCAGTATTTGAAAGCTAGGTCCGCGAGTGTGTTGGAGCTATCGTCGCCAAATGGCGTCCGGGAGGAATAAGTTTTGCCGTCTGGCAATTTTCGAGACGTCCCGTCATAGTTTCCGATACCGATACTGGTGCTTTCATTCCAAACCCCGTCTGTCATCAATATATGATAGGAAGGTCGGCAAGAAAACTTTGCGCCAATGGAGGAGCCTGGAGAGTCTGCCCAAGGCCCATTTACGTCCGTGCGCTTCAGGAACTCTCCTGCCCGCTGTGTCGCTGCGCGTAATGGTGTTGATCCTGATGCAGGGATATCTGAAAGCCAATCAAAAAAGCTTTGCCGTTGACTTCCGGAAAAGTTTCTCAGGTAGTTTGGGAATGACCCTGTTCGGCCCGAGCATGATCCGCTTCCTATTCCTTGGCAGGAGTTAAGCATTTGCCACGTAATCCGTACGTTTTCTGGCAAGCTGTGGAAAGCTAGATTGGCTGCTGTTGCAGTGGCGAGCGATCGCGTGCGATAGAAAGAATACCAGTTAGCAAAGTTTTGTTGCTCTGTGCTCGGGACCGATACGCGGGTGTAACAACTGTTATTGCTGATTTGGGAATCCGTGCAGATATCTGACCTGAAGTTATAATAGTACGCCGCAGTGCCGTTTCTATAGCTTCCAGATACTGAAAATGGATGTGAGGCAAATGTCTGGCCAGTGCTGCCCGGGGTATAGCTCTTGGTAGCAAGATAGTCACTGCTCAGGTTGATACTTCCCTTAGCTGGCGAATATCCGTCTATGGGGGCATTCGTAAAGGTTGGCTTAGGGTAGGAGGTGACAGTGGTCAGGCCAGTGCTCGCGTTGTAGCTGAGCTTTTTAGGTAATTCGTATTTTGCTGCTGGATTATAATACATGGGGTTGTAGCGTGAGGCGAAATACCGCGCTTGCGACGCGTTTCTGTCTGTCCTGGCATCGCCGCTAATGCCGTCGGGCGCATATGCATAGGACATACTTCCAGAGTCGTCAAGTGTCACAAGCAGGTTAGGTGCAACCCCTTCGGTAAGCGATAAAGGTTGTTGAGATATTGCGGCGCTCAAACTAAAAGGAGCAGATAAGATGGCCGAGCCAAGGGCTGCCGCGATGAGGGTTTTTACACCGTCGGAATATTTAGCGCTCATGTCCTTATTCCTTAATTATTCAGGCCGACGTAGACATTGGCGGCTGTAGACTGCACGGCTAGCCGGTCGTCAGCTTGTCCATTTATCTGATAGAAGTAAGTGCCTCGGCCTTCCATGACTGCTCCATATTCGGCATTCAAGGCGGTAGCGTCGTCCTCGCCAACCGTAATCAGGTGCGTATTCCAGTACACGCCGAAATCAGTAGATGTCACGTTGTCATTTCCCGCGATCCTGCCCCGGTAAGGCATCCAGGTGACGAACTCGGTTGTGCCGGCGGCATCCGTGTCGGCGCCCGATTTGTTTTCAGCCAAACTGTTTTTAAGGTACTTCAACGGGTCGAGCATAAAGCTTAGTCGATCGGCTTCACCACTAATGTTAAGCAGGCAAGGGCGGTTGGCACCGTTCGACTGCAGTACATTGTCCTTCTGGCAATTAGTTTGGTTGGGTTCAAGTTTGTCGCGCAGGTATGCCGGGCCATAGAAGCGGAATTCAGCTTCCCGTAATGCAGCATTGGCTGCTCCCTGCAAGCGCAAGTTCTCTGCGCGATTGCCGGTTATTCTGGATTCCAGCACGACGCCGCGCATGCTGGAAACAGCGAGTACGGTCATAATGAGGAGCATTACAAGTGCTACCAGCAACGTAGCGCCGCGCTCCTTGGAAGGCAGAAAATCGGTCATGGCATCAAATTCCTGATGGTCTGTGTAGCGTGGGCTACCTGATAGATGCGGTTGCGATCTCCATCAGCGAGGCGCGCTTTTACCGTGGCGTCAGCGGCGTCATACCACTTGTTGTAAACCAGTGATTCGCTATCCCTCTGGTCTTCGTTACTGGCAAGTAGGATGGAGTAACGCACCGCGCGTATCGGGCCGCTGCTTTCGCTCCATGTGCTTGCACTCACGAAGCGGTTACTGCCATCCGTAAGCTTTCTTTCCAGTAAGTCTTTGCTGCCTACTCCAAACTCAAGACGAAAGTCGGCAACACCGGCGATCAACTCTACATAGCTGGGATTGGCGACAGTTACATTGCTGCATTCCAAAGTACCTGAGTTCAGAGCTTTCGAATCAGTACCAGGAACGTACTTGATGGCCAGAACAATCAGGCTGCTAGTGGGTGGAGGCTTGAACGCAGTAGTGTCGGTGAATGCTGGGCTGGCATTGCCATGGCAATCGAGTTCACCACTGACTACTGGCTGATAGCGTAAGCATATGCCTTGTCCGTCGGTAGTCACGGAAACTGCGCTTCCTTTGCCGAACTCTTTGCATCCCGGATAGGATTTCGCTGGGAATGCTTCTTCGATCAACTGGTCTGGCGCGCGGCGGTAGCCCGCTTTGCCGAGGTATTCGTTAAGTATCAGAGCAGCAAAGCGGCTGTTTTCTTGGTTGCCGGTCTGGTTCTGCTGAAAGAGCTGAGTGCGTTTGTTGTCCAGATATATCTGGCTTATGCCGAGGAGCAAAAAGCTGCTGATGGCGAGGGCTACCAGAAGCTCGATCATCGACAGCCCGCGCTGCGCAGTGAGTTTATGAGATCTCATAGTTCAACTCGAGTTCTGTAAATGCAGGTGGTTTCGTTGGGCGCTCTGTCATCAGGACAGGTGCCGGCTTTTACTGTCCATGCCAGTTGAATTTCCAACATGGAGCCTTTGCTATCGCAGGTGCCTGGTGTAGAGCTGCGGCAGACATAGAAGGCGTCTTTAAATATGGTCGCTGCGTTCGGGAGCGTTGTCTGCGCTAGTTCTACCCAGCAATTACGCATTTCCAGTGCGCTTTTAGGGTTGCTTACACACGCCACTGGGGCAGTTGAGAATTCACTTCCCGCTTCTTTGTAAAACAGCGAGGTATCCTTGAAACCGCTATAAAAAGGCTCTTTCGGCGGCGCCTTTTCGAACAGCTCTGCGGGGTTGGCTCGAAGAATTTCGACATATTCGTCTGCCAGCATCACCGCTGAGTTTCTCTGAACCGAGTCTTGCGTGTACTGGATGCTGCGACCTTGCATCGCTACCATGCCAAGGATACCGATAGTGGTGAGTACGAGAGTCACCATCACTTCGATCAAGCTAAAGCCTTTACTATGTTTCATGCTCGTCCTCATGGCTCGCAGCTAGCCAAGTCGCTGCCGTCAACGTCTATTCCGCGCGGATGCAACCGCGCTGCTCCACTGGACTGCACCTCTACGACGAATCCAGTGGCGGGATTGCCATCGAGGCAGAGCGTAACGACGGCCGGGGTCGCGGTGCCGTTCGCCCGATAGGTTACGGTTGCTACATTTGCGAGCATCTGCGCTTGAGCAGGAATGTGTTCAAGTTGGCGCTCGTTGCTGCCGAAGCTGAGAACCCAGGGGCCATCATCGTCTACTGCAATCGCAGCGGTAGTCCTTTGCGTCACTGCCTGGCTGCGGGCGAACTGTAGAAAGCCGACTAGCTCCTCGGCTTTGCTCTGCAAGCGTGTCTTCTGAATCAAGAACGTGAAATTTGGCACGGCTATAGCCACCACTATGGTTAGCAATGCCAGGGTGATCATCAGTTCGATCAGGGTGAATCCATGCATGTCGCGACGGCGTGACATGGTGTGCTCCGTTGAAATTCTTGAGCGGATAATGGGTTTGTAGTGGTTTGTTGTCCTGAGTCTGGTGATGATCGGCCAGTTTGTGGCGATGGCCGGTAAAGGCTCGTTCTGCTTGTGTGAAGCGCTTCACAAGAAGGGCGCGACGCACCGGGACTTCATCTGTCGCTACAGAGCGTGCTGTCTGCATTTTCCCTAGCGCTGGTTTCACGAACGCGGCCTTGGCGGCTGAGCTTGAGTTGCCAGGCAACTTTTGTGTCGTGGCACTGAAAGAAGGTCCCATTGTTTAGCGTTGTCCCGTTGCTACGGAATTGAACGCGTTTTCCCAACCCTTTCCACCGTAGTTGGTCCTCGATACTCAGTTGGGTGACATGGAGTACTTGTCGGGAGCCGGTGTTACGGATCAACCAGCCGCCGACCCAATCGGAATTGCAGGTCGCTGAGTCCTTAGAACCACAGATCTCAACGGACTCTTTCCTAATGACGGCGGCCGCTCTGGTGCTCTGGATTGCCGACCAGACCTGATCCAGCAAAGCTTTCTGGCGGCTTCTCGTAATTAGAGTATCAAGCGTCGGGGCAGCCAACGAAATGACCACCCCAGCTATTGCCATCGTGGTCAACAGTTCTATAAGCGTAAAGCCTTGACTTCGGTTCGCCATAGTGCGGTTCCTTTGCACGTATGATATTCAGCCTTCCTGGCTGCTTTTTGTATTGGGTATCCAACGGTAGAGACGACCTTTTAAAGCAGCCTGCCATTTAGTCCAAGTTAAAATGGCTTGAAATGTGAACCAGATGGAGAGGCTTGTGAGTTCAGAGGTGATCATCGTCGGTGGTGGCGTAATCGGCCTGCTATCAGCCTATCGGCTGGCCCAGGTTGGCAAACCGGTATTGCTTCTGGAGTCCAGCTTTGTTGGCACCGAAGCCTCCTGGGCCGGCGGCGGGATAGTTTCGCCACTTTATCCGTGGCGTTATAGCCCCGCGGTAACGGCGTTAGCGCATTGGTCGCAGGACTATTATCCGCAGCTAGGTGAGACGCTTTTTCAAGAGACGGGTATCGACCCCGAGGTCCACGAAACGGGGTTGTATTGGTTGGACCTGGAAGACGAGGATGCGGCGCTGGCATGGGCCGAGCGCGAGGGGCGCCCGCTGCGCCGGGTCGGCATCGACCAGGTGCATCTGACTGTACCAGCTCTCGGCGCGGGCTTTGCCACGGCGATATATATGCCGGGTGTCGCCAATGTCCGCAATCCACGTTTGCTGCAGGCGCTGCGTGCTGCTTTAGCGAAGTTATCCAATGTAGCGATCGTCGAACAATGCCCCGTGAGCGGCTTCGTCCGTGAAGGTGCGCGTATCGTTGGAGTGCAAACAGCGCAGGGCGAGATGCGTGCCGAGCGCGTCGTCGTGGCGGCCGGCGCCTGGAGCGGCAAATTGCTGGCGACGCTTGGAATGGAACTGCCAGTCAAGCCGATGAAAGGCCAGATGATCCTGTTCAAATGCGCCGAGGACTTCCTGCCGAGCATGGTGCTGGCCAAGCGGCGCTATGCGATTCCGCGGCGCGACGGCCATATCCTGGTGGGCAGCACGCTGGAAGATGTCGGTTTCGATAAGACGCCTACTGAAGATGCGCTGGAAAGCCTCAGGGCGACGTCTGTCGACTTGCTGCCCGCCTTGGCTGAGGCCGAGGTGGTCAAGCATTGGGCCGGGCTGCGGCCCGCATCGCCGGAAGGCATTCCTTATATCGGGCCGGTGCCTGGCCATGACGGGCTCTGGCTCAACTGCGGGCATTTCCGCAACGGCCTGGTGCTGGCGCCCGCTTCGTGCCAGTTGTTGGCGGACCTGATGCTCGAGCGAACGCCATGTATCGATCCCGAGCCGTACGCGCCGACTGGTCGGCTGTGACGTCATCGAGTGAGTGAACGAAGGACATCGCGGCTGTCCCAACGCCGTGTGTTCACCGATTGCTTCGTCTTGGAGTGTTTCCAGCCCTTGGAGCGGTAATCGCGACAGGTCGCGCTCCGGAATATTTGGGTAACGCCGCTAGGTGGGATGCAGGCGCGCTCGCGGGCAGCGCCTCTGCTTCGGTGGCCATGTCGCGAGTTTCTTTCGCTGGCTCGGTTGCGCCTCTTACCTGGATTACCGCCTGGATCGGCTGCCAGCTGACTGCCGTGCGTTTCGCCGTGCTGCCCGTGTTTGCCATGCATTCGTGGGGCTGATCACGGCGATGGCAGGCGCAACCCTACGAGTGCGGTCCATTTGCTGATAAATTGGCGCGCTTTGATGGCTCCGGCGTGCCGAGCCTCGTTTTTCTTCGCTCAAGAGGTTCGTGTGGCCAAGAAAACCACTTCCTTTTCAGGCCTTGGTGGGCTGGTGTTTTCCACCGATGCCGGACGGCATTGCCCCGATTGCAGCCAGCCGCTGGATGCCTGTATCTGTAAACAGCCGGTCATTCCGGAAGGCGACGGTATCGCTCGGGTCCGCCGGGAGAGCAAAGGGCGCGGGGGCAAGACCGTGACGACCATCACCGGGGTGCCGCTGGCCGAAGCCGAGCTCAAGGAGCTTGCCAGCGCGCTCAAGCGTCGTTGCGGGACTGGCGGCGCGCTCAAGGACGGTGTCATCGAGATTCAGGGTGATCATGTTCAACTCCTGCTCGACGAACTGACCAAGCGTGGTTTCGAGGCGAAGAAGTCTGGTGGCTGAGGCCATGTTCTGTTCAACGGCGCGCTTGCGCTTATTTCTGTGCGTACCGGCTGTCCAACCGGAGTCGCTCTTCTGTCGTCGCGCTATGCTCGGCAGGCCCACCCACTCTCAGGAGGCTTAGATGCCCGTACGACGTACACGTAAAGATGACGGCAGCCAATGGACCGCAGCGGACAGCCGTAGCGTCTACGGCATTCGTCACTGGGGTGCTGGCTACTTTTCGATCAACGACGAGGGTCATGTCGAGGTCCGCCCCCAGGGCCCGAACGGCGAAGCCGTCGAATTCACCGGATTGATCGAGCAACTGCGCGATGCCGGCCTGACGCTGCCGCTGCTGGTTCGTTTCCCCGGTATCTTGCAGGACCGTGTGCGCCGGCTGACCGGCGCGTTCGATGCCAACATCGAGCGCCTCGAGTACCAGAGCAAGTACACCGCGCTGTACCCGATCAAGGTCAATCAACAGGAAGCGGTGGTGGAAAACATCATCGCCACGCAGAACGTCGCCATTGGCCTGGAGGCCGGTTCCAAGCCTGAGTTGATGGCCGTGCTGGCCCTGGCGCCCAAAGGCGGCACCATCGTCTGCAACGGCTACAAGGATCGTGAGTTCATCCGCTTGGCGCTAATGGGGCAAAAGCTCGGTCACAACGTCTTCATCGTCATCGAGAAGATGTCCGAGGTGGGGCTGGTCATCGAAGAAGCGGCGGAGCTGAAGATCGTTCCGCAGGTCGGCTTGCGTGTGCGCCTGTCGTCGCTGGCCTCCAGCAAGTGGGCCGACACTGGCGGTGAAAAGTCCAAGTTCGGCCTGTCTGCTGCTCAACTGCTCACCGTAATCGAGCGTTTCCGCGCCGCAGGCGTGGAGCAGGGCGTGCGGCTGCTGCATTTTCACATGGGCTCGCAGATCGCCAACCTGGCCGACTACCGTGACGGTTTCCGCGAAGCCATTCGATACTACGCCGAGTTGCGTGCGCTGGGGCTGCCGGTCGATCACATCGACGTGGGCGGTGGGCTGGGTGTCGACTACGACGGCACGCATTCGCGCAATGCGAGCTCCATCAACTACGACATCGACGAATACGCCGGCACCGTGGTCGGCATGCTCAAGGAATTCTGCGATCGGCAGGAGTTGCCGCACCCGCATATCTTCTCCGAGAGCGGTCGGGCCATGACGGCGCACCACGCGGTGCTGGTCATGCAGGTCACCGATTTCGAGCGGCACAACGACGAGGCGCCGGCGATCGAGAACTACGACGAGCTGCCGGAAATCGTTCAGGCCCTGGCCGATCTGCTCGGCCCGACCGATCCGGAGATGGTCACCGAAACCTATTGGCGCGCTACCCATTACATGAGCGAGGCGGCCGCTCAATATGCCTCGGGCAAGCTGTCCCTGGCGCAGAAGGCGCTGGCCGAGCAGAGCTACTTCGCCATCTGCCGCCGGCTATACAACCAGCTCAAGGCGCGTCAGCGCTCGCATCGGGCTGTGCTCGACGAACTCAACGACAAGCTGGCCGACAAGTACATCTGCAACTTCTCGGTGTTCCAGAGCCTGCCGGACACCTGGGCCATCGACCAGATCCTGCCGATCGTGCCGCTGCAGCGTCTGAACGAAGAGCCCGTGCGGCGTGCCGTATTGCAGGATCTGACCTGCGACTCCGACGGCAAGATCAAGCACTACGTCGACGAGCAGAGCATTGAGAACAGCATGCCGGTGCATGAGATCCAGGCGGGAGAGGAGTATTTCCTCGGCGTGTTCCTAGTGGGTGCCTACCAGGAGATCCTTGGCGACATGCACAACCTGTTCGGCGATACCGATTCGGTCAACGTTTACCAGCGTGAGGATGGCAGCTTCTACCACGCTGGCATCGAGACCCACGACACCATCGAGGACATGCTGCGCTACGTGCACCTGTCGCCCGAAGAGCTGATGACCTACTACCGCGACAAGGTATCCAGCGCACGTCTGAGTGCCAAGGAACGGACGCAATACATCGACGCGCTGCGGCTGGGCCTGACGCGCTCTTCCTACCTGACGCCTTGAGCGGGGCGACCGTCGATCAGGTGCCAGTCGTTGGCATCTGATCACCTGACCTGTCAGGCAACAGCAGAAGTGCAGTGGGAGCGGTCTTGACCGCGAAATGGGGCAGCGCCGGAGCCCAATTGGTTTCGCGGTCAAGACCGCTCCCACAATTCGCTTCACGCAGCGCAGGCGTAGGGCGGGTGAAACCCGCCGAGGCATTTCAGCCACCCATTGATCGCAGCTGCGCAACTTGCTGCGAAGTGTTGAGTCGGTTTTTCTACCAGTAAATGGTGGGCTGAACTCATCCGGTCCAGAGGCACACCTGTCAGCCAAAGACAGAGGTGCCTGTGGGAGCGGTCTTGACCGCGAATGGGGCTGCGTCGTAGCTTGGTTTGTTCGCGGTCAAGACCGCTCCCACAAATCGCTTCACGCAGCGCAGGCGTAGGGCGGGTGAAACCCGCCGAGGCATTTCAGCCCACCACCGAGCGGAGCTGCGCAAGGTGCGGCGATCTGTTGAGTCGGTTTTCTACCAGTAAGTGGTGGGCTGAACTCATCCGGTCCAGAGGCACACCTGTCAGCCAAAGACAGAGGTGCCTGTGGGAGCGGTCTTGACCGCGAATGGGGCTACACAAGAGCCCCGTTTGTTCGCGGTCGAGACCGCTCCCACAAGGCGCTCGAGCGCACAACCACGTTCAGACCTTGCGCACGAACTCCGACTTCAGCTTCATCGCGCCGATGCCGTCGATCTTGCAGTCGATGTCGTGGTCGCCGTCGACCAAGCGAATGTTCTTAACCTTGGTGCCGACCTTCACTACCAGCGATGATCCTTTGACTTTCAGGTCCTTGATCACCGTGACCGTGTCACCGTCCTGCAAGGTATTGCCGACCGAGTCCTTGACCGTCTTTTCGTCGTCGCCCGAGGCTTCGGCGGCGCTGGCGGACCACTCGTGGGCGCACTCGGGGCAGACCAGCATCTGGCCGTCCTCGTAGGTGTATTGGGAGTGGCATTGGGGGCAGGGTGGCAAAGCGCTCACGGCAGATCCTCGGCAGGTGGGGAAAAGCCGCGGATTGTATAGGGTTTTAGCAGGTCAAGGGCGAGCGGTGCACAGGCTCGCTCCTTGGCGCTGGTCAGTACGGTCGGATCGGAAGGATCCGCTCAGGCTGGGATGACGCCCTTCGACTCAATAATCGTCCTTGATCGCCCGGTAGCGCTCTTCCAGCTCGCGGCGAATTTGCCGGCGTTGCTGGGCCTGGGCGAAGCGACGCTTCTGGTCGGGCGTCTGCGGCTGCAGGGTCGGGACGGTCGTGGGGCGACCATCTTCGCCGACGGCCACCATGGTGAAGAAGCAGCTGTTGGTGTGGCGAACGGTCTTCTGGCGGATGTCTTCGGTGATGACCTTGATGCCAATCTCCATCGAGGTGTTGCCGGTGTAGTTGACCGAGGCAAGAAAGGTCACCAGTTCCCCTACATGTACCGGCTGGCGAAAGTTGACCTGATCCACCGACAGGGTCACCACGTACTGGCCGGCGTAGCGGCTGGCGCAGGCATAGGCGACTTCGTCGAGATACTTGAGCAACGTGCCGCCATGAACGTTGCCGGAAAAGTTGGCCTTGTCCGGAGTCATCAGTACGGTCATGGTCAGTTCGGCATGTCCATCTAGCATGGTGCGCGGCTCGTGCTGGCAAAAAGGGGCCGCTACTTTAGTCGAATACGAAGCGGCTGTGTGAGGCTCGATGCGATCTGCCATACGTTTATTTTTCGAGGGTCAATGTGGCATTAGCGCGCAGGCTTATCGGCAGCATAGCTGGGCGGCGCCGATGGCGTATCCGTATTGGCTCCGGCGACGTGCCGCCCGACCTGCATGGCCATAACGCGAACCGGTGCGCGCCCCGCAACCACCCGGGCACGAGGGTGAACGCTTTATTGACTTGTGCCAGTATCTCGGCTGGTTTTCTCCCTATAGTCCGGTGCTGCCTTCAGGCTAAACATCAACCCGTGCCGGACTCGCCCATGCGCCTCATGACCCTAGTACTGCTCAGTTGCCTCGCCCCTTTCGCCCACGCCGGTGAGGAGGCGATCGAACGCTTTCATTACCTGATGGGCGATGCCGAGCGGCGTGAGCAGGCTTATGCGGCGGGCCAGGAGCGTGCGCTGTTCTGCGGGTATTGCCATGGCGAAAACGGCAACAGCAAGCGTCCGCATATTCCCAACCTGGCGTCACAGAACCCGATCTATCTGTTCCAGTCGTTCGAAAAGTTCGCCAAGGGCGAGCGCATCGATTTCGTGATGTCGAAACTGGCCAAGAGCCTGACCCTGGAAGATCGCGTCAACATCGCCGTGTACTTCAGTCAGCAAAAGGTCGAGCCCGTGGCAGTCACAAGCGACGCGGCTCAGGTTCAGCGTGGCGCGACGCTGTTTCAGCACACCTGCACCGGTTGCCATGGCAGCCATGCGCAGGGCAAGGAGAACATGCCGCGCCTGGCGGGGCAGCCGAGCCAATACCTGAGCAAGGCGCTGAACCGCTTTCGTACCCATGACCCGAGCCGGTCCGGCTCGGTAATGATGGGGATCGCCGACAAGCTGTCCGAGGCGGACATCGAGTCAGTGGTCGCCTACCTGACCCAACTACGCCTCAGCGAACAGCAGGAGTTGCAGGCCAGCGTGCAACTGCTCGGCGCCGACGTGCACTGATCGGGTGCGTTCAGTACTGCTTGTAGGGCAGGAATTTTCCGGACATCACCACATTGACCCGGTCGCCCTTCGGGTCCGGTTGACGCTGGATATCCATCGAAAAATCGATGGCGCTCATGATGCCGTCACCGAACTCCTCGTGGATCAGCTCCTTGATGGTGCTGCCGTAGACGTTGACCAGCTCGTACCAGCGGTAGACCAGCGGGTCGGTGGGCACCGCGGTTGGCAATGAGCCCTTGTAGGGCACGATCTGCAACCAGGCCACCGCCTCATCGGGCAGCTCGAACAGCTTGCCGAGGGTTTCCGCCTGCGCCTTGTCGAAGGCCATCTGACCCAGGCAACCGGCCGTAACCCATTCCTTGGACTGGCCGACGGCGTCGGCCACCGCGGCCCATTTGAGGCCTTTGCGTACCTTGGCGGAAACGATCATCTGGGTGACTTGGCTGCGGCAGGAAATCATGGCGACCTCTTCAGCGGACTGGGCATTGGCGAGTTTGGTGGGCCGCACTTGGCGACCACCAAACCCTGCGTGCAGAAGCCATGCCAGGGGCGTGCGGCCCGGACGAAGCCCGCCGCCGGGGATTCGCCGTGGCCGGCGCGCTGCTCAGTCGTATTCCGAGGCGTCGTGCTCACCGAGCAGGCGCCGCTGCCTCGGCGTAGCCGCGGCCAGGACCTCGGGATTGAAACGCCATTGCAAGTAGGGCGAGAACTTCTGTGCGATCATCCGGCGGCCGTAATGCACCTGCAGCAGGTAGCGGCTGCGGTCGGCCGTGCGATTGCGGCTGCCGGCGTGCCAGAGATCGCTGCGAAACAGCAATACGTCACCTGCGTCGCAGAGCACCGGCTCGGGTTCGTGGCCGTGCCAGTGGGTTTCGCCGGGGCGTGGCTTGCGACCGGCGCGGTGGCTGCCGGAAATCACCCGGGTCGGGCAGAGGTCCGCATCGATCCGGTCGAGATAGATGTGCGCCGTGCAGATCTGCATCGGCAGCTCGAAACCGGGCTCGGCGAGCCAGCGCTCCGGCAGTTCCATGGCCAGATAGTCGGCATGCAGCTCGCCGCCGACGAAGCCCGGATGGCTGCGCCAGGCGGTCTGGCCGATCACATGGCAATCGGCACCCAGGCTGGCTTCGGCCAGCTCGATGATGCCCGGCAGATCGAGGTAAGGCAGCCAGAAGGGGTCGCGATTGAAGACGCACTTGTAGTGGTCGTCGACCAGCCCCTGGTAATCCCAGTGGATCGGCTCGAGCGCATTGATCGCGGTGCGCACGGCGCTGACCTGCGCGGCGTCCAGCACGCCTTGCAGCAGCACTAAGCCGTCGGTATGGAGCGCTTCTAGCGCGGCAGCGGTGGTAGGCATAGACGGCTCCGTCGGTAAGACCTCAACGGTTGGGCCCGTGGAGTGCCCGAGAGGTTCGAGCCCGACAGGCGGATGATCCCCAAGGCACCAACCGCAACCATCTTTCCCCTAGGAGCAGGCTCTGCCTGCGACCGTTGCCCCTCAACCACCCTCGCAGGCCATTCGTGCATAAAAAAGCGGAACCGCCGCACCGACTTGTGGCCGGCCGCCGTTCCGCAACGTATTGAAGGACTGACGCACGGCTTGTGGCCATGCGCGGTTTTCGCGAGCGCGCTGGCGAAAACCGCGACAGCCTAATCAGCGAACCTTTCATGGAGCTGTCGAGACGGCGGGTGCTGATCAGGCCGGTGCGGCTCACTGCGTGTGGGCGGGCAAGTGCTGATGATATTGGCCCGGGGGTGGAGCGGTTCGCAGGCAGAGCCTGCTCCTACAGGGGCGTCGGTTATGCGGGTGCGGTTCAATGGCGTGTGGGTGGGCAAGTGCTGACGATATTGGCCCGCGGGTGGAGCGTTTCGCAGGCAGAGCCTGCTCCTACAAAGGGCGTCGGTTATGCGGATGCGGCTCACTGCGTGTGGGCGGGCAAGTGCTGATGATAATGGCTCGCTGGTGGAGCGGGTCGCAGGCAGAGCCTGCTCCTACAAAAGCGAAACGGTGCGGAGGTGGGTATCTTCTGTAGGAGCAGGCTCTGCCTGCGATAACCGGGCAGGGCGCGGCCTTAGCCGCCCGGCCCGCCGACGATCTTCAGCCCGCTCTGGCCGTTGCCTTGTCGCTGCACCTGGACCTGCACCGGGATGCGTTCGTGCATTTCCGCCACGTGGGAAATCACCGCCACCTTGCGGCCCTGGGCCTGCAACGAATCCAGCGCGTCCATGGCGATCTGCAGCGATTCGGGGTCGAGGCTGCCAAAGCCTTCGTCGATGAACAGCGATTCGATCTTCAGCTTGCTCGATGCCATCGAGGCCAGGCCCAACGCCAGCGCAAGGGAGACGAGGAATGTCTCGCCACCGGACAGCGAATGCACCGAGCGCAGCTCGTCGCCCATCTCCGTGTCCATCACCAGCAATCCCAGCGGACTGCCGCCGCGCTTGAGCCGGTAACGTCGGGCCAGTTGGCGCAGCTGCACGTTGGCGTGCTGCACCAGCAGGTCGAGGTTGTAGGCCTGGGCGATCTTGCGGAAGGCGCCGCCGTCACTCGTCCCGATCAAGGCGGCGATGCGGCCCCAGCGCTGGCTTTCGGCGGTCGCCGCGGCAACCTGCTCCAGCAACGTCTGGCTCTGACTACGGCGACGATCATCATCGAGCAGCGCGGCGCGGGTTTCGCTGCAGCGCAGTTCGGCACCGTCGCAACTGGCTTGCTGAGCGTTCAGTTGCGTCTCCAGCGTTTCGGCGTCCGGCGGGTTCGGCTGTCCAGCCTGATGCGTTTGCAGCCGTTGCTCGCAGCCCTCCAGCCGCTCGCGCCCTCGGACAAGCTGCTCGGTGTTGGCGCGCAGACACTCACGTGCCTCAGCGAGCAGTGTGTCGTCCAGTTGCAGCAATTGTTCGAGCGTCGCGTCGTCCAGATCAGGATGCGCGGCGCGCCAGGTCTCAAGCTCTTCGCTGAGCGTGCTGCGCTCGGCCAGCAGCTCGGCGCGGCGCCGGCTGCAATTTTCCTGCTCGCCTGCGAGGCGGGTCAGCTCGACCCGTGCCTCGTTCAGTTGCTGATCGACCTCAGCCTGCTGCTGACGGGCTGTCTGGATTGCGCTGTCGAGCGCCTGTTGCCAGGCCTGCGCGCTGGGCTGCTCGCCGAGGCTATCGTTTAGAGCCTGGCGACAGGCCCGTTCGCGGGTCTGAAGCTCTGCGAGCCGATCGGCGCATGCCTTGTGCTGCGCCAGGCGATGCTGCTGTTGCAACTGCTCGCGCTCCAGCGCGGCCTGGCGTTGCTGCTGCTCGTCGGCCAGTTCCGTTTGTTGCTCGACTTGCTGGCGCCGCGCCTCGATCCGTCCGTCCAGGTGCATGAAGGTCTCGGCCGGTTTTTCGCGCCAACGCTCGAGCATGTCTGTGGGCAGCAGCGCGGCGAACTCCGCCAGCTCTTCCTCGAGCCGCGCATCGTCGCGGGCGATGGCGTCGCGCTGTGCGGCGAGGATCTGCGTGGCTTGAACGCAGGCGTCACGTGCGCTCTGCCAGCCCGTTTGCAACGCTTCGGTCTGCCGTTGCAGGTTGAGCAGTTCGCGTTGCCGGTTATTGGCGTCAGCGATAGCGGACTTGTGCGAGGCCATGCGGTTGTCGAGCCAGGACTGCCGCTCTGCTTGCGCCTGGTTCAGCAGTTCCGTGTACGCCGGCAGCTCGGCCAGCTGAGCATCGAGCTTCGCCAGGTCGTCGGCGATTTCCGCTTGTCGGTGCCCGTTCTGCTTGATCTCGGAGGACAGGGCGATGTGCTGATCGCGCAGGGCTTGCAGCTTTTCCTCCTGGGCTTTGAGCTGCGATTGCGTCTGCTCGGCTTCGCGCTCGTCCTGCTGATCGAGTGCAGCGAGCAGCGCTTCGCCGTCGTGCCAGGGGTGTTCGGCGCTACCGCAGACGCTGCATGGCTCGCCCGGTACCAGCGCGGCGCGCAGGGCCTCGACATTGGCGCTGCGGGCGAGGCGTTGGCGATCCAGCAGCGCCTGCACGACTTTCAGCGCTTTTTCAGCGTCGTCGCGCTCGGCTCGGGCGCGCTTGCCGGCTTCGGTCAGCTTGTCCAGCTCTTCTTGTTGACGGCTCCTGTCGCCCTGCAACCTGTGCTGCTGCGCGGCCAACTGCTGTTGGCGGGACCAGAGGCCGTGCAAGCTGTCGAACGCACGTTCGGCTTCGCGGAGCGCTTCGAGCTTGGTCGTCAGTTGCGCCAGCTGGTCGCCAAGGCTGGCCTCCCCACCGATCTGCTTCTGCAACTCATCCAGAGCCTCTCTGGCTTTGGCCTGCGCCGTTTCGGCAGCTCTAGAGGCAGCTTCTAATCCGGGCAATTCCTGCCGGCCTTGCTGCAGGCGGGCGGCAATCTGTACGGCCTGTTGCAGACGTGGGCGGTAGCCGCTCCAGGCTGCGCACAGCGGTTGCAATTCGGCGCTGGTGGTGAGCTGGTCGTTCAGGCTGGCGAGCTGCCTGGCGGCCTGCTCCTGATGTTGGCGTAGCTGGGCGAGGGTGCGTTCACCGGTTTTGCTCGCGATTTCGGCCTGTTCGGCCTGTCCCTGGGCGTCGCGCAGATCGCTGCGCAGGTGGACGAGACGCTCCTCTTCACGGCGCGCTGCAGCCAATCGTGGTTCGGCCGCCTTCAACCCATGCTCGGCGGCTTTCAGCGCCTCGGTGGCGTTCCGGCAGGCCTGTTCCAGCGTTTCGAGTCGCTGCTGTACGGCGGCGTGTTCTCCTGCGTGACGGGCGAGCGTAGCCTCGACCTTTGCCAGCAGCGGAGTCAGTTCCCTCTCACGTAGAAAGCGATGGCGTTGCGGCGCCAGCTGCTCGAACAGGTCGAGGATGCGCCGGGCGTCAGCGAGGTTTTCCTGCTCTTCTTCGGCCCCGGCGAGCTGCCGTCGGGCGCCGTCACGCTCTGCTTGCAGACGCGCCAGGTCCTGCAGCCATTGGCGCTGCTGCTTGAGCATGTAGAGATGCTGTTGCAGCTCTTTCAGCTCGGCTTGTTGCTCCTGCCACTGTGCCTCCAGCGCCTGGCGCGCCTCGGGTTCCCGGGGCTGTACACCGCCGGCCTGTTGGTGCAGCGTAGCCAGCGCTTCACGGGCGCGCTTGGCCGCTTCGAAGGCGGCTTGGCCGAGGCGGCTGTAGAGGCCGGTGTCGGTGAGCTTTTCCAGCAGGGTGCCGCGGTCGTTGTCGTCGGCCTTGAGGAAGGCGGAAAACTCGCTCTGGGCCAGCAGCACGGCGCGGGTGAACTGCGCCAGGGTCAGGCCGAGTCTGGCTTCGAGCAGCTCCTTGAATTCGCGCTTCTTGCCGCTGGCCAGGAGCTGGTCGCGATCCAGATCCAGCAGGCTCTGGCTGCTGGCCTGCAAGCGGCCGTCAACCTTCTCGCGGGCGCGTTTGACTTCCCAGCGAGCGCGGTAGCGGTGGCCGTCGATGCCGACGAAATCCACCTCGGCGTAGCCGCTACTGCAGCCACGGCGCAGCAGATTGCGCTCGTCGCCGCTGCCGATCTCGTCGCTGCCATCTGGCACCTTGCTCAGCAGCGAAGCGCCGTCGAGGCGCGGCGTACTGCCGAACAACGCCAGGCACAAGGCATCGAGAATGGTGCTCTTGCCGGCACCTGTAGGTCCGGTGATGGCGAACAGGCCGGCGCTGGCCAGCGGTTCGGCGGTGAAGTCGATGACCTGCTCGCCCGCCAGCGATGCAAGGTTTTTCAGGCGGATGGCGAGGATCTTCATTTGCCGTCTCCTTCGCTGGCGAACTCGACGCCTTGCAACAGGCTGGCAAAGTCGTCCAGCGCCTGCTCGTCCGGCGGGTTGCCGAACTGTTCTTCCCAGGCGCGGGCGAAGAGTTCCTGCGGGGTGATCTGGTCGAGGCCGAGCAGGACTTCCGAGTCGACCTCGCCACGCTTGCTGGCGTACTCGCTGGCGATGCGCACCAGGCGGCAGGCCTTGCCAGCCAGCGCGGTTTCGATGCGCTGACGCAGGTCGGGCAGTGGCTCGTCGAGCTGTACGCGTACTTCCAGCCAGGGCAGGTTTTCAGTGAACAGTCCCATGGCTGGCAGCGCCTCGAGGGCGGCGATGACCTCTGCCAGTGGCGCGCGGCCGATGCGGATCATCTCCACGGCGCGCGGCACCGGCAGGCTTTCGATTTGGCTCAACTGGTCGCCATCGAAACTCACCAGCAATACCTGATGTGGGTAGTTGATCTCGCCGAACGACAGCGGCAACGGCGAGCCGCTGTAACGGATGCGCTCCTGGCCAGCGACTTTTTGCGGCTTGTGCAGGTGGCCAAGGGCGACATAGGCGATGGGCTCGGGAAACAGACTGGCCGGCAGCGCCTCGGCATTGCCGATGACGATGTTGCGCTCCGAATCCTCCGACACCGCGCCACCGGCCATATGCGCATGGCTCATGGCGATCAGCGCCTGGCCGGGCTGGCGTTGGGCTTCGGCGGCGGCGATCAGGTGCTGGTGGACGTGGCGGATGCCGAGCATGTAGTCATCCCCTGCCTCTCCGCCGGTGACTTCGGCGGGGCGCAGGAAGGGCAGGGCGAGGCACCATCCGGCCACCTCGCCCTGCGCATCGTGCAGCGGTACCAGCAGGCGGCCGTGGTCGAGTCGATTTTCCGCGACCCAACTGATGCGGCCAATGGCGTGGGCGTTGAGGCGTCTCATTAGCGGCCCGGGCAGCTCGATGCGCCCGCCGGAGTCGTGGTTGCCGGCGATCATGACGATGTCCAACTGCGGCAGTTTTTCATGGGCGCGGACGATGAAGTCGTACAGCCGTTCCTGGGCCTTGAGCGGCGGATTGACCGTGTCGAAGATGTCGCCGGCGATCAGCAGGGCGTCGGGCTGATGCAGGCTGAGCTGGTCGAGCAGCCAGGCGAGAAACTGGGCATGTTCGTAGTCGCGGTCCTGGCCGTGGAGGGTCTGGCCGAGGTGCCAGTCGGAGGTGTGGATCAGGCGCATGGCTGTAGGGCTTTCTTGAAGAGATGGACGGCGACCGTCGTTGGCCGGGCGCTGGGGTAGCGATGCCGCACGCTGTGGGAGTGATCTTGACCGCGATTGGGGCTGTGCGTTGTTCCGGGATGCGTTTGGTTTGGTTTCAGGTTCTGGCCAGCGCTCCGGTGTTTCTGTTGGCTGGATAAAAGCTTCGCGGTCAAGACCGCTCCCACGGGGTGGCGTTGCTTTGCCGTCGGTTGGGCAGTTCCGAGCAGTTGAGAGGTGCCGAGGCTTGAGGGCGCAGAAGGCTGCTGGCATTCCAAGACGCCTCCTTGTGGAAGCAGGACGCGTCCTTGTGGGAGCGGTCTCGACCGCGAATGGGGCTGCACTGGACTAGGGTCGACAAAACGTAGGATGGGCGAAGCCCATCGCAAGAGTTTGATGGGTTGCACCCGCCCTACAAGCTGATGTACTCGGCCTTGTGAAAGGGGCGATTCGGTGGTGTCTGATAGGGCATGCAGCGAGGCGGTTGTAAGAGCTCGACGTAGGGTGGGTAACGCGAAGCTTACCCACCGATTTTCGTTGGCAAAGTTCGGTACCAAACGTTGCGTCGATTTCGGTGGAAAATGCTTCGCAGTTTTCCACCCTACGGAGCCAGCATCCGAGGGAAGCGCTTTGTTGCTGTCGCTGTTCCAAGACCTCCAGACGCCTCGGACCCGGTTCCCCTTCAGGAGGCCGAGCGTAGGCGCTGCGTAGGAGGACGCGAGGCATGGATGCCGAGCGAGGAGTGATGGGACATGGATGTCCCTTCGCGACGGCCCCCGGAGCGGCGCCGGAGGGAGGGGAGTTTTGCGAAGCAAAACCCGGATGCAGGGGTGGCCTTCTTTTTGGTTACTTTTTCTTGGCCACACAAGAAAAAGTGACGCGCCGTGCAAGGCGCAACCTGTGGGTCGGACGGAGGAAAGCGCGGCGTCATACGCACAGGCCTGCGCCTGGACCTGAACTCGAGCCAGCTCGCTCCTGAGAGTGGACAGGCTCCGTCTAAGCCTCACGAGTACAACCAAACCTTCAACCCCTGCAGATTCCTCACCTGAATCTGCTGCGCCGCCGCATTGGCCAGCACCGTATTCGGATCGATCTGATACCGCTGCAACACGTACTGCACCAGCGCCCCACGGGTGGCGATGCGCAGTTCGCCATCCTGCATCCCGTAATCGGTCTCAATGATCGATTTCTGCTCGGCGCTCAGCCGCACGTCCGGCTCGATGATCACGTCCACCGGCGTGTTCCAGGCCTCGTCCTGCTCGGCCCGGTTGTCGCTCACGTCCATCAGGTCCGGCTCGCCACGGAAGCGGCTGAGGACGAAGTCGCGGAAGCCGCGGTTCTTCTCGCAATAGGCGCGCACATGCCAGCGGGTACCGGTGAAGACCAGGGTGTGCGGCGCCATCACGCGGATCTCGACGTCGGGATGGGCGAGGGAGACGTATTCGGTTTCCAGCCGCAGCCCTTCGCGGCAGGCCCGCAGGATCGGCCGCAGCACCTCGGGGCGGATGCTGCGGTCGGGCATGTGCAGCACGTCGGTATGCGCATAGGCGAGAGCCAAGCCCTCGATGTGCGGGGCGCGGTCGCGGTTCTGGTCCAGCAGATGCAGGTAAGCGCTGGCGCTGCCGTCGATGAACAGTGGCTCGAACTGCTTGCTCGGCTTGTAACCCTTCAGGTGACGGTCATATGTAAGGTTTTTCGGCGCGTGCTCGTTGAGGTAGGTGTTGATGTCCTTCGATGCCTGCTGGCGGCTGATGCCGAAACTCTGTATCAGATGACCCGTGGTCAGACGGCCTTCCCACCAGGCGATCGTCTCTATCAGGCGGTAACGCAGGGCCAGATCCCAGCGGATCTGGCTGATCGATTGCTTGCGTTTCATACGCGCCTCATCTGCTGGAAAACTTTACAGGCCACTATCGGCTAGCTCGACGTGTCGCGCAAAGCTACATATATTCCGGGTGTGCATCAAGCGAGCCGAACGAGGACGATGAGACATGAGCCTGTTATCCAACGTGCTGCTGTTTTCCGCTACCGCCGCCGCCGGCATGGGTGTTCTGGCCTGGCTGGCCTACGGTGCGAACGACCGGGAGTGATCGGGACGGGCGTTGCGCTTTACAGTTTTTTGTCGATGGACGGTCATCCGATGAGTGGTTCGGAATCTCCAAGTGCATCGCCGGGTCTTTGTTGCAGACTCAGCGCACGAGGCGTTCATGAAAACCTTGTCCCGTTACCTTGCCGAGAATTTCCCGGCTGACTACAAAACCCGCGTAGAGCCCCAGGACGATGGCTACCTGGTGGTTCGCGTCGGCTATCCCATCAACGGTACAGAGGCCATTCGGACGGTCTCTGGCCGGCAAGTGCAGAACGGCTTGCTGGTGGAAACCATGTTGGACGACATGCGCAGAGAACTGGCGCGCCCGCAGTAAACCGCGTCACCGTCTTTTATCCCCGATTCGCTCGATCATTCCGCCCGACGCTTGTGCGCAGGCAAATGAACGCTGGCCTGCAGCCCGCCCAGAGCACTCTGTCCGAGGGTCAGCCGGCCATTCCAGGCGGCGAGGATATCCCGCACGATGCCAAGTCCCAGCCCGTGTCCTTCGGCGCGCTCGTCTAGACGAATGCCGCGCTCGAGCACTGCTTCGCGTTGATCTTCCGGTATTCCCGGCCCGTCGTCTTCAACCCGAATGAGATAGCCCTCAGGCGTCGGTTCGATACTCAACAGCACCGCTGATCGAGCGTATTTGCACGCGTTGTCCAGAAGGTTGCCGAGCAGCTCGAGCATGTCTTCCCGGTCCCAGGGCAGGCGGCAGTCCTCATGCGTATGCCAATGCAGATGCAGGCCGCGGCGGTGGATCATATGCAGCGTGTCGAATAGCGGCGCGAGCTCCGCGGCGCAATCGAAATAGGCGCCGGGTAGCACGTCGCCAGCCAGACGCGCGCGCCCCAACTCACGGGCGACGCGCTGCTGGATCTGCTCCAGCTGTTCGCGAAGCGCTGCCTGCAGTTGCGGATGAGCCTGCAGTTCCTCGTGCCGGACAAGGCTGCCGAGCACCGCCAGCGGCGTTTTCAGCGCGTGTCCCAGATTGCCCAACGCGTGCCGTGAGCGCTTGAGCGTCTCGTCGGTGTGCGCCAGCAGGTGATTGATCTGTTCCACCAACGGCTGCAGTTCGACCGGAGCCTGGATATCCAATTGCTGGCGCTCGCCCTGCTGCAGTTGCGCGATCTGCTGGCGTGCGCGCTCCAGCGGCCGCATGGCGAGCTTGACGGCATAGCGTTGCAACAACAGCAATATGGAGAGGGCAACGCCCACCAGGCCCAGGCCGCCCAGGCGAACCTGGGCGAAGCTTTCGAGTATCGGCGTGTAGTCGCGCGCCACGCTGATGACGATGAGTTGTCCATCACGGTGGTATTCGGCGCGATAACTCAACAGTCGCTGTCCCTGTGGCCCGTCCACCAGGTCGCGGGCCAGGCCGTTATCGCTCGGCCATGCCGGCTCTGCATCCCATAGCGAGCGCGATCGCCAACTGCGCGTCGGCAGTTCGATGCGGAAATAATGGCCGGAAAAGGCCCGTTGATAACGCGGGTTGAGCCGGGTCGCGTCGAGCTTGAAGCCTTCCGTGCCCCGCACCATGGCGATCAGCAGGCCTTCGGTTTCTTCCCGCAGGTCGTCGGCCAGGTTGCGGCGCAGCCCGGTCTCGAACAGCCACAGGCTGGTCTGCACCAGCAGCAATCCAATTAGCAGCAGCGCTGAAATCAGCCCGATGCTGAGGCTGCGCTGGATCGACTTCAAAGGGCGCCGCCGAAGCGGTAGCCCTGGCCGCGACGGGTTTCGATCAGCTCGCGGCCGAGCTTGCCGCGCAGGCGATTGACGTGCACTTCGATGACATTGGAATCGCGCTCGGTTTCACCGTCATACAAATGCTCGGCCAGCTGGGTTTTGGACAGCAGCTGGCCGGGGTGCAACATGAAATAGCGCAGCAGGCGGAACTCGCCGGCGGTCAGGTCGATGTCCTCGCCGTCCTTGTTGCAGCGCTGGCGTGCCTCGTCCAATGCCAGACCACCGACCTGCAACAGCGGCTGATTGGCCACGCCGTGGGCACGGCGCAACAGCGCCTGGATGCGCAGCAGCAATTCTTCGGGATGGAAGGGTTTGGTCAGGTAATCGTCGGCGCCGGCTTTCAGCCCTTCGATGCGTTCGGCCCAGGAATCGCGGGCGGTGAGGATCAGCACCGGCGTCGCCAAACCCCGTGCGCGCCAGGCGCGCAAGACTTCGAGCCCCGGCTTGCCGGGCAGGCCGAGGTCCAGAACGATCAGGTCATAGGGTTCGCTGCTGCCCTGGTAATCGGCGTCGCGCCCATCGGCCAGCCAGTCGGTGGCATAGCCTTGGCGGGTGAGGCTGGCGATCAATTCGTCTGCCAGTGGCACATTGTCTTCGACCAGTAGCAGGCGCATCAGTCCTCTTCATCCTTGAGCAGACGGCCATCGCGCGCGTCGAATTCCAGTTCGCGAGCGATGCCGTTGGTGGTCAGCAATTCGATTTCGTAGATGTAGATGCCATCATCCTCTTCCAGCTCGGCTTCCAGCAGCCGGGCGCCTGGATAGCGCTCCATGGCGCGCTGCACCAGCGTTTCGAGCGGCATGATCAGCCCCTCGCGGCGTAGCCGCAGGGCCTCGTCCTGATCGAGGTCGCGACTCGCCGCCGAGGTGGCGACGAGCAGCAGAGCCAAGGGAGTCGCTAGGAAGAAGGTGGCACGCATTAGTCGTCCTGATGGTCCTTGAGCACTTCGCCGGTCTTGGCGTCGAGTTCCATGTCCCATTGCACACCTTTGTTATCGCGCAATTCAAGCTGATAGATGTGGCGGCCGTATTCCTCTTCCAGCTCGGTTTCCTCGATGGTGGCGCCGGGGTGCTTGGCCAGTGCGGCTTCGTTGAGCTTTTCGAACGACTGGATGGTGCCGGCGTCGCGCAGCTTCAGCGCTTCGTCCGGACCGAGGTCGCGGGCCATGGCCAGGTTGGCGCCCAGGGCGAGGGTGGCGGCAGTGATCAGCGTAGTCAGTGTTTTCATGGTTCGTTTTCCTGTGTGGGTTTCGACGATTCACAGGTTACGAATCGCGGCTTACGCCAAGCTGAACGCGGACAAACATTCACCGGCAGCAATACATGCGGGCGTATTGTCCAATACGCGTACGTCCACCTGTTTCAGGAGGTCTGTCATGAAAGCGCTTCATTGCATCACGCTAAGCCTGGCGCTACTCGTTCAGCCTGCGCTGGCCGAAGATCTGCTCAAGCCCACGACGCCGGCGCCAACGCCGGATATCGACGCCGGACCCGCCACCGAAATGGTCTCCGAGCCGGTCGTGCATGCCACCGGCACGATCGAGGCCATAGATCGCGAGCGGGAGGTGGTAACCATCGCTCATGGCCCGGTCCCGGCGCTGAAGTGGCCGGCTTCGACCATGCAGTTTCAAGTCAGAGAGCAGCAGCTCGAAGGACTTGAAGTGGGCGACGCGGTCCGCATCGGCTTCCAGAGCGAGGGCGACGAGGCGGCGATCGTCTCCATCGACAAGCGCTGAAACAGTCTCGATGCCCATGGCAGACGGGATGCAAGGAACCCTTGCTGACGGCGGGCCTCGTATTCACTAGAAGCCGCGTTGCGGCTCGCATCGATGAAACATCAAGAGGATCACGCGCATGTATCACAAGAAACTGACCGCAGCTCTTGCCATCGCCGTACTCGGAAGCGCCAGCGGCATTGCCTTGGCGGACAAGCCGGGCGCTGACTGGATCACCCTCGAACAGGCTGTCGAGAAGGCCAAGGCCGCCGGCTACACCACGCTCCATTCGATCGACGCCGATAACAATTCCTGGGAAGGCGAAGGCACCAAGGCCGACGGCAAAACCTGGGAATTCAAGATTGACGGCAAGACCGGCGAAGTCACCCACGACAAGGAAGACTGATCGCCGCGGCCCGCTACGGCGGGCCTTGCAGCAGACATCAGCTACCCTGGCGGCGCCAGTGCCGCCAGGGTTGATCTAAATACCTAATGCAGGTCACCGGCGCAGGCCGACCGGCCGTCAAAGCGCCTCCGGATCGGCTTCCGGCATATCTTCCAATTCTTCGGAAACAACCTCGTCAGGCTCGGTACTCGACGCAGCGGCAGGCTCCGCCGCAATCTCTTCGCCGCGCATTTGCCGTGCCGCATTGCCCAGCGCGGTTGCCTCGTCGGTGCCTTGAGCAATGTCCAGCAGCGCGGCGTTGGCAGCCTCCCAGAACGAACTCATTTGCGGTGCCGAAGGCATTGGGCGACCGAAGGTGACGCCATCCATCGATATCCGCAGGTGCTCATCCGTGACCATGTCCCAGAAAAGCCGCTTGTTCAGCGGCACACCGATGGGCTTGTCGGCGTTCACTGTGCGCAGCCCTTCGCTATCCAACAGATAGCCTTCGATGAATTGCTTGGCAGCCGCGCCGTTCGGGCTTTGCGCGGCGATCATCGCGCCCATGACGCCAACGAAGGGGCGCGCCGGTTGACCGTCGACGGTGGGCAGGGGCGCGACACCGAAATCGACGCCGGCCCGGCGCAGCCCTTCCCATGACCAGGGGCCGGTTATCCACATCGCCTGTTTGCCTGCATGCATCGCCTGCTGTGCGGCATCGCCGGGCATCCCGCCTTGCGGCAGTACGCCGCTGTCGATGAAACGGCGCAACAGGCGGCCACCCGCCAGAGCGCCCGCGTTATCGATGCCGATATCTGCCGTGTCGTAGCTGCCATCGGGCTGACGCTTGAACACGTAGCCGCCGTTGGCTGCCAAGAGTGGCCAGCTGAAGTAGGCATTGGTGTAATCCCAGCCGATGGCTTTGATGCCGCGCTTGCCGAGCTCGCTATCCAGCGTCTCGATTTCTTCGAACGAGGACGGGGGAGCCGTGATCAGTGCCTTGTTGTAGAGCAGCATGATGGCTTCGGCGCCGACCGGATAACCCCAGGTCCGTCCGCCGACGGTGAAGGCATCCCAGCCCACCGAGACCAGTGCTTCGCGCAATGCTTGCGGTGGCTCGACAGGGACGACCAGACCCT
The DNA here is from genome assembly GCF_018138085.1 of Stutzerimonas stutzeri. Taxonomy (NCBI): domain Bacteria; kingdom Pseudomonadati; phylum Pseudomonadota; class Gammaproteobacteria; order Pseudomonadales; family Pseudomonadaceae; genus Stutzerimonas; species Stutzerimonas stutzeri. The sequence goes on from NZ_CP073105.1 coordinate 803,277, forward strand.
TGGCAATAAAATCGCCGAGGCGGTCCTGCGGCCAGAGGATGATGTCCGGCCCGCTACCGTTGCGGGCGGCTTCTTCGAATTTCTTCGCCAGATCGTCGGGGTGTTCGACCCGGGCCGCAATGCCGGTCGCCTCGGTGAAGCGGGTCGCGACCTGTTGCAGGCCGCCGTGGCCTTTGTCGGCATTGATCCAGATGAGCAGTTTGCCCGGCTCGGCCGCAGAAACGTTCAAGCAGACGAGCAACGCCGGCAATAGGGCTGTGAGTGATTTCAAACGCATGGCTGGCCCCTGCTTCAGTAACGGTAACGTGAAATATCGGTGAGCATCCGCTCGGCCAGGGCATGCAGATCGTCGGCCTGGCTGGAGGTCTGGTTGGCGGTGCCGGTATTGGTTTCGCTCATCAAGGCGATCTTCTCCACCTGTACAGCGATCAGGTTGCTGGCGGCGCTTTGTTCGCGAATGGCATATGAGATTTCGGAGGCCAGCGCTACGGTCTGGGTCGAAGCGTTGCGGATCGCCTGTACCGCTACGCCGGTTTCCTCCGCACGGCTGGCGCTCTGCTGGACCGTATGCACGGCTTGCTGCATGCGCTTCACCACATCGCTGGCGCCTTGTTCGATGGCCGCGACGATACCGGTAATCTCTGCGGCGGATTCGGCGGTGCGTGCCGCCAGTTTGCGTACTTCATCGGCGACCACGGCGAAACCGCGGCCCTGTTCCCCGGCGCGTGCGGCTTCGATCGCCGCGTTGAGGGCAAGCAGGTTGGTCTGCGCGGCGACATCGCCGATCACCCCGGTAACGGTGGAGATGCGCGTGGTTTCCTGTTGCAGGTTATGCACGCTCTCGGCGGTGCCGTTCACTTCTTCGGCAATCATGCCCAGGTCGTCAATGGTGCTTTGCACCACCGCGACGCCTTCGGCGGCACGGTTGCCCGCCTCGGTCGACAGCTTGGCGGCATCCTCGGCGCGTTCGGCCACATGGTCGATGCTGACGGTCATTTCCTCGACGCCGGCGGCCATCTGCGTCGCCGCGTCGGCCTGGGCGACGGAGCTGCCGGAGAATTCGTTGGCATTGACCCGCAGCACGCCGGCGGCACGGCCCACATCCTCTGCGTTCCTGGCCAGGTCGTTGAAGCTGCGCTGCAGGGCTTCGATCATGGCGTCGAAGGCCTGCACGGTCTGGCCGATCTCATCGTTCGAACGGGACCCGACGCGGCGAGTCAGGTCGAGCGTTTCACCGATGGTCATGACAGTCCGTCGCATCGCCTGCAAGGGCGACATGATCGAGCGGCCCAGGGTAAGGCCGAAGCCCATCATCACCACCAGCGCCGCCAGCACGATGCCCAGCAGAAGCCGGAACGACGTGCGGTAGGCCTCGGCAGAGGCTTGCTGGGTGGCATTAAGGGCGGTGGTGGCATCGGCGGAAAGCTGATCCGCCAGCTGCCCGGTGAGAATGGCGGCATCCTCGATGAATGGGCTTGAGGCCAGTTCCATTGCGGCCTCGGTCTGGTTCTGGCGTGAGCGGGCCAGCGCCGTCTCGCCGACGATGAGGTAGGCCTTGACCGTCTTGCGGAATTCTTCCAGCGCTCGGGTGGCTTCTTCCGAGTCGGCATCGGCAATGGCCCGTGCCAGATCCTCATCGAACTCACGGCCCTTGCGTTGCAACTGCTCATCGAGCGTTCGCTTACGCGCGGAATCGGGGTCGGCGATGTGCCGGAAGATGATGCCGCGCAGTTCCTGATAGCGGCCGGCAAAGGTCTTCGCATCCACCAGGCGCGGAACCTCATTGCTGGTGATATGCGCGACCGATGCGTCGAGTTTTCGTAGCTGGATCAGCCCCAGCGCGCCGACGGCGAACAGCGATAGCAAAGCGATCGACACCAGCGCTATCAGGCGAAATTTGATGGTCATGCAAGCCCCTTGAACCTATGTTGCGCGCCGCACAGTGCGACGACGGCACAAGGCTTTCGGCTAGACAGGCGTTCTCTTGAGTCCTGATCGCCGGACGGTAAGCCGCAGCTCGGCGGGGGCTGACCGGTCGGCGCGTGGACGTGCCGACCGGCGCCGGCTCAATCCTTGTCCCGCGCCGGCATCACCTTGCTCATCACCTGCTTGACCGACTGCTTGATGATGCCGGCCTGGTTCGGGTCGCCGTGCAGCAGCGCGGTGGCGAACTTCTTGGCCTGCTCCAGCTTAATGTGCGGCGGCAGCGGCGGCACGTCGGGATCGGTCTTGAATTCGATCAGCACTGGCCGGTCGGCGGCAAACGCCTGATCCCAGGCGGCGGCGACCTGATCTTCGCGGTCGACGTAGATGCCCTTCAGGCCGATGGATTCGGCGAAGCGGTGGTAGGGCACGTTGGGGATGTTCTGCGAGGCCTCGAACTTCGGATCGCCTTCCATCGCGCGCTGCTCCCAGGTCACCTGGTTCAGGTCCTCGTTATTGAACACGCAGCAGATCCATTGCGGGTTCTGCCACTCCTTCCAGTATTTGGCGACGGTGATGAGTTCGGCCATGTTGTTCATCTGCATCGCACCATCGCCCACCATGGCCACGACCGAACGCTCCGGATGGGCGAACTTGGCGGCGATGGCGTAGGGCACGGCGGCGCCCATCGAGGCCAGACCTCCGGACAGCGAGCCCATCATGCCGCGGCGCATCTTCACGTCGCGGGCGTACCAGTTGGCGCAGGAGCCCGAATCACTGGTGACGATGGAGTGGTCCGGCAGGCGCGGCGACAGCTCGAACGCGACGCGCTGCGGGTTGATCGGGTTGGCCTCGACCAGGGCGCGTTTTTCCAGCAGTTCCTCCCAGTCCATGCGCCATTGCTCGACGCTTTTGCGCCATTTGCGCTCGGTCTTTTCCTCGAGCAGTGGCAGCAACGCGCGCAGGGTTTCGGCCGAGTCGCCTTGCAGGTTCACTTCCATCGGGTAGCGGATGCTCAGCATGTCGGCCTTGAGGTCGATCTGCACGCCGCGCGCCTGGCCTTCCTCGGGCAGGAATTCTGAGTAGGGGAAGCCCGAGCCGATCATCAGCAGGGTGTCGCACTCGGTCATCAGCTTGTAGCTCGGCTCGGTGCCGAGCAGGCCGATGGAGCCGGTGACCCAGGGCAGGTCGTCGGGCACCGCGGCCTTGCCGAGCAGCGCCTTGGCGACGCCCGCGCCGAGTTTTTCGGCCACGGCGATCACTTCATCGGTGGCATTCAGCGCGCCGGCACCGACCAGGATCGCCACCTTCTTGCCGGCATTGAGCACCTCGGCGGCGCGCTGCAGGTCGGCCTCATAGGGCAACACTTTCGGCCGCGTATAGCCGATGCCGGAATGCACCGCGCCGTGCGAGCGGGGCGGTTCGCTGTATTCGGCTTCTTGTATGTCGCTGGGCAGGATCAGCGTTGCCACCTTGCGTTCGCCCACCGCGGTGCGAATCGCCCGGTCGATCAGGTGACGGACCTGCGCCGGCGCGCTGGCCTGTTCGACAAAGGCGCCGGACACGTCCTTGTACAGGGCAGGCAGGTCGATCTCCTGCTGATAATGACTGCCCAGCGCGGTGCGTGATTTCTGGCCGGTGATGGCGAGCACCGGCATGTGGTCCAGACGCGCATCGTAGAGACCGGTGATCAGGTGCGCCGCACCGGGGCCGGAGGTGGCGATGCAGACGCCGAGGCCGCCGTTGAACTTGGCATCGGCCGAGGCCATGAAGGCGGCCATCTCCTCGTGTCGTGCCTGGATGAAACGGATCTTCCCGTTGGCGCGATTGAGCGCGCCGAACACCCCGTTGATCCCATCGCCGGGATACCCATAGATGCGCCGCACGCCCCATTGGTAGAGGCGTTCGATTACGTAGTCGCCGACTGTCATTGCCATGGAAACCTCGCTTGGCCTGATGGACCTTTCAGACAAAGGGAGGGCTGGTATACCGGAGGCGTTCGCACGCAACGCTGACTTCACGCGCAATGGAAGCGGCCTTCGCAGCCCCGGATGCCTGCTGTTCTTGTCTGGACCGGACGAGGGCGCGAGGGTTTCTCAAGTTATTTCAAAAAGTGACGAGCGATCGTGCCGCGTGGCCTTCGTCTGCCTCCCAGCGGGGCGAGTTCGGTCGCGTGCTCGGGTATCATCGGCAGCCCCTATGCCCATGCGATGTTCCGATGAGTCTTCCCGATGCCCGCAGCACGCTGCACCTGCCCCAGGGCGACTGGCCGACCGTGCTCGACTGCCTCTGTGCGCGCTTCCCGGCCATCGACCGCGCCACCTGGCGCGACCGCTTCGCCCGCGGCCGCGTGCTGGGCGCCGATGGACTGCCGCTTGCGACCGATCATCGCTATCAGGTCGGTTTGAAGGTGCATTACTTTCGCGAAGTCTCCGCCGAGAAGCCGATCCCGTTCGATGCGCAGGTGCTGCACCTCGACGAGCATCTGCTGGTGGCGGACAAGCCGCACTTTCTGCCGGTGATGCCGGCTGGTGAATACGTCAACGAAACCCTGCTGGCGCGGCTGAGCAAGCAGCTCGGCAATCCCGATATGGTGCCGATCCACCGCATCGACCGGCTCACCGCCGGGCTGGTGCTGTTCTCCACCACGCCCGAGAGCCGCGGCCGTTATCAGGCGCTGTTTCGTGAGCGCAGGATCAGCAAGGTCTATGAGGCGATCTGCCCGGCGCTGCCGGATCTGGACTTCCCGCGCATCGAGCGGCTGCACATGGTCGACGGCGAACCGTTCTTCCTGATGAAGCAGGGCGAAGGCGAACCCAACAGCGAGACGCGCATCGAGGTGCTCGAGCGCCGTGGCGACTTCTGGCGCTATGCGCTGCATCCGGTCACCGGGCGCAAGCACCAGCTGCGCCTGCAAATGGCCACGCTGGGCGCGGGGATCTGCAACGACCCGTTCTACCCTGAACTGATCGAACGAGCGCTGCGTGATCAGGACGACTACGACCGGCCACTCAAGCTGCTGGCGCGCGGGCTGCAGTTCGACGACCCGCTGACCGGCGAGCGGCGGTGTTTCGAAAGCCGTCTACAGCTCGATTGGTAGGGCGCTGGCACCCTTCGGGGTCAAGACCGCTCCCACGGGCGGTGTGCACGATCTGTGGGAGCGGTCTCGACCGCGAATAAGCCTAGGCTGTAGTCCGAAGATCCGCTGACCGGTGAGCGGCGGTCGTTCGAGAGCCGTTTGCAGCTTGTTTGATAGGGCGTTGCACCTTCGCGGTCAAGACCGCTCCCACGGGCGGGTGAAGCACGAAACTGTGGGAGCGGTCTCGACCGCGAATAAGCCTAGGCTGTAGTCCGATGACCCGCTGACCGGCGAGCGGCGGTGTTTCGAGAGTTGTTTGCAGCTCGATTGATAGGGCGTTGCACCTTCGCGGTCAAGACCGCTCCCACGGGCGTGTGAAGCACGAAAATGTGGGGGTGGTCTTGACCGCGAATAAGCCTAGGCTGTAGTCCGAAGATCCGCTGACCGGTGAGCGGTAGTGTTTCGAGAGTTGTTTGCAGCTTGTTTGATAGGGCGTTGCACCTTCGCGGTCAAGACCGCTCCCACGGGCGGGTGAAGCACGAAACTGTGGGAGCGGTCTTGACCGCGAATAGAGCTTGGCCCTTCCCTCAATCGAACAAACCACACCGGGCTCTATCATCCAGCCGCACCTTCTCGGCCGGCCTCAGTCGATATCCTTAACGCCCAGCCGAAGCGATATCGCCATGCCTGAAGGTCCATCCATCGTCATTCTTCGTGAAGAAGTCTCTGCATTCACCGGCCGATCGGTCGAGCGCGCGGAGGGGAGTGCCAAGCTGGACAAGGCGCGGCTGGTGGGCCAAACGGTGCGGTTGTTTCGCAGCTGGGGCAAGCACTTCCTGATCGAGCTGGATGACGTCTCCCTGCGCATCCATCTGCTCTTGTTCGGCAGCTACCGGATCAACGAGCGCAAGGAATCCGCGCCGCGCCTGAGCCTCGGGTTCGCCAACGGTGAGCTGAACTTCTACGGCTGCTCGGTGCAGTTCATCGAAGGGCCGCTGGATGAGGCCTATGACTGGAGCGCGGACGTCATGAGCGATGCCTGGGACAACCGGGCGACGCTGAAAAAACTGCGTGCCCGGCCGCGGCTGCTGGCCTGCGATGCGTTGCTCGACCAGACGCTGTTCTCCGGCTCGGGCAACATCATCAAGAACGAGGTGCTGTTTCGCACCCGTATCCATCCGCTGTCCTTGATCGGCGATCTGCCGGCAGCCAAGCTCCGCGAGTTGACGCACGAGGTTCGTACCTACAGTTTCGAATTCCTTCAGTGGAAGCGCGAGGGAACGCTGAAAGCGCACTGGTTGGCGCATACCAAGACGATTTGCCCGCGCTGCAAGATTCCCTTCGTCAAGGCCAAGGAGCTCGGGCGGAGCAAGCGTCGCAGCTTCTATTGCGAGCGCTGCCAGAAGCGTTATGGAGACAGCGAAAACGTCACGCCGGAGGTACCCGTGGAGGAGGCGTAGCCGCCCGTCCTTGCTATGCTCCGTCACCCCATTCTTGCGAGTCAGCCCATGCGTACCCTGTTGCTGCTGTCTCTTTCCGGCCTCAGCAGCCTGGCCCTTGCCGGCGAGCCCGTGCTGCTCGACTTGCGCGTCGGCGACGTACCGCTGCGCGCCGAATACGCCCGCTCGCCGGCCGAGCGTGAGCGCGGCCTGATGGGGCGCATCGAGCTCGCTGCCGATCGCGGCATGCTGTTTCGCTTCGATGAGGTGCGCCGCCACTGCCTGTGGATGAAGGACACGCCGTTGCCGTTGTCGGCGGCGTTCATGGATGAAGCTGGGCGCGTGGTCGATCTCATCGATTTGCAGCCGTTGGACCGGTCTATCCGCTGTTCCGCTGAACCGGCGCGCTATGCGCTGGAGGTGAATCAGGGCTGGTTTCAGCAGCACGCGCTGAAACCTGGCGATCCGGTGACGGGCATCCCGGTGCAGCCATGAGCGACGACCGGGCGGCCATCGGGCCATCTGATTAAGATTGGAGTAGTGCAATGACAGGCCGCCTGTTTTACCTGATGGGCCCCTCGGGGGCCGGCAAGGACAGCCTGCTGGAAGCTGCCCGCGAGCCGTTGCAGGTGCGCGGTTGTCGGGTCGCTCGGCGCGTCATCACCCGTTCTGCCGAGGCGGCGGGGGAAGATGCCCAGGCCGTGAGCACCGAGGAGTTCGAGCAGCTGCGTCGCAGCGGCGCATTCGCGCTGGACTGGCAGGCCAACGGCCTGCGCTATGGCATCCCGCGGCAGATCGATGACTGGCTGGCGGCAGGGGAGGACGTACTCGTCAACGGGTCGCGCGGCTATCTGGACCAGGCACGGGCGCGTTACCCACAGCTGCGTCCGCTGCTGCTCACCGTGGCGCTGCCAGTGCTGCGCGAGCGGTTGCTGGCTCGCGGGCGTGAGCCGCTGGCCGAGATCGAGGCACGCCTGGCGCGAAACGAGCAGTTTCGCTCGGCGGCGGAGCAGGAGGAGGCCGAGCTGCTGGACAACTCCGGGCCGCTCGAGGAGACGGTTGGGCGCCTGCTGCAACTACTGGACGAGGCGCCAGCCAATTCCTGAGCTGACGCTAGTCCAGCGGCAGCTCCGTGGTCCGCTTCACTTCACTCATGGCGATGTGCGAATGCGCCTCCTGCACATGGGGGCGCTGCAACAGCTGGTCGCGCAGGAAGCGCTCGTAGCTGTCGATATTCTTGGCCACTACCTTGAGCAGGTAGTCCGACTCGCCAGCCATGGTGTGACATTCCAGCACTTCGGGATAACCCACAACGGCGCGCTCGAATTCGTCCAGGTTGCTTCGCCCGTGGGCTGAAAGCTTGATGTTGACGAACACCGTCATGTTCAGCCCGAGCTTCTTGGGGTTGAGCAGGGCGACCTTGCGCTCGATCAGCCCTTCTTCCTGCATCCGGTGGATGCGCCGCCAGCAGGGCGATTGCGACAGCTCCACCCGCTCTGCCACCTCGGCGGCGGAAAGATCGGCGTTGTGTTGCAGCAGCATTAAAATCTTGCGATCGATGCTACTCAGCGGAGTCTGCATGGTTGTTCCTGATTTGTTGTTGTTAGTGGATGGATCATGCACACAAGAGCGCTTACACCGCAAAAGTAGAAAGAAAATCTCTCCTCGTCACGGCCAGACTCTTATCCAACGCGCAACGGTGGGGTGATCCCCTGTCGATTGCCCGACGTGGGACGGCTTCCGTGCGGCTGCCCTCGTCTTGATTAGGCGGGACGTGCAAACACGTCCCCGACTCCGATAACAACAAACAGGAGCGCCACATGTCACTGGCCGAGATCCGCCTGGATGACAAGTACCGGCTCGCAACCGGACATCTGTATCTCACCGGCACCCAGGCGCTGACCCGCCTGCCGATGCTGCAACATCAGCGTGACCAGGCTCAGAACCTGAATACCGGTTGCTTCATCTCCGGCTACCGCGGCTCGCCGCTGGGCATGCTGGACAAGAGCCTCTGGGAAGCGCGCGATTTCCTCAAGCAGAACGCCATCCATTTCCAGCCGGGCCTCAACGAGGAGCTGGCGGCGACGGCGGTCTGGGGCAGTCAGCAGACCAACCTGTTCCCGGGCGCCAAGTACGACGGCGTGTTCGCCATGTGGTACGGCAAGGGGCCGGGTGTCGACCGCTCCGGTGACGTCTTCAAGCACGGCAACGCGGCAGGCGTCTCACCCCATGGCGGCGTGTTGCTGTTGGCCGGTGACGACCATGGCTGCAAATCCTCGACGCTGCCGCACCAGAGCGAGCACGCCTTCATTGCCGCGTCGATCCCAGTGCTGAACCCGGCCAACGTTCAGGAGATTCTCGACTACGGCATCATCGGCTGGGAGCTTTCGCGCTATTCCGGCTGCTGGGTAGCGCTCAAGACCATCGCCGAGAACGTCGACTCGTCCGCCGTGGTGGAAGTCGATCCGCTACGGGTCAAGACGCGCATTCCCGACGATTTCGAGCTGCCCGAAGACGGCGTGCACATCCGCTGGCCCGACCCGCCGCTGGCGCAGGAAAAACGCCTCAACCTGTACAAGATTTACGCCGCACGCGCTTTTGCCCGCGCCAACAACCTGAACCAGGTGATGCTCGACTCGCCGAATCCGCGTCTGGGCATCATCACCACCGGCAAGTCCTATCTCGACGTGCGCCAGGCCCTGGACGACCTCGGCCTGGACGAAGCGCTGTGCGCCTCGGTGGGCCTGCGCGTACTCAAGGTGGGCATGAGCTGGCCGTTGGAGCCGGTTTCAGTGCATGAGTTCGCGCAGGGGCTGGACGAGATTCTGGTGGTCGAGGAAAAGCGCAGCATCCTCGAAGACCAGCTCACCGGGCAGCTCTACAACTGGCCGCTGGACAAGCGCCCAAGGGTAGTCGGCGAGTTTGATGAACACGGCACCTCGCTGCTACCCAACCTAAGCGAGCTGACCCCGGCGATGATCGCCCGCGTAATCGCCAAGCGCCTCGCGCCGATTTACACCAGCGACAGCATCCAGGCCCGCCTGGCCTTCTTGTCCGCCAAGGAAAAGGCCCTGGCCGCGCGAAATTACGACACCGTGCGTACCCCGCACTACTGCTCCGGCTGCCCGCACAACACCTCGACCAAGGTGCCCGAAGGTAGCCGCGCGGCGGCCGGCATCGGTTGTCATTACATGGTGCAGTGGATGGACCGGCGCACCGAGACCTTCACCCAGATGGGCGGCGAGGGCGTCAACTGGATCGGTCAGGCGCCGTTCACCGAAACGCCGCACATGTTCCAGAACCTCGGCGATGGCACCTATTTCCACTCCGGCAGCCTAGCCGTGCGCGCCGCGGTAGCCGCCGGCGTCAACATCACCTTCAAGATTCTCTACAACGATGCGGTGGCCATGACCGGTGGCCAGCCCATCGATGGCGAGCTGCGCGTCGACCAGCTCAGCCGGCAGATCGCCGACGAGGGCGTTAAACGCATTGCCCTGGTCAGCGACGAGCCGGACAAATACCCGACCCGCGACACCTTCGCGCCGATCACCAGCTTCCACCACCGCCGCGATCTGGACGCCGTGCAGCGCGAACTGCGCGAGTTCAAGGGCGTCTCGGTGATCATCTATGACCAAACCTGCGCCACCGAGAAGCGCCGTCGGCGCAAGCGCGGCAAGCTGGAAGACCCGGCCAAGCGCGCCTTCATCAACCCGGCCGTATGCGAGGGTTGCGGCGACTGTGGCGAGAAGTCCAACTGCCTGGCCGTGATGCCGCTGGAAACCGAGCTGGGGCGCAAGCGCGAAATCGATCAGAACGCCTGCAACAAGGACTTCTCCTGCGTCGAAGGCTTCTGCCCGAGTTTTGTCACCGTGCACGGCGGCGGGCTGCGCAAGCCGGAAGCGGTGGGTGCCAGCCTCGATCCGGCGCAACTGCCGGAGCCGCAGCGTCCGACCCTCGATCGCCCCTGGAACGTGCTGATTCCAGGCGTCGGCGGCAGCGGCGTGACCACGCTCGGCGCCCTGCTGGGCATGGCCGCGCATCTGGAAGGCAAAGGCTGCACGGTGCTCGATCAGGCAGGGCTGGCGCAGAAGTTCGGCCCGGTGGTGACGCACATCCGCATCGCCGACAAGCAGGACGATATCTACGCCGTGCGTATCGCCGCCGGTGAAACCGATCTGCTTCTGGGCTGCGATCTGGTGGTCGCGGCCGGTGACGATTCGCTGACCCGCCTCAATGACCAGATCAGCCATGCGGTGATCAACAGCCATGAATCGGCCACGGCCGAGTTCACCCGCAACCCCGACGCCCAGGTGCCCGGCAAGGCCATGCGCGAAGCGCTGATCGATGCGGTGGGTGCCGAGAAAACCCACTTCATCGATGCCACGCGGCTGGCGACCCGCCTGCTGGGCGATAGCATCGCCACCAACCTGTTCCTGCTCGGATTCGCCTACCAGCAGGGGCTGCTGCCGCTGTCGGCGGAGGCCATCGAGAAGGCCATCACCATCAACGGCGTATCCACCGAGCTGAACCTGCAGGCGTTCCGCTGGGGCCGTCGTGCGGTGCTGGAGCGGGACGTGGTAGAAAAGCTCGCGCGCCCGGCTGAAATGGCCGAGCCCATCTGCCAGACCCTGGAAGAAATCGTCGACTGGCGCGTGGATTTCCTTACCCGCTATCAGAACGCCGCCTACGCCAAGCGTTATCGCGACAAGGTCGAGCAGGTGCGGGCGCTGGATACCGCCGACGACCTGGCGCTGTCGAAAGCCGTGGCCCGCTACTACTTCAAGCTACTGGCCTACAAGGACGAGTACGAGGTGGCGCGGCTGTACAGCGAGCCGGAATTCCGCCAGCAGCTCGAAGCCCAGTTCGAAGGCGACTACAAGCTGCAGTTCCACCTGGCACCGGCGTGGCTGGCCAAGCGCGACAAGACCACTGGCGAGCCGCGCAAGCGCGAACTCGGCCCTTGGGTGCTGAATGCCTTCAACGTGCTGGCGAAGCTGAAATTCCTGCGCGGGACGCCGTTGGACGTGTTCGGCTACGGCCATGACCGGCGTGTCGAGCGCGAGCTGATCAGCGAGTACGAGCGCAACCTGGATGAGCTCCTGTCCCAGCTCAAACCGACCAACTACCGCACCGCTGTGGCCATCGCCGCGCTGCCGGAACTGATCCGTGGCTACGGCCCGGTGAAGGAGCGCTCCATCGCCAAGGCTCGCCAGCAGGAAAAGCTGCTCAAGGAGCAACTCAATCGTGGTGACGAAGTGCAAACCGTGCGGCTGTTCGAGCCGGCGGCATAGCTTGGCGAAGCCATTCGCGGTCAAGACTAGGCGTCCCCAACCGCTCCCACGGGTCTTGCGGATGTCGGGAGCGTTCCAGGAGTGATCTTGACCCCGAGTGGCGCTGCATCGGAGCACCACGGCGCTGCGCATGTTGTGGGAGCGGTCTCGACCGCGAAGGTAGCCGTCCGAGAGGTAGCGGGGCGTGTGGTTTTCGTGGTCAAGACCGCTCCCAAGGGTCTTGCGGATGTCGGGAGCGTTCCAGGAGTGATCTTGACCCCGAGTGGCGCTGCACCGGAGCACCACGGCGCTGCGCATGTTGTGGGAGCGGTCTCGACCGCGAAGGTAGCCGCCCGAGAGGTAGCGGGGCGCGTGGTTTTCGCGGTCAAGACCGCTCCCACGGGTCTTGCGGTTCGGGTGCGTTGTAGGAGCGACCTTGACCCCGAGGGGCGCGGCACCGGAGCACCACGGCGCTGCGCATGTTGTGGGAGCGGTCTTGACCGCGAATGGGCTGATACAAGAGCCCCCTGCGAACTGAACACATATCTCCAAACGGCCCGATGCATCGGGCCCGAACAGAACAACAAAGAGGAATCAGCAATGTCCGTTTTCACCCATCCCGATTTCGATCACCACGAGCAGGTGGTGTTCTGTCACGACAAAGCATCGGGGCTGCGCGCGATCATCGCCATCCACGACACCACGCTCGGCCCGGCGCTGGGTGGTTGCCGGATGTTCCCTTACGCCAGCGATGACGACGCCGTGCGTGACGTGCTGCGCCTGTCACGCGGCATGACGCTGAAATCCTCGCTGGCCGGCCTCAAGCTCGGTGGCGGCAAGGCGGTGATCATCGGCGATCCGCATACCGGCAAGAGCCAGGCGCTGCTGCACGCCATGGGCGATTTCGTCGACAGCCTCGGTGGGCGCTACATCACCGCGGCTGACTCGGGCACCGGCGAGCCGGAAATGCAGGCCTTTGCCCAGCGCACCCGCCATGTCATCGGCGCGACACCGCGTACCACTCTGGACGGCAGCATCGCCAGCGGCGACCCGTCGCCCTCCACGGCGCTCGGCGTGTTCGTCGGTCTGCGCGAAGCCGTGCGCCAACGCCTCGGCCGGGATGATCTGACAGGCCTGAAGGTCGCCATCCAGGGCGTCGGGCATGTCGGTATGGGCCTGGCCCGGCACCTCAAGGCTGCGGGTGCCGAGTTATGGGTCTGCGACATTTTCGATGCCAACGTGCAGCAGGCGGTGACCGAGCTCGGCGCCCATGCTGTGCGCCCGCACGATATCGTAGGCCTCGACGTGGATGTCTTCGCGCCCTGTGCCATGGGCGGCGTTCTCAATGCCGAAACCCTGCAGACACTGCGTGCACCGGTGATCGCCGGCGCGGCGAACAACCAGCTGGCGAGCCCCGAGATCGGCGTCGAGCTGCAGCGTCGCAATCATCTCTACGCGCCGGACTACGCGATCAATGCCGGCGGCATCATCGACGTCTACTACCAGCGCATCGGTGGCAGCGCGGCGCAGATCGACGCGCATGTCAAAGGCATCGGCGAGACCCTGCGCGAGATCTTTACCCGCGCGGCGGCCAGCGGTGAGCCGACTTCGATCATCGCTGATCGTCTGGCACTCGAGCGGCTGCACGTCGGTGAAGATTCGGCACAGCCGAGCCAGCAACGACTGCACGCGTAGCGACTTTCCGGGCGGCCCTGGTGCCGCCCGGTTTCTTCCGCAGCCCAGCCGTACTGCCGAGCCTTTGACGGAAGCGTTGCAGTCAGCCCAATCGCAGCCCGGCGCCATGCGGTCGCAAACCGGGCGGCTCTGGTCCCAATCGGCGTTTCCGTTGTACAGCCCTGACAAAAACAACAAGCAGGAATCCGCAATGACAGACAAAAGCAGCCTCGTCGCCGGCACGCTCGGTGGCGCCTCCGCACGTACTCAGCAAAGCGCGGCGCGCGGTCTCTGGTCCTCGCGCTGGGTGTTCTTCCTGGCCGCCACCGGTTCGGCGGTCGGCCTGGGCAATATCTGGAAATTCCCCTACATCACCGGCCAGAACGGCGGCGGCGCCTTCGTGCTGGTCTATCTCGGCTGCATCCTGCTGATCGGCATCCCGTTGCTGATGGCCGAGGTGATGATCGGCCGGCGCGGTCGGCAGAACCCTGACGGCGCGGTGGCGCGCCTGGCCCGCGAGGCCGGCGCCAGCACGCGTTGGCGCGCGGCCGGCTGGCTCGGCGGGCTGACCGGTTTTCTGATTCTGAGCTTCTACCTGGTGGTCGCCGGCTGGGCCCTGGCCTACGTCCCGGCCAGCTTCATCGGCGACTTCAACGGCGTCAGCGGCGATACCAGCGGGGCGATGTTCAACGCGCTGCTGGCCGATCCGCTGCGGCTGGTCGTCAGCGGCAGCCTGGTGCTGGCGGCGACCATGCTGATCGTCGGTTTCGGCGTGCGGGGTGGTCTGGAGCGCTCGCTGCGCTTTCTGATGCCCGGGTTGTTCGTGCTGTTGCTGCTACTGGTCGGCTACGCCGCGCTCAACGGTGAGTTCGCCCGCGGTGTGGAATTCCTCTTCGTGCCGGACTTCTCCAAGCTGACCGCGACCAGCGTGCTGATCGCCCTGGGCCATGCCTTCTTCACGCTGAGCCTCGGCTGCGGCGCGATGATGGTCTATGGCTCTTACCTGCCGGAGGGCACCTCGATCGCCAAGACGTCGATTCTGGTAGCCCTGGCCGACACCGCCGTGGCGCTACTGGCAGGCCTGGCGATCTTCCCGCTGGTGTTCGGCAATGCCCTGGAGCCGGGCGCCGGGCCGGGACTGATCTTCGTCACCCTGCCGATCGCCTTCGGCCAGATGCCGCTGGGCCAATTGGTGGGCGGGCTGTTCTTCATCATGCTGGTGATCGCCGCGCTGACTTCGGCGATCTCACTGAGCGAGCCGAGCATCGCCTGGATGACCGAGCGCTTCGGCATGAGCCGCCTCAAGGCTGTGTTGGTCAGTGGCGCGGTGCTCTGGTTGCTGAGCCTCGGCAGTGTGTTCTCGTTCAACCATTGGGCCGACTATCAGGTATTCGGCAAGACCTTCTTCGACAGCCTCGACTACCTGACCACCAACTGGCTGATGCCGCTCGGCGGTCTCGCCACGGTGCTGTTCACCGGCTGGGTGATGAAGCGCGAGGCGGTACGCGACGCGATCGGCATCCGCCAGCAGGGCCTTTTCCAGGCCTGGTGGCTGCTGCTGCGCTTTGGTACGCCGCTGGCAATCGTGCTGGTGTTTCTCAATCTGAGCGGGGTGATCTGAGCCGTCGCCGCAACGGTCTGTCCCGGTGCGGCGACTTGTCGCAACTGCTTGTCAGGTTTTCGTTACAGCGGAGCGCATCCGGCGCCGGAGCACCGCGTCTGTAGCGCGCTGTAAAGAATACCTGCCACAGCACGGCGCGTGGACAAGGCTGTGTCGCTGGCGGTGGGCTTGTTTGGCGATCCGCGGTGGTTTGTGATGGCTCAAGCTCCGCTGATCGGTACGTGAGGGCCGGTGCGTTGACTGTTCATACGGGGCGCCCGGTATCTTCATCCATTCTGAACAGGCGCGACAGTCAGGATGGATGAAGCAGCGCAGACCTCGGAGCGCCAAGCACCAGCCAATGTCCGGCGCTGCGTAACCCATCGTTCTGCGGTGAGCCGGCACTAGCTTCTGGACCCAGCTGCGCAAACCGCCGCGGGGGGCGGGATCAACGATCAATCAGGGATTGCCATGAACGACACCCAGACCAACGCGTCTTCGACGCTCAAGCTCTATGGCTACTGGCGCTCCAGCGCCGCCTATCGGGTGCGTATCGCCCTCAACCTCAAGGGCCTGGCCTTCGAGAATCTGCCGGTGCATCTGGTCAAGGATGGTGGCCAGCAGCATGCGGCCGATTACAAGGCGCTCAACCCGCAGGAACTGGTGCCTCTGCTGGTCGATGGCAACGAGCGCATCAGCCAGTCGTTGGCGATCCTCGAGTATCTGGAGGAGGTGTTTCCGTTGCCGGCGCTGCTGCCGCACGACCCGGCCGATCGGGCGCGGGTACGTTCGTTGGCGCTGCACATCGCCTGCGACCTGCATCCACTGAACAACCTGCGTGTCCTGCAATACCTCAGTGGCCCGCTGGGCGTCGAGGATGAGGCCAAGCAGCAATGGATAAAACACTGGATCGCTACCGGCCTGGCTGGTGTCGAGCAGGGGTTGGCCGCCTTCGACGGCAAGCTGTCACTCGGCAGACGGCCCGGTTATCTGGAGGCATGCCTGGTCCCGCAGGTATACAATGCGCGCCGTTTTTCCTGTGACCTCAGTGCGTATCCACGCATTTTGCAGATGACCGAGCAGTGCGAAACCCTCGAAGCCTTTGCCAAAGCAGCTCCGGAGGTGCAGCCCGACGCTCAATGAAAGAAAGGTCGATCCGCCTTGCCACTCCGTCGCGTCACGAGCGCGACGGGTTCGATTTCCGTCACAGATAACAACAAACAGGTGACGCATGACCCGTGAAACCCCCAAAAACCTCTGGCTCTCCCGCTGGGGTTTTATCCTCGCCGCGACCGGTTCGGCCGTCGGACTGGGCAATATCTGGAAATTCCCCTACATCACCGGCCAATACGGCGGTGGTGCCTTCGTATTGATGTATCTGGCCTGCATCCTGGCCATCGGCATTCCCGTGATGATGACCGAGATCGCCATCGGCCGCCGCGGCCGCGGCAGCCCCATCGATGCCATCGGCCGTGCCGTGCGCGAGAACGGTAGCAGTGCCCTGTGGAAGGGCGTCGGCGGCATGGCCATGGCCGCTGGCTTCCTGATTCTCTGCTTCTACGTGGTGGTGGCCGGTTGGGCCTTCGCCTACACGGTCAAGATGCTCGACGGCTCGCTCACGGCCAGTTCCGTCGACAGCCTGGCGCAGGTGTTCGAGGCGCATAACGCCAACCCCTGGCAACTCGGTGGCTGGAGCGTGCTGGTGGCGCTGCTGACGTTGTGGATCGTCGCCAAGGGCGTGCAACAGGGCATCGAGAGTTCGGTGCGCTGGATGATGCCGGGGCTGGCCGTGATGCTGTTGATCCTCGTGGGTTACGCCTTCACCAGCGGCGGCTTCGACGAAGGCTTCGCCTTCCTGTTCAGTTTCGACACCTCCAAGCTCACCGGTGAAGCGCTGCTGGCCGCGCTCGGCCACGCCTTCTTCACCCTCAGCCTAGCCTCCGGGGCGATCCTCACCTACGGCTCCTATATCCCCGACGGCCAGTCCATCACCCGCACCACCTTCATGGTGGCCATCGCCGATACCGCGGTGGCACTGCTGGCGGGCCTGGCGATCTTCCCGATCATCTTCGCCAACGGCATGGACCCGACCGCTGGTCCCGGGCTGATCTTCATGAGCCTGCCGCTGGCCTTCCAGCAGATGCCGTTCGGCACGCTGTTCGGCACCTTGTTCTTCGCCATGGTGTCGATCGCGGCGCTGACCTCGGCCATCTCTATGATCGAAGCCACCGTGGCCTACCTGAACGAAAAACATGGTGTCAGCCGCATCAAGGCCGCCGTGGGTGCCGGCGTGGTGCTGCTGGTGATCAGCCTGCTGGCCATGCTCTCGTTCAACCTGATGGCCGGCTGGACGCCGCTGGGCAAGAACTTCTTCGATTGGCTGGACTACCTGACGTCGCGCTGGATGATGCCGCTGGGTGGGATCTTCATCGTGATCTTTGCCGGCTACGTACTGCGCAGCGAGATCATGCGTGATGAGCTGGGCTTGCCGCCGCTGGGTTATGCGCTCTGGCTGTTCATGGTGCGCTACGTTTGCCCGGTGCTGATCACCATGGTCTTCCTGCACGCCCTCGGCTGGTTGGGCTTCGACCCACTGGTGCGCTGGTACTGGATAGCTGGCGCCATCGGCGCGCTGACCGTCCTCGGCGAGGGGCTGCGGCCACGGGTATGGCCGGCACTGGTCGGGCGTAGTGCCTGAGCGGCTACAACAGCCTCGCGACAACTGACTGAACGGCACTCCAGCAATGGAGTGCCGTTTTTGCGCAGGGCCAGATTCGCCGCCTTCCGATCGGCTTTTACTTCTCCCTGGCCGACCAGCGGCTCTCTCAAGGTCTATCGCGCCAAGCCGATAAAACGATCAGCACAAGGACGCTTAGCCAGGAAAATGACCTCCGACTTGACCTAGATCAATACGGACACGCCCATGCCCAGCCGTCTCAAGTTCAGCCACAAGATCCTGCTGGCCGCGTCACTCGTAGTGATCGCGACCTTCGCATTGTTCACGCTCTATAACGACTACCTGCAGCGCAATGCCATTCAGGCCAAGCTGGAGAGCTACCTGGACGAGATGGGCAAGGTGACCGCCCATAACATCCAGAACTGGCTGTTCGGCCGCTTGGTGCTGCTCGAGAACACTGCCCAGACCATCGCTCGCGACAGTTCCGGCGAGGCGGTCGAAGCCCTGGTCAAGCAGCCGGCACTCAGCTCTACCTTCGCTTTCACCTACCTGGGGCGCAGCGATGGCGAGTTCATCGTGCATCCGCGCTTCGAGCTGCCGGCCGGTTACGATCCGCGCCAGCGTCCTTGGTACAAGGACGCGATCAATGCCGGCAAGACCACGCTGACCGAGCCCTATCTGGATGCGGCCACCAACGAGCTGATCATCACCGCGGCGACCCCGGCCAAGGCCGGTGGTCAGAGCCTGGGCGTGGTCGGTGGCGACCTCAGCCTCAAGGTGCTGGTGGACATCATCAACGCGCTGAACTTCGACGGCATGGGCTATGCGTTCCTCGTCAGCGGCGACGGCAAGGTGCTGGTCCATCCGGACTCCAGCAAAGTGATGAAGACCCTGGCCGAGCTCTATCCGAAGAACACCCCGTCACTGGCCAGTGGCTTCACCGAGGCCGAGCTGGATGGTCAGCAACGCATCCTCAGCTTCAGTCCCGTAGCCGGCCTGCCATCGGTGACCTGGTACGTCGGTATCTCGGTGGACAAGCAAAAGGCCTACGCGGCGCTGTCCAGCTTCCGTACCTCGGCCCTGGTTGCTGCGGTGATTGCCGTGGTGTTCATCATCGGGCTGCTGGGCATGCTGATCCGCGTACTGATGCGCCCACTGACCGACATGGGTCGGGCCATGGCCAACATCGCCGAAGGCGAGGGCGATCTGACGCGCCGCCTGACCGTGCAATCGCAGGACGAGTTCGGCGAGCTGGCGAAGGCTTTCAACCGCTTCGTCGAGCGTATCCACGGCTCCATTCGCGAAGTGTCCTCGGCGACCGAGCAGGTCAACGAAGTGGCGCAACGCGTGCTGGCGGCCTCCAACTCCTCGATGCTCAACTCCGACGAGCAGGCCAGCCGTACCAACAGTGTCGCCGCAGCGATCAACGAGCTCGGCGCCGCCGCGCAGGAGATCGCCCGCAACGCCGCAGACGCTTCGCAGCAGGCCAGTGGCGCCAGCCATCAGGCCGAAGACGGACGCAAGGTCGTCGAGCAGAACATCGAGGCGATGCGCCAGCTGTCGAGCAACATCAGCGCGTCCTGCGCGCAGATCGAAGCGCTGAACAACCAGACCGTTGGCATCGGCCAGATCCTCGACGTGATCAAGGGCATCTCCGAACAGACCAACCTGCTGGCGCTCAACGCGGCCATCGAAGCGGCGCGTGCCGGTGAAGCCGGGCGAGGTTTTGCCGTGGTGGCCGATGAAGTCCGCAGCCTGGCGCATCGCACCCAGACTTCGGCGCAGGAGATCCACGGGATGATCGAGAAGCTGCAGGTCGGCGCGCGTGACTCGGTCAGCACCATGACCGAGAGCCAGCGCCAGAGCGAGGCCAGCGTTGGCATCGCCAACCAGGCCGGTGAGCGCTTGGGCAGCGTGACCCAGAGCATTGGCGAGATCGACGCGATGAACCAGTCGGTGGCTACTGCGACAGAAGAGCAGACGTCGGTGATCGAGTCGCTGAACATGGACATTACCGAGATCAACACGCTCAACCAGGAGGGGGTGGAGAACCTGCAGTCCACGTTGCGCGCTTGTGGGGATCTGGAGCAGCAGGCGGCGCGGTTGAAGCAGTTGGTGGGGAGTTTTCGGATCTGATCCGGGGATGATGTTAAGGGCGCTTCGGCGCCCTTTTTTATTTTGACGAGTTCCACTGCCGTAGGGGCTTGGGATACGGAGTTCCTGCTGCGAGGCGTTGTGCTTCGGGCTCGTGTGGTTAACCCATTGGCCGGGTTGTTTTAGGCATTTGTTTCGCCCTGCTGGGCGAGTCACTTTTTCTTGAGTGGCCAAGAAAAAGTAACCAAAAAAAGAAGGCCACCCCTGCATCCGGACTAGGCGTCCCCGGCTTGCTTCGCAAAACTCCCCTCGCTCCGGCGCCGCTCCGGGGGTCGTCGCGAAGGGACATCCCTGTCCCATCGCTCCTCGCTCGGCATCCATGCCTCGCGCCCCCCTGCGCAGCACCTACGCTCGGCCTCCTGAAGGGGGATCGGTTCCGAGTTGTCTGAAAGCTGTTAAGCAGAGAAACGAAGCGCTTTGCTTGTTTTAATGTGTGCGGACTAGCGAACGACGCCGAACGCCCCTTTCAGGAGGCCGAATGGAATCCGCGCGAAGGGGAGCGAGCGGCATGGATGCCGTGAGAGGACTAGGCGTCCCCCCGCGATAAAGGGCCATGGATGGCCCTTGTACGCCGGCCCCCGGAGTGTGGATGGAATGAGGGGGGTCGAGCGAAGCGAGGCCCGGATGCAGGGGCAAGCGTTTTTGGTTACTTTTTTTGCGCCTGGAAAAAGTGACTCGCCCAGCAGGGCGAAACCAATGCCTCAGCCAACTCAGTTATCGAGTGTAGCCACGCGCACCAACAGCTTCGCGGCCAAGGCCACTCCTACAACAGCGCACTGTGTGGGCTCTCGAACTTGCACCAGTCTCGGCGTAGCCCCGGCATTTCGGCCCGTCACGGTGCCGAGTTCGTGGCAGCAGGCGACGACGGCCTCGGTGCCGCCATCGCAATTGACCCATTCCCCACTCCCATGGTCGAGATGAACCAAGGCCCGCAACCGCCGGGCCACCCGACCACAGGAGACCTCATGAAAATCCTCATCGTCCTCACCTCCCACGACAAGCTCGGCGATACCGGCAAACCCACCGGCTTCTGGCTCGAAGAATTCGCCGCGCCGTATTACGTCTTCAAGGACGCCGGCGCCGAGATCGTGTTGGCCTCGCCCAAGGGCGGGCAGCCGCCGCTGGATCCGAAAAGCGATGCGCCGGACGCCCAGACCGAGATGACCAAGCGCTTCAAGAACGATGCCGAGGGCCAGGCGCTGTTGGCCAACACCCACAAGCTGGACGAGGTATCGGCGGAGGACTTCGATGCGGTGTTCTACCCCGGCGGCCACGGTCCGCTCTGGGACCTGACCGGTAACGCCAAGTCCATCGCCCTGATCGAATCCTTCATACAGGCACGCAAGCCGGTGGCCGCGGTTTGCCATGCGCCGGCGGCGCTGGTGCAGGTGCGCGGCGCGGATGGCGAGTACCTGGTCAAGGGCAAGCAGGTGACCGGCTTCACCAATACCGAGGAGGAGGGCGTGCAGCTCACCGAGGTGGTGCCCTTCCTGCTGGAAGACAAACTGAAGGAGATTGGCGGCGACTACAGCAAGGGCCCGGACTGGGCGTCCTATGTGCGGGTCGACGGCCTCCTCGTCACGGGCCAGAACCCAGCATCTTCGGAAGAGGCCGCCCGCGAGCTGCTCAAGCTGCTGAAGACTGGCTGAGCCTCGCTCAGCTCGCCGCTTCGCTCGGCCATGCCAGGGAAGCGGCGTGGCTGCAGGTCTCGAACAGCGGTTTGCTGAACAGGTAGCCCTGCATGAGGCTGATCCCCAGGTCGCGCAAGGCCTTGCACTCATCCGGCGTTTCCACGCCTTCGGCGATCACCTGGATGCCCAGCTCCGTGCAGATCCCCACCGTGCCGCGGACGATGGCCTGGCGCGAGCGGCTCTGGTCGATACCGCGAATCAGATCCATGTCCAGCTTGATCAGGTCGGGCTGGAAATCGGCGAGCAGGTTGAGCCCGGCAAAGCCGGCGCCGAAGTCGTCGATGGCCGTAAGAAAGCCGATGCGCTGGTATTCACGGAAGACCTCGGTCAGCCACTTGGCATCGCTGATGCGCTCGCCTTCGACGGTTTCGAAGATGATCCTTTCGATGGGGAAGTTGTGAGCGCGGGCGGCCTCCAGCGTCGAGCGGATGCACAGCTCCGGTCGGTAGATGGCGTTGGGCATGAAATTGATCGACAGCTTGCTCTGCATCTCGAGTCGGGCCGCGGTCTTGATGGCTTTGACGCGGCAGGCCTGGTCGAAGCGGAAGCGGTTCTCTTCGGTCACTTGCGCCAACACGGTGGGCGCGGATTCGCCGTTCACGCCGCGTACCAGGGCCTCATGCGCGAAGATCTCGCGCGCGGCGACATCCACAATCGGTTGATAGGCGTAGCTGAAGCGAAAGCCGAGACGTTCGCCGCTGGCGCAGCTGGGGCAGGCACCATGCTCGCCGGCCGAATGACAGGCGTATTCGGTTGGGGCTGGATTGCCTTCGGTGTTGCTTTCAATCATGGGCGAACTCACTCGGAACCTGTTGCTGAAGATAGCGGCTAGTCTGGCGGAGGCTGGAGCCCGTTCGTCACCGGACCGCGCCGTTTCGTAAGCATGACCAGGCGTATGGTAGGCCAGAAACCCAATCAATGATGGCGCAATGCTACGACAGGGGTGGTTAAGCCGAGTTCCGCTTGCGAAGGGCCGAGCGCTGTTCGCGGTCAAGACCGCTCCCACAGTTGGTGCGTCAGTCGTGGCGTCGACATGGGGTGGGGCTGATATGCGAGCAGCGATGGGCCAGCGTTCGGCGCTGGGTTTGTCGCGATAGGGCCCGGGGCTCGGTTGG
This sequence comes from Stutzerimonas stutzeri, assembly GCF_018138085.1. Classification (NCBI taxonomy): domain Bacteria; kingdom Pseudomonadati; phylum Pseudomonadota; class Gammaproteobacteria; order Pseudomonadales; family Pseudomonadaceae; genus Stutzerimonas; species Stutzerimonas stutzeri. The sequence continues at coordinate 825,899 of NZ_CP073105.1, forward strand.
CGTGAAGGATTGAGCCGGGTCTGGTTTTTCGATGGAGGCAGGGCCGAGTGTTGTTCGCGGTCGAGACCGCTCCCACAAGTAATGTGTTTCAGTCGTGGCGTCGAGATCGGCGACGCTGATTCGCGCATGCCAAGCACGCAAAAGTAGGGCGCTGCGCACGGCCTGCTTTTGTGGGAGGCCCGACCCGGGGCGAAGCTTTTCTGGCACCGAGCCGGCGCCATTCGCCACGGGCGCGCCTACAGCTTCGTCTGAATGGCATCACCGCCTCGTGGCTGGCCTGAGGTCAGGCCACGATGCGCTCGCGCATGCTATGCACGCAAAAGCAGTGTGCGCCGTGCACGGCCTGCTTTCGTGGGAGGCCCGACCCGGGGCGAAGCTTTTCTGTCACCGAGCCGGCGCCATTCGCCACGGGCGCGCCTACAGCTTCGTCTGAATGGCATCACCGCCTCGTGGCTGGCCTGAGGTCAGGCCACGATGCGCTCGCGCACGCTATGCACGCAAAAGCAGTGTGCGCCGTGCACGGCCTGCTTTCGTGGGAGGCCCGACCCGGGGCGAAGCTTTTCTGGCACCGAGCCGGCGCCATTCGCCACGGGCGCGCCTACAACATTCTCCAGAACGGCATGGCCGCCTCGTGGCTGGCCTGAAGTCAGGCCACGACGCGCGCGATGGCTGCCGCCAACTGATCGAGCCGTGCGGCATCCAGCCCGGCGATGTTCGCCCGGCCGCTTTCCACCAGATACACCGAATTCTCGCGCCGCAGGCGCAGCACCTGCTCGGCCGTCAGGCCGGTATAGGAGAACATCCCGCGTTGCTGCGCGATATGCGCGAAGCGCTCGGCCAGACCGTGCGGCGCCAAGGCTTCGACCAGGCCCGTGCGCAGCCCGGCGATGCGCTCGCGTTTGGCGGCGACTTCCTGCTGCCAGAGCTGACGCAGCTCGGTGTTCGAAAGGATCGTCGCCACCACGGCAGCGCCATGGGACGGCGGTGTCGACCAGAGGCTGCGCGCCACCGAGGCGAACTGGCTGCGTACGTCGATCAGCGATTCGCCGTCGGCGGCGACCACGATCAACGCACCGGTGCGTTCGCGGTACAGGCCGAAGTTCTTCGAGCAGGAGCTGGTGATCAGCACTTCCGGCAGGGCCTCGACGAACAGGCGGACGGCCCAGGCGTCTTCGTCCAGCCCATCGCCGAATCCCTGATAGGCGAAATCGAACAGCGGCAGCAGCTCGCGCTTGCGGACGATCTCCAGCACCTGGCGCCAGTCGTCCTGGCTCAGGTCGTAACCGGTGGGGTTGTGGCAGCAGGCGTGCAGCAACACCACGTCGCCAGCCGGAATCCGCTCCAGCGCGGCGAGCATGCCCGGCACGTCCAGGCGGTTCTGCGCATCGACGTAGGGATAGTGCTCGACCTTCAACCGGGCGGCGGCGAACAGGGTTTCGTGGATCGGCCAGGTCGGGTCGCTGAGCCAGAGGCTGCGCCCTGGCAGGCATTTGGTGATGAAGTCGCCCACCAGCCGCAGCGCGCCGGTGCCACCCGGCGTCTGGGTGCAGCCGGCACGGTTGTCGACCAGCGCTGGTGAGCCTTCGCCCAGCACCAGCCGTAGCAGCTGCTCACCGAACAGTGGGTCGCCATGGCCGCCGATATAGCTCTTGGTCTGTTCGCTCTCGATCAGCCGCTGCTCGGCGAGTTTGACCGCCTTGGGAATCGGCGTCAGGCCCAGGGCGTCCTTGTAGACGCCGACGCCGAGGTCGAGCTTGGCCGGATTCGGATCGGCGCGATAGGCATCGAGCAGGCCGAGGATCGGGTCGCCCGGGACTCGCGTAACGTCGCTGAAATGCTTCACTTGCGGCCCTCGGCGGTTTTCGCGACCTCGTCGGTGCGCGCGGCCATGATGAAGTCGTTGCGGTGCAGGCCCTTGATCGAGTGGCTCCACCAGGTCACGGTGACTTTGCCCCACTCGGTGAGCAGGCCCGGGTGGTGACCTTCCGCTTCGGCGATTTCGCCGACGGCGTTGGTGAAGGCCAGGGCGTGCTTGAAGTTCTTGAACAGGAAGACCTTTTCCAGCTCCATGTGGCCGTGGCGGGTCTCGATGTTCCAGTCGGGGATCTGCTTGATCAGTGCGGCCAGTTCGTCATCGGAAACCTTCGGGGCGTCGGCGCGGCAGGCTTCGCAGTGGGCTTGGGTCAGAGCGGTCATGGCTAGGTCCTTGTGGTGATGTTGATAAGAGTTAAGCAGCGTAGGGTGGACAACGCCGCAGGCTTGTCCACGCGTGGGGTTCGGTCCGGCACCTTGCAAGAGGCCTCGTCGTGGTCGGTGGATGAGCCTTCGTACAAGCCAAAGGCTTCGCGGCCAAGGCCGCCCCCCTGAGGCGGGCAAAGACCGTGGGAGCGGTCGGGGACGCCCAGTCTTGACCGCGAATAGCCCTCGTAGCCAAGTCGGGTGCCTCCAGCGCCGATACCAGTACCGGTAATAGTCAGGCCGCCTTCGGCGGAAACTTCGGCTGGTGCAGGCCCAACTGCATGGCGGTGCGGACGTGGGCCATGATGTCTTCATGCGCCACGTCGAACAGCCGCTTGAGCTCCGGCAGGACGAAGTACACCGGTTGCAGGATGTCGATGCGATAGGGGGTGCGCATCGCTTCGACCACATCGAACACCTGGTGCTCGGGTTCGTCGGACAGGCTGTAGAGCGTCTCCTTCGGCGAGGAGAGGATGCCGCCGCCGTAGATTCGCCGTCCGGCCGGGGTTTCCACCAGGCCGAACTCGATGGTCATCCAGTACAGTCGCGCCAGGTAGACGCGCTCTTCCTTGGTCGCCTTGAGGCCGAGCTGGCCATAGGTGTGGGTGAATTCGGCGAACCAGGGGTTGGTCAGTAGCGGGCAGTGGCCAAAGATCTCATGGAAGATGTCCGGTTCCTGCAGGTAATCCAGCTCTTGTGGTGCCCGGATGAAGGTGGCGACCGGAAAGCGCTTGCTCGCCAGCAACTCGAAAAACGTCTGAAAGGGAATCAGCGCGGGCACTCGCGCGACCTGCCAGCCCGTGGTGGCTTGCAGTACACGGTTGATCTCGTCCAGCTGAGGGATGCGGTCACGGGGCAAGGCCAGCTGTTCGATGCCGTCCAAGTATTCCTGGCAGGCGCGGCCGTCGAGCAGCTTCAGCTGGCGCTCGATCAAGGTCTGCCAGACCGCGTGTTCAGTGTCCGGATAGTGGATGTGACCATGCACGTCCGGCTCGCGGGCAACGTACTGAGTGGTTTTCATCTGACCTCCTGAGCGGGGCGGCCGCCTGAGTCTTTGTTGTTATGGATGACTCATCTGATCGCGTGGAAGGGGCGCTGCCTAGCGGCTGGCTGGTGCAAAAGCCCTGTTCACAGGCTTGGGCTGTAACGAATTCATTACGAAACGCTATATTTGCGTGATATTCGCCTTGCCCGGCTAGCAAGGCGTCAAATAATCTTGACGAAAATCAACGATGATCCGCAGAAAGTCGTCTCGGGACGTGGATCGATCATAGCGACAGCGCTGAAGGCAACCTGCATGCGTATCAAGATTCTCTGCCAGAACCGTGTCGGCATCCTCCGGGACATGCTCGAGCTGCTGGTCGACTACGGCATCAACGTCGCCCGCGGCGAAGTCGGCGGCGAGCACGGCAATGCCGTCTACCTGCATTGCCCCAATCTGATGAACCTCCAGCTGCAGGCCCTGCGGCCGAAGATCGAGGCGCTGCAAGGCGTGTTCGAGGTGCGCAAGGTCGGCCTGATGCCCAGCGAGCGGCACTCGCTGGAGCTGAACGCGCTGCTCGGCGCGCTGGAGTTCCCGGTGCTGTCCATCGACATGGCGGGTGCCATCGTGGCCGCCAACCGCGCCGCGGCGCAGCTGCTCGGGGTGCGGGTGGATGAGGTGCCAGGCATGAGCCTGTCGCGCTACGCCGAGGACTTCGACCTGCCGGAGCTGGTACGGGCGAACAAGGCGCGTATCAACGGTTTGCGGGTAACGATCAAGGGCGACGTCTTTCTCGCCGACATTGCGCCCTTGCAGTCGGAGCACGATGACAGCGAGGCCCTTGCTGGTGCGGTATTGACGCTGCACCGTGCCGATCGCGTCGGTGAGCGTATCTACAACGTGCGCAAGCAGGAGCTGCGCGGCTTCGACAGCATTTTCCAGAGCTCGAAGGTCATGGCCGCCGTGGTGCGCGAGGCGCGGCGCATGGCGCCGCTGGATGCGCCGCTGCTGATCGAGGGCGAGACCGGCACCGGCAAGGAGCTGCTGGCGCGCGCCTGCCACCTGTCCAGTCCGCGCGGACAGTCGCCATTCATGGCGCTCAATTGTGCAGGGCTGCCGGAATCCATGGCCGAGACCGAGCTGTTCGGCTACGGCCCTGGCGCCTTCGAGGGCGCCCGGCCGGAAGGCAAGCTCGGCCTGCTGGAGTTAACCACCGGCGGCACCCTGTTTCTCGATGGGGTCGGCGAGATGAGCACCCGCTTGCAGGCCAAGCTCGTGCGTTTCCTGCAGGACGGTTGCTTCCGCCGGGTGGGCAGTGACGAGGAGGTCTATCTCGATGTGCGGGTCATCTGCGCCACACAACTGGACCTGGCAGAGCTCTGCGCCAAGGGCGAGTTTCGCCAGGACCTGTATCACCGCCTCAATGTGCTGTCGCTGCACATCCCACCCTTGCGTGAATGCCTGGACGGGCTGGAGCCGCTGGCCCTGCATTTCGTCGACCAGGCCAGCCGTCAGATCGGCTGCCCGCTGCCGAGCCTGTCCGAGCAGGCGCTGGAGCGTCTGGCCGGCTACCACTGGCCCGGCAACGTGCGGCAGTTGGAAAACACGCTGTTTCAGGCAGTCTCGCTGTGCGATGGCAAGCTGATCAAGCCCGAGCACGTGCGCCTGCCGGACTATGGCACGCCGCGGCCGTTGGGTGATTTTTCACTGGAAGGCGATCTCGACGAGATCGTCGGCCGCTTTGAAAAAGCAGTGCTGCAGGAGCTTTATCAACGCCATCCCAGCAGCCGCCTGCTGGGCAAGCGCCTCGGGGTATCGCACACGACCGTGGCCAACAAGCTGCGCGAGTACGGGATCGGCAAGGACAGCTGAGTCGACATCTCCTAGAGCAGGGAGGCTTTTCTGCGGGAAGCGCGCCCGCGGCGAATGGTGCCGGCTCGGTGCTTGAAAAGCTTCGCCCCGGGTCGGGCCTCCCACAAAGCGGGTCGTGCGCTGGATGCTGTTTTCCTGCGGGAGGCGCGCCCTCGCGGCGAATGGCGCCAACTCGATGTTGGAGAAGCTTCGCCCCGAGGTCGGGGCTCCTACGAAGGCGGGGCGTGCGCTGGGTGCCGTTTTCTGTAGAGGGCGCGCCCTCGCGGCGAAGGGTGTTGGCTCAGTGTTGGAAAAGCTTCGCCCCGAGGTCGGGCCTCCCACAAAGCTGGCCGTGCGCTGGGTGCTGTTTCTTGTGGGCGGCGCGCCCCGCGGCGAATGGCGTCGGTTCGGTGCTTGAAAAGCTTCGCCCCGAGGTCGGGCCTCCCACAAAGCGGGCCGTGCGCTAGGTGCTGTTTTCTATAGGAGGCGCGCCCTCGCGGCGAAGGGTGTTGGCTCAGTGTTGGAAAAGGCTCGCCCCGAGGTCGGGGCTCCTACAAAGGCGGGTCGTGCGCTGGGTGCTGTTTCTTGTGGGAGGCGCGACCCGCGGCGAATGGTGCCGGCTCGGTGCTTGAAAAGCTTCGCCCCGAAGGCCGGCCTCCTGCGGCTTAGCGCACCGCCTGGGTCACGGCATCGATCAGTGCCTGTAGGTCGATGGGCTTGCGCAGGTGCAGGGTAAAGCCCGCGGCCTTGGCTTTTTCCACGTCGCGCAGGGTGCCGTAGCCGGTCAGGGCGATGCTGGGTGTGTCGGCATTGGCATTGCCTTCGCGGATCGCCGTCATCATCTTGTGGCCGTCGATCTCCGGCATGCCGACGTCGGAGACGATGACGTCGAAGCGCGACTGCTCGGCCAGCGCGATGCCCTGGGCGCCACCGCCAGCGGTGGTGACCTCGGCGCCTTCGCTCTGCAGCAGTTCGCACATGGTTTCCAGGATATCCGGCGAGTCGTCGACCAGCAGGATGCGGACCCCCGCCAGGCCTCCGATCGCCGTGTCGCTGCCCAGCTCGCTGAGTTCCAGCTCGGCCTGCAGGTGCACGGGCAGCCAGACGCTGAACCGCGCGCCTCGGCCGATGCCTTCGGAGAAGGCTTCGATGCGCCCGTGGTGCGCCTCGACCAGCTGCTTGACCAGCGCCAGGCCAATGCCCAGTCCGTGTTTGGAACGCTGCGCATGCTGCATCTCAGCCTGGCCGAACATGTCGAACACCCTGGGCAGGAATTCCGCCGAGATGCCTTCGCCGGTGTCGATCACGTCTAGCCGGGCCTGGTCGCCCTCGCGTTCCAGCTGCATGCAGATGCGCTCGCCACCCTTGGTGAATTTCCACGCGTTGTTCAGGAGGTTCCAGATGATCTGATCCAGGCGGGTCGGGTCGGCATGGACATAGATCGGCTGATCGGGCTTGAACACATCGAAAGTCACATTTTCCGCCTGTGCCAGCGGCGCGAACACGGCCTCGATGCCGCGCAGCACCTCCTGGTAATTCAGCGTCGAGAATTGCAGCTTGAGCTTACCGGTGCGGATGCGCGAGACGTCCATCAGGTCGTCGATGATCCGCGACTGGCTGCGCACGGCATTCTGGATCGACCGGGTCGCCTTGAGCAGGCTCGGCGAGTTCTTCGCCGCCTGGGAGCGGGCCAGCAGGTCGGTGTTGAGTTGAATCAGATTCAGTGGATGTTTGAGTTCGTGCGAGAGGACCGCGAAGAACTGGTCCTTCTGCAAATTGGCGGCCTGGATGCTTTCCAGTTCGCTCTGCTGATTGGAGTTCTGCTGTCGCTCCTCGGTGAGGTCGCGGGCGATCTTGGCGAAGCCGATCACGCTGCCATCGTGATCCACCAAGGGGTTGACCAGGCCGCTGAAGAAGCATCGCGAGCCGTCCCGGCGCAGGTGCCAGCGCTCATCGGAGGCCTGTCCGTGTTCCAGGGCGCGTTTGCGCTCCGCCATTGGGACGCCGGCGCTGCGGTCCTCCTCGGTGTAGATCATGTCGATGCAATGGCCTATCACCTCTTTTTCCTTGTAGCCGAAGATGATCTCGGCGCCTCGATTCCAGGTGGTGATCAGCCCGTCGCAGTCGAGCGTGATGATCGCGTAGCCCTTGGTGCTCTGTGCCAGCAGGCGCAGGTGCGCCTGCCCGGCCTCGAGTTGCGCTTCGGCGTGACGCCTCTCGGTGATGTCGATGAAGGTCAGCACGGCGCCCTGGATGCGGTCGTCCAGGGTGCGATAAGGCAGGAAGCGCGCCAGATACCAGCGATCGTTCTCGCGGTTGTGGACCTCACGCTCGACCAGGTGCAGCTCGCTGAACGCCTCGGCAGCATCCTGGTGAAGCATCGGATAGTTGAGGCGGTGAGTGATATCGAGCAATGAACGACCGGCGTCGTTGCCGATCACGTTGAAGATGTCGCGTGCTCGCGGGGTGAACCACTTGATGCGCATCTTGCGGTCGACGAACAGCGTGGCGATGTCCGTCGAGGAGATCAGGTTCTGCAGGTCGTCGTTGATCTTGCTGGTTTCGTCGACCTTGGTCTTGAGCTCGAAGTTGACCGTGGTCAGCTCTTCGTTGATCGACTGCAGCTCTTCCTTGCTGGTCTCCAGTTCTTCGGTGGCCGAACGCAGTTCCTCATTGATGGCCTGCAGCTCTTCGTTGGAGGCGCGCAGCTCTTCGGTGGAGGTTTCCGAATGCTCCATGGTGACCTGCAGCTGTTCCTCGGTCTGCTGCAACTCCGCCTCGAGCTGGGTCAGGACGCTGTCCTTGGTATCGGGATGCTCCAGCGTGTTGTTGTCCATGCAGGCTTCGACTTCATCGAAGAGCACCAGCATGTACTCGCTGCCGGCCTCGTTGTCGCGGAACGGCCGAACCACCATGTTGACGTAGAAGTGGCGACCGTCGCGCTCCAGCCGCACCCGCCGCGCCTCGACGCTTTTGCCAGTATGGGTGGCCTGGTACAGCGCGGTGCGCAGCTCGAGGCGCAGCTGCGGATGGATCAGGGTGGTCAGGTTCAGCGAGGGTTCGCCGCCGACATAACGCAGGAAGCTCCCGGCCTTGTCGGACATATGCACGATTTCGGCTTCGTGATTGACGATCACGCTGGGCGGGGCGTACTGCTCGAGGGCGCGCTGGTGCACGTCGGCAAAGGAAAACTTCTTGCTGCGTCGATAGGGCTCGTTGACCGAGGGGCGGGGCGGCGTCGAAAGCGCGAAGCCGTGCAGCGCCCCGGTCGGGGGGCGGCGCAGGGAGGCACCGACTTCCTTGGCTCGGTAGATGCGGTTCTTCTTGTCCACCGGGGTGAAATACTGGCTGCAGGCATCGGCCGTTTCCGAGCTGCCTAGGAACAGGTAGCCGCCGGGGTTGAGCGCGAAATGGAACATGCGCAGCACTTCGATCTGGATGTCCCGGTCCAGGTAGATCATCAGGTTGCGGCAGGAGATCAGGTCCAGCCGCGAGAACGGCGGGTCGCGCAGGATGTTGTGCCGGGCAAACAGAATCCGCTCGCGCAGCTCTTTCTGCATGCGGTAATGGTTCTGTTCCTTGTAGAAATGCTGGCGCAGCCGCGTAGGCGGCACGTCCGTGACGATGGCTTCGGGGTAGATGCCGGTGCGAGCGGTTTCCAGGGCGCGATCATCGATATCGGTGGCAAAGACCTGCAGCTGTATTTCGCTGTAGGCGCTGCTGGCCGCCGCCTGATCGACCAGCAGCATGCCCAGCGAGTAGGCCTCTTCGCCGGTCGAACAGGCGGCTGACCAGGCGCGCAACGCCTTGTCTCCAGTGTTCAGCTTCTGTTCGAACAAGGCGGGGATGATGTCGCGCTCCAGCGCCTCGAACGCCTCGCGGTCACGAAAGAAGTTGGTCACGCCGATGAGCATGTCAGCCAACAGGGCGGGTGTTTCTTCCGGATGGCTCTGCAGGTGGCGGGCATAGCTGGGCATGTCACGTAGCGCGTTGACTTGCATGCGCCGCTCGATGCGCCGCAATACCGTGGCTTGCTTGTAGTGGCGGAAGTCGTGGCCGGTGCGGGCGCGTAGCGCCGCGAGAACCTCGCGCAGTGCCAGCTCGTTGGGCTTCGACTGCGCGTGTGCCTGCGCGGATTCCTGTTCGCCATCGGGCCCGTCCTGCTGCTCGATCTCACTCAGGGGTGGCAGCGGATCCTTCCGGGCGAGCAAGGCCTGAAGATTCTCTGACAGCTCCACCAGGCGCTGCGGCATCTCGGCCGCAGGCAGCACGATGTCGACCATCCCGGTCTCGATGGCGCTGGCCGGCATCGAATCGTACTGGGCATCTTCCGGCGTCTGCGCCAGGGTGATGCCGCCCTGTTCCTTGATGCGCGACAGGCCGACCGAGCCGTCGGCACCGGTGCCGGACAGCACGATCCCGACCGCATGGCTGTGGTGCACGTCCGCCAATGCGCGGAAGAACAGGTCGATGGCCACCTGCGGGCCGCGCTCGCGCTCAGGTTTCTGCAGGCGCAGGTAACCGTCGTTCATCGACAGGTCGAGCGCCGGCAGAATCACATAGATGCGGTTGCGTTCGATCGCGACGGGTTGGGTGACCTGCAGGACCGGCATCTTGGTGACGTTCTGAATGATCTTGTCGACGTTGCTCTCATGCTTGGGCGATAGGTGCATGATCACCACGAACGCCATGCCGCAGTCGTTCGGCATATGCTCGAAGAAGGCCAGAAGGGCCTGAATCCCGCCCGCCGAGGCGCCAATGCCGACCACCGGAAACTCCAGCGTACTTCGGGTCAGTGGCATGTTCTTGGGTGTGGATGGCTCGGAGCGGGTGGTCATCTATTCCTCGGCGTTTTTATTGGAACGTTCCCGGTCGGCAACAAGAGGGAGACAGCAAGGCAGGTAGGGAAATTCAGGGCGCGGCCATGGCGCCGCCGAACGGATGATACGGTTTTGCAGGGTCGATTACTGCCGGCTAGCAGCGCTGCGTTTTGGCGGCCGGTGGTTCAGCACTCGATGATGTTCACCGCCAGGCCGCCGCGGGCGGTTTCCTTGTACTTGCTTTTCATGTCGGCGCCGGTCTGGCGCATGGTGCGGATCACCTTGTCCAGCGATATGAAGTGGCTACCGTCACCCCGCAGCGCCATGCGTGCGGCATTGATCGCCTTGACCGCACCCATGGCGTTGCGCTCGATGCAGGGGACCTGCACCAGCCCGCCAACCGGATCGCAGGTGAGCCCGAGGTTGTGCTCCATGCCGATCTCGGCGGCGTTCTCCACCTGCTGCGGCGTGCCGCCCAGCACTTCGCAGAGCGCACCGGCGCCCATCGAGCAAGCGACGCCGACCTCGCCCTGGCAACCGACCTCGGCGCCGGAAATGGAGGCGTTCTCCTTGTACAGGATGCCGATCGCCGCCGCCGTGAGCAGAAAGCGCACCACGCCGTCCTCGTTGGCGCCGCGGATGAAGCGTACGTAGTAGTGCAGCAGCGCCGGGATGATCCCCGCTGCGCCGTTGGTCGGTGCGGTGACCACGCGACCGCCGGCGGCGTTCTCCTCGTTGACCGCCAATGCATAGAGGTCGACCCAGTCCAGCACGCTGAGCGAATCGCGCAGGCTGGCTTCCGGATGCTCGCTGAGCTGACGGTAGAGCCCCGCCGCGCGTCGTTGCACCTTGAGCCCGCCGGGCATCACGCCCTCGGTGCGGCAGCCGGCCTTGACGCACTCCTGCATGACTTGCCAGATCTTCAACAGCCCGGCACGGGTCTCGGCTTCGGGGCGCCACGCGGCCTCGTTGGCCAGCATCAGTTCGCTGATCGACAGCCCGTGCTCGCTGCACAGCGCCAGTAGCTCGCTGGCGCTGCGGAAGGGGTAGGGCAGGGGTGTACGGTCTTCGACGATGCGGTCGCTACCGGCTGCCTGCTCGTCGACGACGAAGCCACCGCCGACCGAGTAATACTCACGGCTGCGCAGCTGCAGCCCGGCCGTATCGAAGGCGCGCAGGATCATGCCGTTGGGGTGGTACGCCAGCGGCTTGCGGATGAACTGCAGGTCGTTGCCGGCTTCGAAGCGAATGACCTTTTCGCCCAGCAGACGCAGCTCGTGCGACTCCCGGAAGGTCGCCATGCGCTGGGGAATGTTGCCGGTATCGACTGTTTCCGGAAGCTCACCTTCGAGCCCGAGTATCACTGCCTTGTCGCTGCCGTGGCCCTTGCCGGTCGCCCCGAGGGAGCCGTAAAGCTCGACTCGGACGCGCTCGGTGGCATCGAGCAGTTGGTCATCGCGCAGGCCCTCGGCAAACCGCAGTGCTGCGCGCATCGGCCCGACCGTATGCGAACTGGACGGGCCGATGCCGATCTTGAACAGGTCGAAAACGCTGAGGGACATGGGTAATGCTCCGCAATGGTTGGGCCTCCATAGAGCCTAGACCCGCGCCGCGGCGTGCAGGAGGAATACCGCCGCCCGCCATGCAAAAGCTGCACTCAGCGATTGCGCGCCGAGCCGCCCCAGGGTTTGGATTCCAGGCTGTTGTGCACGGCGGTGGCGGCCTGTGCGGCCTGGCCGATGGCGACGCTGATCTGCTTCAGCCCCAGGGTCACGTCACCGATCGCATAGAGGCCGCGCACCGAGGTCTGCAAATGATCGTCCACCGGCACGCCACCGCATTCGTCGCAGGGTACGCCTAGCTGAGCCGCCAGGTCGGAGCGAAAGCGCGCCCCGAGATTGGGGTAGATGATGTCGAAGTGGTGCCGGTCGCCGCCGCAGGTCAGCAGCTCGATACCGGTGTCGCACGGGTGCAGCGATTCGACCCGGTCACTGATGACCTGGATGCCGTAGTGCTCGGCCAGGGCAATAGCCTGGTCGCAGGCGTCCGGCTCGCCGTGCACCACCACCGTCACGCGGTCGCTGAAGGTGCGCAGGAACACCGCGTGGCCGATGGCGTTTTCCGCTTCGCCATACACCGCGACGTTGTCGCCATCGACCTCGTAACCGTCGCAGATGGCGCACAGGCGCACCTTGCCCTCACCGATCGCCTGTTCGACATCCGGCATGTCCGGCAGGGTGTCTTCGATGCCGGTGGCGAGGATGATGCGACGGGCTACACAGGTTCGCTCGCCATAGCGGACGCTGAATCCGTCGGCATGGGGCTCGATCCATTCCACCCGGCCGTGCTCGAGCCGGGCGCCATAGCCGCTGGCCTGCTCGCGCAACCGGACCAGCAGATCGTTGCCGTTTATCCCCGGCGGGAAGCCCGGATAATTGCGCGAACGCGGTATCCACGAGGCACGGCTGCAGCCGGCGTCCACCACCAGGCAACTGCGATGGAAGCGGCCGAGGTACAGCGCCGCGGTCAGGCCGGCTGGGCCGCCGCCGACGATCAGGCAGTCGACCGGGTTGGAATCGGGATTGGGCGAAGGTGCGTTCATGGCATCGGTCAATGGGTGCGTGTTGCCAATAGAAATGGCGCGCGGCGTGAAGTTCTATTCTTCCGATCAACGCAACCTGCTGTTTTTGCGAGCTGGTTGGACTTCTCGTGCTTGTGTCGGTTGCGCTGATGACGAAGACTTCGCGCTTCGTGCGGTACCGCTCTAGCATCGGTATTTCACGTTCCGCATACCAATAAAGGCCCACCGCTGGCGCTCCGTCGCCGTGATGAGCGGGCTACTCACGTTCGACCTGTATCCGCCGCGCGGTCGCGCGAGTCGAACCTATCGCAATCGTTAAATCACTCGAACGGTGCTCACAAGGCGCCGGGTCCGAGCTTTTCCCGTTGGGGGTCAGATGTTCAAGTCTTGTGTTGCCGTGCTGGTCGCGGCGCTGTGTGGGTTGACTGCTCCGGCTAACGCGGCCGAAGGTGAGCCCTTCGTCATCAAGTTCGCCCACGTGGTGGCGGATGACACGCCCAAGGGCAAGGGGGCCTTGCTGTTCCAGAAGCTGGTCCATGAGCGCCTGGCCGGCAAGGTCAAGGTGGAGGTCTATCCGAACTCGACGCTGGTCGGCGATGCCGATGAAATGCAGGCACTGCTCGATGGTCGGGTGCAGATGCTGGCGCCGTCTCTATCCAAGTTCGGCAAGTACACGCGCAAACTTCAAGTCTTCGATCTGCCGTTCCTGTTCGACGACCAGGACGCCGTGCAGCGTTTCCAGAAGCGCGAGATGAGCCGTGAGCTGCTTCGCTCCATGGCCGATTCCGGCATCTATGGCCTGGCCTACTGGAACAACGGCCTCAAGCAGCTCTCGGCTACCCGGGCGCTGCGGACGCCCGAAGACGCCGCGGGGTTGGCCTTCCGCATCCAGCCGTCGGCGGTGCTCGAAGCGCAGTTCGAGGCGGTGGGAGCCAAGCCGGTGGTGTTGCCCTTCGCCGATGTGTACAAGTCGCTGAAAGACGGCGTGGTACAGGGCGCCGAGAACCCCTGGTCGAACATTGCTAGCCAGAACATGCATACGGTCCAGCCGTTCATCACCGAAAGCAATCACGGGGTGCTCAACTATATGCTGGTGACCAGCTCGAAGTTCTGGATGAGCATGCCCTTCGCGGTGCGCTCGGAGCTCGAAGGCATCGTGCTCGAAGTGACCCAGGCGGTGAACAGGGAAGCCGCGGCGCTCAACCAGCGCGACCGCGATCGTATCCTCGCCAGCGGCAGCAGCAAGCTGATCAGCCTGACGCCGGAACAGCGCCAGGCCTGGCGGGAAAAGATGATGCCGGTATGGCAACGCTACGAAGCCGATATCGGCGCCGACGTGATTCGCGCCGCGTTGACCGTCAACCGCAAGCACTGATTTCAAGTGTCTCCCCTCGCCGGCGATCCCGCTTGGTGAGGGGATCGCCACGCGCGCCGACTTCTCCTTCCGCCACGCCCGCATCCATCCAGCGTCCTGCTGCTCGCTACGGGCTTCCGGCTTTCTTGCTTCCTGTCCCTTCCTTCCTGCGTCGGCGGCGTCGCCGAGCTGCGGCATTTCCGTGGCGCCAGGCGATCAGCGCCGTTACCTGATCAGGTAGGGCGACGGCAAGCCCTGCGACTGGCAAATGACGGTTCTGAGATGGTCGATGCCGGTCTCGGTCGCTAGGCGTTAGTTCCATGACTGCTAGCATTTTCGAACAGGTGTAATCGACCTGTGCAGCAAAGGGCGTGCGCGTCCCTGCGCTCGTGTTTCGAACGTGCCAACCAAGAATAAGGAGAACAGCAGGTGGCGACTAACCCTGGAAAGAACGCGGCCTCGGCCGTGGAGAGTATTCCCGCCCCGACCGGGGCGGCCAACCTGATCGATACCGATTACGTCATCGGTCAGGACAACATCACACGCAAGTTTTTCGATGTGCACGGCAAGGTGTTCATCATCTCTGCGCTGACCATCGTGCTCTTCGTGGTCGTTACGCTGGCTCTGCGCGCCGATGTCGAGCCGATGTTCACCGCGCTTCGCGACTGGCTGACCAGCAAGCTGGCCTGGTTCTTCATCGGCTCGGCGAATATTTTCGTCCTGCTGTGCCTGGGTTTGATCGTTTCGCCGCTGGGCCGGGTGCGCCTGGGTGGCAGGGAGGCGACCCCGGACTATTCCTATACGGGCTGGTTCTCCATGCTATTCGCCGCCGGCATGGGCATCGGTCTGATGTTCTACGGCGTGGCCGAGCCCATGTCACATTTCTCCACGGCGCTGGGGGGGACCGCGGTAGAAAATGGCGTGCGTACCGACTGGGCTCCGCTGGGCGCCGCTGCGGGTGATGCCAAGGCCGCCGCCAGCCTGAGCATGGCCGCCACGATCTTCCACTGGGGCCTGCATCCCTGGGCGGTCTACGCGATCGTGGCCTTGGCGCTGGCGTTGTTCTCCTTCAACAAAGGCCTGCCGCTGAGCATCCGCTCGATCTTCTATCCGCTGCTGGGCGAGCGGGTCTGGGGCTGGCCTGGGCATATCGTCGACATCCTCGCCGTGTTCGCGACGCTGTTCGGTCTGGCGACCTCGTTGGGCCTGGGCGCCCAGCAAGCGGCCGCGGGTCTCGAATTCCTGTTCGGCATGCCCAATACCGACACCAGCAAGGTGCTCCTGGTGATCGGTATCACGGTGATCGCGCTGATGTCGGTGCTGGCGGGCCTGGACAAGGGGGTCAAGCGCTTGTCCGAGTTCAACATGGTGCTGGCGCTGCTGTTGTTGCTGTTTATCATCATCGCCGGACCGACCCTGGCCATCGTCACTGGTTTCTTCAGCAACCTCGGCAGTTACCTGGCCTACCTGCCGGCGCTGTCCAACCCGATCGGGCGTGCCGATGTGAACTTCAGCCAGGGCTGGACCGCGTTCTATTGGGCGTGGTGGATCAGCTGGTCGCCCTTCGTCGGCATGTTCATCGCTCGCGTCAGCCGCGGCCGTACCGTGCGTGAATTTCTGACTGCGGTATTGCTGGTCCCTTCGCTGGTCTCGGTGCTGTGGATGACCGCATTCGGTGGCACCGCCCTGGGCCAGTTCGTCACGGACGGGTTCACCGGGGTGCAGGATGCCGCGCTGGAGTTGAAGCTGTTCGCCATGCTCGGCCAGTTGCCATGGACCGAGATCAGCTCCTTCGTAGGCATCCTGCTGGTGGTGGTGTTCTTCGTCACCTCTTCTGACTCCGGGTCGCTGGTCATCGACACCATCACCGCTGGTGGCAAGGTCAACGCGCCGGTGCCTCAGCGGGCGTTCTGGGCCATTCTTCAGGGCGCTGTGGCCATTTCCCTGCTGCTCGGCGGTGGCCTGGTTGCGTTGCAGGCCATGGCCGTGTCGACGGGGCTGCCATTCACCGTCGTGCTGCTGGTGGGGTGTGTGGCCATCGTCAAGGGTTTGATGAGTGAGCCGCGCTAGGTAGCGCGTTACCCGTTGCACGCCGCGCAGGCGTGCAACCGGGGTGTCGATTCAAACGAAAGCGCGGCCCTGATGGTCGCGCTTTTTTAGTTCCAGAGTTCGCCAACCGGCGTCGAGGGTGGGTAATGCGTGGCCGCCTGTGCCTGCAACAGCTCGGCGGTGGCCACGGCATCGGTCAGCGCATGGTGTGCCTGGTACAGCGGCAAACCGTAGCGCAGGCGGCTGTCGGCCAGGCGGATCGATACCGGCCGCTGCTTGTTCAGCAGGTGGCGCAGCCAGCCGTGGCGGCGCCGACGCGGATGCAGGCGGGCTTCCAGCTGCATGGTGTCGATCACGGGGAATTGCAGCCCCTCGCCCAGCAGGTGGCGCATCGCCTGGTCGAGAAACCCCCGCTCGATGTTGCGGTAATGCACCACCATGATCTTGCCGGCCATCATGGTGAGCAGCTCGTCGAGCACGGTGGCCAGTCTTGGCGCGTCGCTGACGTCCGAGTGGGTGATGTGGTGAAAGGTGACCGACTGGCTGCTCAACTCGCAGACGGGTTTGACCACCCAGTAGCTGGACTCGCGGCAGCGGATGCGGCGCACGTCGAAGGGCACCAGGCCGAGGCTGACGATCGAATCGCGTTGGCTGTCCAGGCCGGTGGTTTCGACGTCCAGGGCCAGCAGCGGCGCCTGATCCAGCGGCGTATCGGCACTCACCGTGCCGGCCTGATAGAAGCGCGCCAGGCGTGGGTCGCGGGCCGTCTGCGCGAGTTCGGCGAACAGGCTGGGCCAATCGGGGGCTGGCGTGCGTCCGTTACGCTTCATAGCGGGCGGCTCTGAACCTGGCCAGGGTAGCGAAAGCGCAGGAACTGCTGCGCGTTGCTCAGTACCTGGAAGGCCGACTTGAGATTGTGCCGCTCGTTGGCGGAGACCTTTTCCGGCTCGATGTAGTTGTCCGGTTCGCGACCTTCCAGCAAGTCCATGGCCTGGTGGCGAATGCGTACGATCGAGAGGAATTCCAGGGCATTGCGCAACTGGGTGATGGCGTCCTCGGTCAGCAGCTTGGTGGCGGCGATCGCATCCAGGCGCTCCAGTGAATTCTGCGCCTTGGAGCCACAGGCCAGGGCATGCACGCGAATCAGGTCGGTAAGCGGTGCGGTGCCGCGGCCCTTGAGGTTGATGATGTTGTTCTGCTGACCGTCCTTTTCCATCACGAAGGTACGGAAGAAGCCCAGCGGAGGCGTGCGGTTGAGCGCGTTGCGGGCCATGCTGGCGAGAAACAGCGGGTTGCTGCTGGCCTTCTGTGCGATCAGGTCCTTGAGATTCTCGACCAGTCCGGCTTCCCCGTAGGCGCTGCTGAGGTCGAAGAAGATGGAGCTGTTGAGCAGGGTTTCCGGGTTCGGCTGCTCGATCCATTGGGTGAAATAGCTTCTCCATACCCGCAATGGCTGGCGCCACCGGGGGTTGCTGGCCATGATTCCGCCTTTGCAATAGCTGTAGCCACAGGCGGCCAGGCCGTCGCTGACGAAGCTCGCCAGTTGCAGGAAGTACTCGTCGTGGATGCGCGGATCGAAGCGGTTGTCGATCACCAGGGCGTTGTCCTGGTCGGTGACGATCAGCTGTTCATCGCGTGCCATCGACCCCAGAACCATGTAGCAGTAGGGCACCGGCGGCGGTCCGAGCCGTTGCTCGGCCAGCTCCAGCAGGCGATGGGTCAGGCTGCGGCCGATGCCCGACATGGCGCTGCCGATCATATGCGCCGTGGCCTCTTCGTTGACCATGCGCAGGAAGGTCGCGCGCAGGTCCGGCAGCAGGGCTTGCAGCTCGGCCACCGATTGCTTGTTGAAGATGCTGTTGACCAGGTACAGGCTGCTCTGCGACTCGTACTTGATGATGTCCGACAGGTTGATCACGCCGACCGGGCGCTGGCGATGCATGACCGGCAAATGGTGGATGTTGTGACGCAGCATGCTCAGCATGGCCTCGAACACCGAATCGTCCGCCTGGATGGTGATCGGGTTGGGTGACATCACCCGGTCGACCGGCGTATCCAGCGGCAGGCCTTCGGCCAATACCCGCGTGCGCAGGTCGCGGTCGGTGGTGATGCCGGTCATGACCTGAATGCCGGATGCCTCGGCCGCGTTCGGCGGCGGGCCGAGAATCACCAGCGAGGAGACGCCATGCTCGGTCATCACCTGAGCGGCCTGTTGCACGCTGGTGCCCAGCGGCACGCTGACGGTGCGCCGGGTGACCAGCTTGCGCACCTTGATCTTCATCAGCTCGCTGGCCTTGCCCTGGGGTTCCTCCACCTTCAGGCGCGACTGGCCCTCGGCCTCGACGAAGTCGGCGAAGGCATCATTGGCCTCGCACAATTGTTCGAACAGCTGGCCGGGAATGAAATAGATCAGGCTGTCTTCGATCGCCCGTGCCGGTAGGCGCACCTTGTGGCCGCGCAGCAGGCCGAACTGGCCGAACACCTCGCCCTCGGACAGCCGGTTGTACAGCTCACCGTTACGTCGGTATATCTCCACCGCGCCGCTGCGGATGTAGTGCAGGTCCTCGATCGGTTCGCCATAGCGGAGGATGTCGCTGCCGGCCTTGAAATAGCCGACCTCGACCTGTCGGGCGATTTCGTCGAGGGTGTCGTCCGGCAGCCCGTCGAAGGGGGCGAAGCGACTCAGATGGTCGCGTATTTCGAGCAGTTCGACCTGCATTCGGGCCTCCTGACGGCACTCTGTCGGCGCATTGAACCATAGCTGCCGCACCCGGCGTCGGCACGCAGTGAAGCGCGTCGCTGGCAGGCAGTCGCGTGTCGTTCGCTGCATCGACAGCCGCTACCGCGCGGGCAATCATGCGCGCGCTCGAAACCTCAGGCCATCCGTTCGCCGGCATAGCAGGTCGGTGAGCTGGGCTCGCCGCGCCGCTCCAGTTCATCTTCCAGCCACTGGGCCAGGATCCGTGCGTTGTTCTGTTGTTCGTCACGGGCCGCGTAGACCAGCGTCAGCGGCCCCCGGCTCGCAACGTCCAGCAGTGGCCACCAGTGTTCCGGGTGGCCCGCCAGCTCCCGCCGGTAGCTGTCCCGAAAAGCCTCGAAGGTCGTTTCCCCGGTCTTGAAGGCGCGCCGCAGCTCGGTCGAGGGCGCGAGCTCCTTGCGCCAGTCGTCCAGCGCCAGGGCGTCCTTGCGCAGGTTGCGCGGCCAGAGCCGATCGACCAGCACACGGTAACCGTCGCCGGGTCCCGCAGGCTCGTAGGCGCGTTTGCAACGGATCATCGGTCGAGCTCCATTGCAGGTGAGCTATCGTCGAGGGTTTGGGTAAAAAATACTCGTTGCAAGGTTATAAATACCTTTTAGGTGAGGGTAATAAATACTATTTCTCGCTTAATTCTTTGATAAATAAAGGATTTAAAAGCGGCACGCTTCGTGATTGCGATCAAGGAAACGACACAACATCCGAAGGAGCATCGCATGAAGAATCTAGTCGCTATGGTTAGCTGCGCAACCCTGCTGGCCAGCTCGCTGGCGGGGGCCGACGAGGTGGTATCGGCGCGTACGGACCGCGTCGTCGGAGGCGGTTTCGGTGGACTCAGCGGGTTCATGCTGGGTGCGGCGGCAGGTGGGCCTATTGGCGCCCTGGTGGGCGGTGGTCTGGGCTATTTCGCCGGGCAGGGCGTCCAGCAGGCGACTGGCCTCGATCAAACGCTCTATGTCGTCCAGGCCGAGGACGGTACCCGCGCCAGGGTGCGTAGCTCGGACGGCGGTTTCGCCGCGGGGCAGCAGGTGCGGCGTGACGGCGCCAACCTGAGCGCGCAGACTCGCTGAGCAGGGTTGCCGGCAGCTTGCCAGGCTGGCCGGCATCGATTAACGAAGGAGCGGCTGATGAGCTATTCCCTGGTCCACACCATCCATCTGTTGGCGGCCATCTTCTTCATCGGGACGTTATTCGTCGAGGTGGCGGTGCTCGGTCGCGTTCGCCAGCAGATCGAGCCGTCGCTGATGCAGACGGTGGACAAGGCCATCGGTGCCCGCCTGCGAGTGGTGCTGCACGGGGTGGTGCTGTTCGTCTATGGCGCTGGCATCGGCCTGGCCTGGTATCACCGCCATTCGCTGGCTGACCCTTTCTCCAGCAGTTTCGCGACGCTGCTGTCGCTGAAGATCCTGCTGGCAATCGGCGTGTTTTTCAGCTTCGGCCTGGTCGCCCTGTTGCTGCGCAGCGGGCGCATGACGCCGGCGCGCTATCGGCGCATCCATTGGGCGATCTTCGCCCAGATGATCGGCATCGTGTTGCTGGCCAAGGGCATGTTCTACCTGCACTGGTAGTCGGGGCCGAGGACCCGGCGGACCTCGCGCCGCTAACCTCCGTCCTGCCTGCCAGGTGCGTCTCTACTGCATCGACACCTGGGCGACGATGACTTCGGTCAATCCTTGTGCGCTATGGATCGACGTGATTGAAGGCAGATTCAGCCGCTTGAGGCTCGTTCTTTTTCGGCTGCACCGCGTCTATGGTGCCCCATCCAGACCCGCCAGATCACCGAGGTATCCGATGCATTTCGCCTACAGCCCACGTGTCGAAGCGCTGCGCCAACAGCTGCGCGCCTTCATGGACGAGTACATCGTGCCGCGGGTCGGCGCGTGGCAAATGGAGGTCGCCGCCGGGGCCTACCCGGTGTCGTTCATGGAGGATCTGAAGGCGCTGGCGCGCTCGGAGGGTTTGTGGAACCTGTTCCTGCCCTCGCTGGGCAAGGACGAACCGGGCATGGGGCTGAGCAACCTCGAATACGCGCCGCTGGCGGAGATCATGGGCCGCGTGCATTGGGCCTCCGAGGTGTTCAACTGCAATGCGCCGGACACCGGCAACATGGAGCTGCTGCACCTGTTCGCCACGCCGGCGCAGCGCGAGCGCTGGCTCAAGCCGTTGCTCGAAGGCGAGATCCGTTCGGCCTTCGCCATGACCGAGCCGGACGTGCCGTCCTCCGATGCCACCAACATCCAGACGTTGATCCGCCGCGACGGCGACGACTACGTGATCAACGGCCGCAAATGGTTCATCACCAACGCCTCGCACCCCCACTGCAAGCTGCTGATCGTGATGGGCAAGACCGACCCGGACGCCGACACCCACCGGCAACAGAGCATGATCCTGGTGCCCTTCGACACGCCGGGCGTTGAGCGGGTGCGCAATATTCCGGTGATGAACCACCTCGCGCCGGAAGGCCATTGCGAGCTGCTGCTGCGTGACGTGCGGGTACCGGTTGGCAATCTGCTGGGCGAGGAGGGCGACGGCTTCATGATGGCCCAGGCACGGCTCGGACCAGGGCGCATCCACCACTGCATGCGTTCGATCGGCATGGCCGAGTTGGCTCTGGAGCTGATGGTCGAGCGCTGCCAGGAGCGCAAGGCGTTCGGCAAATACTTGCAGCAGTATTCGAACATCAGCGACTGGATCGCCGAGTCGCGTATCGAAATCGAACAGGCGCGCCTGCTGGTGCTCAAGGCCGCCTGGATGATCGACGAAGTCGGCGCCAAGGCGGCGCGCAAGGAAATCGCCATGATCAAGGCGCTGGTACCGCGCATGCAGACCGTCGTGGTCGACCGTGCCATGCAGGTCTACGGCGCCATGGGCCTGACGCCCGATACACCGCTGGCCGACATGTGGACCGGCGGCCGCGCCCTGCGCTTCGCCGACGGCCCGGACCAGGTGCATCTGCGCAGCATCGCCAAGATGGAAATCAAGGCCAGCGAGGCCCATCGCGGTGCAACCGCCCCCTACCTGACACCCTCGAGTCGTTGTCGCGTTTGAGGTGGGCTTAAGGGCTGCAGGCTGCAGGCTTCAGGTTTGGAGCCTGCAGTTTTGGTAAGGAGGCCCGCCCTCGGCGCGAAGCTTTTAGAAGCGGGCAGGCTTGCAGCCTGCATTCGCCGCGGGTCGCGCCTCCCACAATGGGACGGCGTTCAATGCACGCCCCGTGGGAGCGGTCTCGACCGCGAAGCTTTTGATTCAAAACGCACGGTGAGCAACGGGCTATTACCGAGACGGCTTGCGATATCTCCAAACGCCGAACCACTCGCGGTCAAGACCGCTCCCACACGTCAATGCACGCCCGTGGGAGCGGTCTCGACCGCGAAGCTTTGGATTCAAAACCCACGGTGAGCAACGGGCTATTACCGAGACGGCTTGCGATATCTCAGACGCCGAAGGATTCGCGGTCAAGACCGCTCCCACATGTCAAATGCACGCGCCGTGGGAGCGGTCTCGACCGCGAAGCTTTTGATCCAAAACCCACAATGGAGCACCGGGCTATTACCGAGACGGCTTGCGATACCTCCAGACGCCGAACAACTCGCGGTCAAGACCGCTCCCACATGTCAGATGCACGCGCCGTGGGAGCGGTCTCGACCGCGAAGCTTTTGATCCAAAACGCACGGTGAGCTCCGGGCATTACCGAGACGGCCTGCGATACCTCCAGACGCCGAACAACTCGCGGTCAATACCGCTCCCACACGTCAAATGCGCGCCCGTGGGAGCGGTCTCGACCGCGAAGCTTTTGATCCACACGCACGACGGGGCGCCGGCTATTACCGAGACGGCCTGCGATACCTCCAAACGCCGAACGACTCGCGGTCAAGACCGATCCCACTCGTCAATGGTCGCTGGCAAAGGGGCCTCATGTTGACATGGCTCAATGCAATCAGGGTTGCCGGGCAAGCTTGATTCGAGTCAAGGAGAGCGCCGGGGTCGCTCCCTACTATCGCCTCACATTCGATAAGTGAAGTGGGTAGGCCATGAAGTCCCGTCTTTCTCTCGCAGTTGGCGCCAGACGTGCCTGGAGGTTGGGCTTTGTCCTGCTGCTGGCACTGCTGCTGGGCGCCGCCCCGCTCGAGGCGCGCGAGTACGAAGCCGAACAGCAGCGCATCGAGCAGTTCTTTCCAGGCGCCAAGGTCTCTGCCGCCGAAGGCGAGTACCAGGTCCGCACCATCACCAAGGGTGACGAGGTGCTCGGCTACGCCTTCCAGAGCATCAACGTGGTGGACATCCCGGCCTATTCCGGCAAGCCGATCAATATCCAGGTGCTGCTCGACCCCAAGGGCGTGATCGTCGATGCCTACGTGCTCGAGCATCATGAGCCGATCCTGCTGGTCGGCATTCCGGTCGAGAAACTCCACGCCTTCACCGCCAAGTACAAGGGCATCAGCGTCGACCAGAGGGTCGTGGTCGGCCACTCCAGCGACGAGAGCGCCGTCACCATCGATGCGGTCACCGGTGCCACGGTCACTGTCATGGTGGTCAACGAGATCGTCATGCGTGCCGCCCACGATGTCGCGGTGTCGCTCGGGCTTGTGGAAGACAAGGCCGGCGCCGCGCAGAAACCGGCCACGATCCGCCAGGATGTTTTCCAGCCGGCCAACTGGAGCGAGCTGACCGGCAACGGCGCCATCCGCCGCCTGCGCCTGACCCGCGGTGATATCGACCAGGCGTTCAAGGGCACCGAGGCCGAAGGCATCGACGAAGCCGCTCCGGAGGCCGCCAGCGAGACCTTCATCGACCTCTATGCCGCCGAGGTCAATCCGCCGACCATCGGCCGCAACCTGCTAGGCGAGCGCCAGTACCAGACCCTGATGGACGGCCTGAAGCCGGGCGAGCACGCGGTCGCGGTCATGGCCAGCGGCGACTACTCGTTCAAGGGCTCGGGCTATGTGCGCGGCGGCATCTTCGATCGCGTGCAGCTGCGCCAGTTCGGCAACGTCATCAGCTTCCACGATCGCGACTTCCAGCGTCTCGACGACGTCTACGCCGAGGGCATCCCGCACTTCGGCGAGATGGCCATCTTCATCGTCCGCGAACACGTGGCCTTCGACCCGGGTTCGCCCTGGACGCTGGAGCTGCTGGTGCGCCGCCAGACCGGCCCGATCAGTGGCGTGTTCACCAGCTTCGAACTGCCGTACCAGATGCCCGAAGCCTACCTCGAGCGCCCACAGCCGAGCGCCGAGGAGCTGGCCGCGGTCGAAGAAGCCAGCCGGCCGATGTGGGTCAACATCTGGTACCAGAAGAGCTTCCAGATCGGCGTGATCCTGGTCGCCTTGGCGCTGCTGACCGTCATCCTCTTCCTGCAGGACACCTTCGCCCGTCGGCCGCGCTTCATGCACTGGCTGCGCCGTGGCTACCTGGTGTTCACCGTGGTGTTCATCGGCTGGTACGCGCTGGGCCAACTGTCGGTGGTCAACGCGCTGACCTTCGTCCATGCGCTGTTCCAGGACTTCCGTTGGGAGCTGTTCCTCACCGACCCGGTGATCTTCATTCTCTGGACCTTCACCGCCGCCAGCATCCTGCTCTGGGGCCGTGGCGTGTTCTGCGGCTGGCTGTGCCCCTTCGGCGCGTTGCAGGAGCTGATCAACGAGGCTGCGCGCAAGCTGAAGATCCCGCAATACGAGCTGCCGTTCGCCGTGCATGAGCGGCTCTGGGCGATCAAGTACATCGTGCTGCTGGTGCTGTTCGGCATCTCGCTGGAGTCGATGATGCTGGCCGAGAAGGCCGCCGAGGTGGAGCCGTTCAAGACCGCCATTACCCTGCAATTCGATCGCCAGTGGTGGTTCGTCGCCTACGCCGTGGCACTGCTGGTGATCAACATCTTCACCCGCAAGGTGTACTGCCGCTACATCTGCCCGCTGGGCGCGGCGCTGGCGATCCCGACCAAGTTCCGTTTGTTCGACTGGCTCAAGCGCCGCAAGGAATGCGGCAACCCCTGTCAGCTGTGCGCCAAGGAATGCGAGATCCAGGCGATCCATCCGGACGGCCACATCAATGCCAACGAGTGCCACTACTGCCTCGATTGCCAGATGACCTACCACAACGAAAACAAGTGCCCGCCGCTGATCCTGAAGAACAAGCGCAGCAAGCGCGGCAAGAAGGCACCTGCCGGCCCGACCTTGATTCCCGTAGTGCAAGTGATGGACCCCCAGAGCGATGCGCCCGAGCGCGCGAGCTCGCAACCGATCGTTTGACCTGACGCTGTCCCCTAAGGAGCAATCACATGAGCGACAAAGAAAGCAAGAACCCCCAGGCGCTGGAGAAGAGCGGCCTCAGTCGCCGCGGCTTCCTCGGGGCCAGCGCCATGACCGGCGCGGCGGTAGCGGCCACGGCGCTGGCCGGTGGCGTGATGAGCCGCGAGTCCTGGGCGGCTGCGGTCAAGGAGTCGAAATCGAAGATCCATGTCGCGCCCGGCGAGCTGGATGACTACTACGGCTTCTGGAGCGGCGGTCACCAGGGCGAGGTGCGGGTGCTGGGCGTGCCCTCGATGCGCGAGCTGATGCGCATCCCGGTGTTCAACGTCGATTCGGCCACCGGTTGGGGCCTGACCAACGAGAGCCGCGCGATCATGGGCGAGAGCGCCAAGTACCTCAACGGCGACTGCCACCACCCGCACATCTCCATGACCGACGGCAAGTACGACGGCAAGTACCTGTTCATCAACGACAAGGCCAACAGCCGTGTTGCGCGCATCCGTCTGGACATCATGAAGTGCGATGCGATGCTCACCGTGCCGAACGTCCAGGCCATCCACGGCCTGCGTCTGCAGAAGGTGCCGCACACCAAGTACGTATTCGCCAACGCCGAGTTCGTCATTCCGCATCCCAATGACGGCACCAACTTCGACCTGCAGGCCGAAAGCGCCTACACCATGTTCAACGTCATCGACGCCGAGAAGATGGAAATGGCCTTCCAGGTCATCGTCGACGGCAACCTGGACAACACCGACGCCGACTACACCGGCAAGTACGCGGCCTCCACCTGCTACAACTCGGAAAAGGCCACCGATCTGGGCGGCATGATGCGCAACGAGCGCGACTGGGTGGTGGTGTACAACATCCCGCGCATCGAGGCGGCGATCAAAGCAGGCAAGTTCACCACCCTCGGCGACTCCAAGGTGCCGGTGGTCGATGGCCGCGCCGGTTCGGAATTCACCCGCTACATCCCGGTGCCGAAGAACCCGCACGGTGTGAACACCTCGCCGGACGGCAAGTACTTCATCGCCAACGGCAAGCTGTCGCCCACCGTGACCATGATCGAGATCGCCAAGCTCGATGACCTGTTCGACAACAAGCTCAAGGACGCGCGCGACACCGTCGCTGCCGAACCCGAGCTGGGCCTGGGCCCGCTGCACACCACCTTCGACGGCCGCGGCAACGCCTACACCACGCTGTTCATCGACAGCCAGGTGGTCAAGTGGAACATGGCCGATGCGATCCGTGCCTACAAGGGCGAGAAGGTCGACTACATCAAGCAGAAGCTCGACGTGCAGTACCAGCCGGGACACCTGCATGCCTCGCTGACCGAAACCAGCGAAGCCGACGGCCAATGGCTGGTGGCGCTGTGCAAATTCTCCAAGGACCGTTTCCTGCCGACCGGCCCGCTGCACCCGGAAAACGACCAGCTGATCGACATTTCCGGCGACGAGATGAAGCTGGTGCATGACGGCCCGACCTATGCCGAACCGCACGACTGCATCCTGGCCCGCCGCGACCAGATCAAGACCAGGAAGATCTGGGACCGCAAGGATGCCTTCTTCGCGGCCACGGTAGAGCGCGCCAAGAAGGACGGCGTCACTCTCGAGACCGACAACAAGGTCATCCGTGACGGCAAGAAGGTGCGCGTCTACATGACCTCGTCGGCGCCGACCTACGGCCTGACCGAGTTCAACGTCAAGCAGGGCGACGAAGTCACCGTGACCATCACCAACATCGACGAGATCGAGGACGTGACCCATGGCTTCTGCATGACCAACCACGGTGTGAGCATGGAGATCAGCCCGCAGCAGACCTCCTCGATCACCTTCACCGCCGACAAGCCCGGCGTGCACTGGTACTACTGCAACTGGTTCTGCCACGCACTGCACATGGAAATGGTCGGTCGCATGCTGGTCGAGCCGGCCTGAGGTCGGTGAGGTAATCCGCGCTGCTGAACCGGAGCGCGGAGCGGTAATGAAGCTTCGCCCGAGGGCGGGCCTCCCACAGGTATCGGCGACATGCGGACCGGTGGGAGGCGCGACCCGCGGCGAACAAGCGACGATGCAATAGCGTCGTGATCCAGCCCGGACCCGCTGGAGGACGCCAACCAACCTGCCTGGACGCTGAAAGGAACAACGCTGTGCTCAGATCTCAGGCTTTTTCACCGCTACAACCGCTGGCAGCCGTGCTGCTGGCCCTTTTCTGCGGTGCGGCTCAGGCGGCTCCGCAACCCATCACCTCGCTGCCGCTCGAGGCGGACGGCGAGCACCGCTGGCTGTTGCCGGCGGGCGAATACAACGGCTCGTTCGGCATCGATGAATCGATGCAAATCCACTGCGCGCCTGGCGCGGTCATCGACGCGCAGGGCGAGGGCAATGCCCTGACCATCACCGCGCCGGACGTCCGCATCCAGGGCTGCACGCTGCGCAACTGGGGCGGCAACCTCACCGACCTGAACGCCGCCGTGTTCATCGGCCCGAAGGCGCGCGGCGCGGTAATCGAGGACAACCACATGCAGGGCCCGGGCTCGGGTGTCTGGGTCGACTCCACTCGCGACGTCAGCGTGATCGGCAATCGCATCCAGGGCGACCCGAGCATCCGCTCGCAGGACCGCGGCAATGGCATTCATCTCTACGCCGTGCAGGGCGCCCGGGTCATCGGCAACCACGTGCGCGAAACCCGCGATGGCATCTATATCGATACCTCTAACGGCAACCTGCTCGAGAACAACGTGCTCGAGGACCTGCGCTACGGCGTGCACTACATGTATTCCAACGACAATCGGGTGATCGGCAACCTGACCCGCCGCACCCGCACCGGCTACGCGCTGATGCAGAGCCGCAAGCTGACCGTGATCGGCAACCGCTCCGAGCAGGACGAGAACTACGGCATCCTGATGAACTACATCACCTACTCGACCCTGCGCGACAACCAGGTCAGCGACGTGCGCAGCGGCTCCAGCGGCGACAGCATGATCGCCGGCGCCGAGGGCAAGGCGCTGTTCATCTACAACTCGCAGTTCGACGTGATCGAGAACAACCTGTTCGCCCACAGCCCGCTGGGCATCCACCTGACCGCAGGCTCCGAAGACAACCGCATCGCCGGCAACGCCTTCGTCGACAACCAGCAGCAGGTCAAGTACGTCGCCACCCGCACCCAGGAATGGTCCATCGACGGGCGCGGCAACTACTGGAGCGACTACCTCGGCTGGGACCGCAACGACGATGGCCTGGGCGACGTGGCGTATGAGCCCAACGACAACGTCGACCGCCTGCTGTGGCTCTACCCGCAGGTGCGCCTGCTGATGAACAGCCCGAGCATCGAAGTGCTGCGCTGGGTGCAGCGTGCCTTCCCAGTGGTCAGATCGCCCGGCGTGCAGGACAGCCATCCGCTGATGAAATCGCCCATCGAACCCTTGATAGCCAAGACGCAGGAGCCGACGCCATGAGTGCCGTACAGATACAGGGCGTGAACCAGCGCTACGGCAGCATGACGGTGCTGCACGACTTGAACCTGGAACTCGCCGAGGGCGAGGTGCTGGGCCTGTTCGGCCATAACGGCGCCGGCAAGACCACCAGCATGAAGCTCATTCTCGGCCTGCTGTCGCCCAGCGACGGGCAGGTGCGGGTGCTCGGCCATGCGCCGAACGATCCGGCGGTGCGCCGCCAGCTCGGCTACCTGCCGGAAAACGTGACCTTCTATCCGCAGCTCAGTGGCCGCGAGACGCTGCGCCATTTCGCCCGGCTCAAGAGCGCACCGCTGGCGCAGGTGGACGAACTGCTGGAGCAGGTGGGCCTGGCTCACGCCGCCGAGCGGCGGGTCAAGACCTACTCCAAGGGCATGCGCCAGCGCCTCGGCCTGGCGCAGGCACTGCTCGGCGAACCACGCCTGCTGCTGCTCGACGAACCGACCGTGGGGCTGGATCCGATCGCCACTGGCGATCTTTACCAGCTGATCGATCGGCTGCGCCAGCGCGGCACCAGCATCATTCTCTGCTCCCACGTGCTGCCGGGCGTCGAGGCGCACATCAACCGCGCGGCGATCCTGGCCAAGGGCCGCCTGCAGGCGGTCGGCAGTCTGGCGCAATTGCGCGTCGAGGCGGGCTTGCCGGTGCGCATCCGTGCCAGCGGCGTGGACAACGGCGCCGCCTGGCTGCAACGCTGGGATGCCGCCGGGCACAGCGCGCGGTCGCTGGGCGAGCGCAGCGTCGAGGTCAGCGCGATCAATGGGCACAAACTGCCGCTGCTGCGCGAACTGCTCGGCGAAGGCGAGCCGGACGACATCGAGATCCACCAGCCCTCGCTGGAGGACCTGTATCGCTACTACATGGAGCGCGCCGTGGACGTCCGCGCCGCGGAGGGCACGCTATGAGCCAGGTCTGGAACATCGCCCGTAAGGAACTCAGCGACGGCCTGCGCAACCGCTGGTTGCTGGCCATCAGTCTGCTCTTCGCAGTGCTGGCGGTGGGCATTGCCTGGCTCGGCGCCGCGGCGTCCGGCCAGCTCGGCTTCACCTCGATCCCCGCCACGGTCGCCAGCCTCGCCAGCCTGGCGACCTTCCTGATGCCGCTGATCGCGCTACTGCTGGCTTACGACGCCATCGTCGACGAGGACGAGGGCGGCACCCTGATGCTGCTGCTGACCTATCCGCTGGGGCGCGGGCAGATCCTGCTCGGCAAGTTCGTCGGCCACGGGCTGATTCTGGCGCTAGCGGTGCTGATCGGCTTCGGCTGCGCCATGCTGGCCATCGCTCTGCTGGTGGACGACATCGAGATCGGCATGCTGCTCTGGGCGTTCGGCCGCTTCATGGTCTCCTCGACCCTGCTCGGCTGGGTGTTCCTGGCGATGGCCTATGTGCTCAGTAGCAAGGTCAGCGAGAAATCCAGCGCGGCCGGGTTGGCGCTCGGCGTGTGGTTTCTGTTCGTGCTGGTGTTCGACCTGGTCCTGCTGGCGCTGCTGGTGCTCAGCGAAGGCAAGTTCAGCCCCGAGGCGCTGCCCTGGCTGTTGCTGCTCAATCCGACCGACATCTATCGACTGATCAACCTGTCCGGCTTCGAGGGCGGCAATGCCATGGGCGTACTGTCACTGGGCGGCGATCTGCCGGTGCCGGCGGCCGTCCTCTGGTTGTGCCTGCTGCTCTGGGTGGGTGCTTCCCTGCTACTGGCCTACGGCGTGTTCCGTCGTCGCCTGGCCTGACTCTGAAAAGGAAACTGTCACCATGAATGCGCTATATATCCGCTCGTCACGCCTGTTGCTCGCCGCTACGCTGCTGCTGGGGCTGGCCGCCTGCAACGAGCCTGAGGAGAACGCACAGGCGCTTGCGCCGGTGGCCTTCCATGCCAGCGATGAATGCCACGTCTGCGGCATGGCGATCAGCGATTTCCCCGGCCCGAAAGGCCAGGCGGTGGAAAAGGGCAAGGTCCGCAAGTTCTGCTCGACGGCTGAATTGCTCGGCTGGTGGCTGCAACCGGAAAACCGCAACCTGAACGCCAAGCTGTATGTACACGACATGGGGCGCAGCACCTGGGAACAACCTGATGATCACTACCTGATCGACGCGACCAGCGCCTACTATGTCGCCGGCACGCACCTGAAAGGCGCCATGGGCGCGGTGCTGGCGACGTTCGCCAAGGAAGAGGACGCCAAGCGCCTGGCTGAAGAGCAGGGCGGGCGTGTGTTGCGCTTCGAAGAGATTGACCAGTCGGTGCTGCAGCCGGCGGCCGCCATGCCGATGAGCATGGGCGACCACCAGGCCCACGCCGGTCATTGAACAAGCGGCCTGTGCATGGCCGCACCTGACACAACTTCAAACGAGGTATTGCAATGATGGGTATCAGTATCTGGCAACTCCTGATCGTGCTGCTGATCGTGGTCATGCTGTTCGGCACCAAGCGCCTGCGTGGACTGGGCTCGGACCTGGGCGGCGCGATCAGCGGCTTTCGTAAATCCATGAGCGATGGGGAAAGCGCCGGCGCCGACGCGGTCAAGCACGAGCCGAAATAACTCGGCGCACGCGAGTGTTTTTTTATGCTTTTGCTATAGCAGGCTCGCCTTCGGGGCGAGGCTTTTCCTGCGCCGAGTTGGAGCCATTCGCCGCGGGTCGCGCCCCCCACAGAAAAAGCGCGCCACTTGCATAAGGTGGCACCACGCACGGGTTGCTTTCGTGGGAGCCCCGACCCCGGGGCGAAGCTTTTCGGGCACCGAGCTGGCGCCGTTCGCCGCGGGTCGCGCCTCCCACAGAAAAGCGCGCCGCTTGCATAAGGTGGCGTCAAGCACGGGTTGCTTTCGTGGGAGGCCCGCCCTCGGGGCGAAGCTTTTTTCAGGCGCCGGGTTGGCGCCATTCGCCGCGGGTCGCGGCTCCCACAGGAAAAGCGTGCGACGTGCACAACGTAGCGGCATGTACGGGCTCGATTTGTGGGAGCCCCGCCCTCGGGGCGAAGTTTTTTGGGCACCGAGCCGTCGCCATTCGCCGCGGGGTCGCGGCTCCCACAGAAAAAGCGAGCGACCTGCACAACGCAGCGCCATGTACGGGCTCGATTTGTGGGGGGTGGCGCCACGCACGGGCTGCTTTCGTGAGAGGCCCGACCCCGGGCCGAAGCTTTTCAGGCACCGAGCGGCGCCGTTCGCCGCGGGTCGCGCCTCCCACGTAAAGCAGCGTAGGGTGGATGTCGCTTTTTACATCCACCATGAGCCGGCTCGGTGGATCGGTGAGGCGCGATCCACCCTACGAAGCTCTGCGACAGCCCTGTCATCGCCTGCCAGCGCCCCCTCGTCAAAAGCTGATTGCAATCAAGTCTGGGAACGCCTCCTACGCTGTACAAAGTAACCCTGGCTCCGGAAATCTCGGCGCCCGGTTCCTCGGTCCGGCGGCTTGTCGCTTCGTCGGCCGTTGCAGAATGAGTGTCAGGAGGCCCCGTGCAAGTCATCGATCGGCGAAAAGCCCTCAGTATTCCGCCCCTCTGGCGGCTCGCGTTTCGTCCATTCTTTCTCGCCGGCAGCCTCTTCGCGATGCTGGCGATTCCGCTGTGGATCGGGGCCTGGACCGGATTGTGGTCGGGCTTTCACCCCACTGGCGGCTGGCTCGCCTGGCACCGCCACGAAATGCTCTTCGGCTTCGCCATGGCCATCGTCGCCGGCTTCCTGCTGACGGCGGGTCAGACCTGGACGGGCCAGCCCGGAGTTTCCGGTAACCGCCTGGCGGCGCTGGCGGGCGTCTGGCTGCTGGCGCGTCTGGGCTGGTTGCTGGGTGCACCGATCGGCCTGCTGGTGGTGGCGGACCTGCTGTTCCTGCTCGGCGTAACCGGGTTGATGGCGCGCATGCTCTGGGTGGTCAGGCAGAAACGCAACTATCCGATCATCGCCGTGCTCACCCTGATGACCGGCGCCGATGTGCTGGTGCTCTGCGGCGTCGCGCTGAGCGACGACGGACTACAGCGCCAGGGCGTACTCGCCGGGCTGTGGCTGGTGGCGGCGCTGATGGCCATCATCGGTGGGCGGGTGATTCCCTTCTTCACCCAGCGCGGTCTCGGCCGTGCCGACGCGGTGAAGCCCTGGCTCTGGCTGGACGTGGCGCTGCTGGTCGGGACCGGCCTGATTGCCGCGCTTTATGCCGCCGGTGTCGCCCTCGTACCGCATGTGCTGCTCGGCCTGCTGTTCATTGCTATCGCCGCTGGCCACCTGCTGCGCCTGGCGCGTTGGTACGACGCCGGCATCTGGCGTGTGCCGCTGCTGTGGTCGCTGCACCTGGCCATGCTCTGGCTGGTAATCGCTGCTGCGGGCCTGGCGCTGTGGAACTTCGGCCTGCTGAGCAACGCCAGCGCGGCGCTGCATGCCCTTTCGGTGGGTTCGATGAGCGGCCTGATCCTGGCGATGATCGCGCGCGTGACGCTCGGCCATACCGGACGCCCCTTACAGCTACCGTCGGGCATCGTCGCCGCCTTCACTCTGTTCAATCTCGGCGCGGCTGCGCGGGTGTTTATCGCCAGCCAGTGGCCGATGTCCGGACTCTGGCTCGCGGCCGGCTGCTGGGCCGCCGCCTTTGCCCTGTACGCCTGGCGCTATGCCCCGATGCTGGTGAGCGCACGGGTCGACGGTCATCCCGGCTGACTGTGGTCGTCGGCATTCCTACCTGTAACCCCTGATCGAATAACCGCTGCCCGCCCATTCTGGGTCGGGCCGCTTGTGGCTCGGCGATCGCCGGCATCGGAGTAAATATGAAGAACGAATTCAAGGACCGCCTGGCCATCGTCACGGGTGCCAGTTCCGGGATCGGCCTCGCGCTGTGTGCCGCTCTGCTGCAGCGTGGTGCTCGTGTGCTGGCCATGTCGCGCAGCGTCGGAGGGCTGGGCCAGTTGCTGGAGAGCTATCCCGAGCAGATGGTCTGGGTGGCCGGTGATGTTACCGTCGCCGACGACCTGCAAACGCTGGCGCGGCGCGCCGCCGTGCTCGGTCCGGTGGATTACCTGGTGCCCAATGCCGGTATTGCCGAGCTCGGCGACAGCCTCGACACGAGCTGCTTCGACCGTCAATGGGCGGTCAACGGCGCCGGCGCGCTGAACACCCTGGCGGCGCTGCGGGCCGAGCTCGCCAAACCGGCCTCGGTGGTCTTTGTCGGTACCTTTCTGACGCGCAGCACCTTCCCTGGCCTGGCCGCGTATATCGCCAGCAAGGCGGCACTGGTGGCCCATGCGCGCACGCTGGCGGTGGAATTCGCGTCGCTGGACGTGCGCATCAACACGGTGTCGCCCGGGCCGACCGCCACCGCCATCTGGGGCACCCTGGGCCTGGCCGACGAACAGCTGGAGGCGGTCGCCGATGCGGTCACCAAGCGTCTCCTGCCGGGGCATTTCCTCGAGTCGGCGGCGGTCGCCAACGTGATCCTGTTCCAGCTGTCGCAGGGCGCTCGCGGCGTCTAC
This sequence comes from Stutzerimonas stutzeri, assembly GCF_018138085.1. Classification (NCBI taxonomy): domain Bacteria; kingdom Pseudomonadati; phylum Pseudomonadota; class Gammaproteobacteria; order Pseudomonadales; family Pseudomonadaceae; genus Stutzerimonas; species Stutzerimonas stutzeri. The sequence goes on from NZ_CP073105.1 coordinate 859,691, forward strand.
GGACAGGACTGGGTGGTCGATAACGGCTATACGCTCAACTGACCTCGCGAGGCCGACGATGATCTTCGGAGCCAGGCGGGCCGCCCGCCAGTTGCAAGACGAACGCGATCGCCTGCAGCGCACCTGCGACGATCAGGCCGCGCGTATCTCGGCGCTGGAGCAGGCGCTCGCCGCCATGCAGGCGGCACGCAGCGATGAGCAGCGCCAACTCCGTTACTACCGCGGCGTGGCCAGCAAGCTGGCCTGCTTCAGTACATCGGTGGCGCATCTGGGCGACTCCTTCGAGTACCTCACCGGTCAACTGGGCGAGAACCGCCTCCGTGCCGAGCAGGTCGACGACGCGGCGTTGAGCAACCAGCAACGCTTCGGCGAATTGCAGGGCAAGGCGATCGACATGGAGCGTGGCCTCGATCAGGCCTCGCGCAAGGTCGAGGCCCTGGCGGCGCATTCGCAGGAGATCAACGGCATCGTCGATCTCATCAGCGGCATCGCCAGCCAGACCAACCTGCTCGCCCTCAACGCCGCCATCGAGGCGGCGCGGGCGGGGGAGGCCGGGCGCGGTTTCGCGGTGGTCGCCGGGGAGGTTCGCACCCTGGCGGAGCGAACCGCGCTGGCTACCGCCGACATTGTCCGCAAGATCACCGAGGTGCAGGCCGAGATCGCCGACGTGCACCACTACATCCAGCTACAGGGAAACCTGGCGCAGGGGTTCAGCCAGACCACGGCCAGCGCCGTCGCCGGCATGCAGCACCTGCATCGATTGGCCGGGAGCATGCGTGACGGCATCGAGCGTTCCTCGTTCCGCGCGGGAATCGAGCTGGCCAATCTGGACGAGCTGTCGTTGAAGTTCGTCGTCTACAACCAGGTCCTAGGCGCTGCCGAGCAGAGCGTTCCGACGTTGCCCAGCGAGCGCGATTGCCGGTTCGGGCGCTGGTACTACGCGGAGGATAACCGGCGCATGCAGCGCCTGGCGCACTTCCAGCGGATCGAGCGGCCGCACACCGCCGTGCATCACCAAGGGCAGCGGGCACTCGAGGCATTTGCGCGACAGGCGCTGGAGGACACGCTCGGGCACCTCGGCGAGATGGAGACGGCCAACCTCGAGGTGATGCGCATTGTCGCGGCGCTGATCGACGAGTACGAAGCCAGCACCCGGCCGTCTCACGCACCGGCGTGAAGTGCCTGATGGGCTGCGGCCCGCGGGTCGAGCGCCAAGGCAGCCGCAGCGTTGATAACAAAAATTTTGCATCGAAGCATCAACAGGATTCATTGGCAGCACGGCCCAGACGCACCGACAATGTGCGGCCCGGCTGGCTGGTGCCTCTTTTCCGTGCGCCAATGCCCCGCCTGTTCGTGGTATCTCGTCCTCCTGGACGGCCGCCGTACCGCCTTCCTTCGCTCAAGCAGGTCGCATGCAACAACGTCTTATCGACTGGTGCCGTTCCTTCGCCCCGGCGCCTCTCTCTGCGCGCCCGGCCGAATGGCTGCGCGCGGCCATCGGTATCGGTCTGGTGCTGCTGCTGATCATTCCGGCCAGTGCGCTGGTGTTCGGGAGCAGTATTTCGCTGCCGTTGGTGGCGCCGGCGGCAGCGTCGGCGGTGCTGGTGTTCGCCGCGTCGTCGAGCCCCTTCGCGCAGCCCTGGTCGGTGATCGGCGGCAACCTGCTGGCCACCGCGATCGGCGTAGCGTTGGCAGCCAGCGACTTGCCAGTCGCGGCCGCTGCCGGCATCGCCGGGGCCCTGGCGATCCTCTGTCTGTTCATCCTGCGCTGCCTGCATCCGCCTGCCGCGGCGCTGGCGCTGGTGGCGGTGATAGGTAGCCCGCAGGTGCACGCTTTCGGCTTCGAACTGCTCTATCCGGTGGCCTTCAATTCGCTGCTGCTGGTCTCGGTTGCGCTCCTCTACAACAACCTCAGCGGGCATGCCTATCCCAAGCCGCGCCCGCACAAGGGCAACCCGCACCACACTCACGACCCCCTGCCCAGTGAGCGCATGAGCTTCAGCGAGGACGATGTCGAGCGCGCGCTGGCCGACTTCGGCGAATACGTCGACGTCACCCGCGACGATCTCGCCCAGTTGATCAAACAGACCGAAAAGCACGCGTTGCGGCGCAGCATGGGCGAGATCACCGCCGCCGACATCATGTCCCGCGACCTCTACTGGGGCACGCCGGACTGTTCGATTCAGCAGGCCTGGCAAACGCTGCGCGAACACCGTCTGCATTCGTTCCCGGTGCTGGAGCCCGACAGCCGCCGCCTGGTGGGTATCGTGACCCTGGTCGATCTGCTCAAGCACTTCCAGCCGGCGTCGGCACGGATCAAGTTCGGCCAGCTCAAATTCCTGCGCGGCGTCCAGCTACGCACGATCATGAGCACGCCGGTGGTCTCGGTAACCGAGGACAGCCACATGGTCGATCTGGTGTTCCTGCTGTCCGACCGCGGTCTGCACTGCCTGCCGGTCGTCGATGGCCAACAGCGACTGGTCGGCATGATCACCCAGACCGACCTCATTGCCGCGCTCTACCGCAACTGGCTCAAGCACCTGCCCGACTGAGTACGACCATCTCGCGGAGACTAGGGGAACCCGGCTGCTGGTACAGTGCCTGACAAGCCAACCCCTTCCGGACAAGCAGAGCCCATGCAAGAACGCCTGAGCCACTGGTTGCGGTCCTTCTTCCCGGCCCCCCAGAGTGTCTCCCACAAGCACTGGATTCGCGCCGTGATCGGCGTCGGGCTGGTAGTGCTGCCGATGGTGGCGGTCGGGCTGCTGGTGTTCGGCGGCCCCGTGACCCTGCATATCGTCGCGCCCGCCGGCGCCTCGGCGGTGATCCTGTTCAGCGCCTCGTCCAGCCCGTTCGCCCAGCCCTGGTCGGTGATCGGTGGCAACCTCATCGCCGTGGCGATCGGGGTGACGCTCGGCCTCTGCGGCCTGACCCCGGTGGCTGCGGCCGTGACGGCGGTGTGTCTGGCGATCGCCTGCCTGTTCCTGCTGCGCTGCATGCACCCGCCGAGCTGTGCGCTAGCGATGGTCGCGGCGATCGGCGGGCCGGGCATCACCGAGCTCGGCTATGGCCTGCTGTATCCTGTGGCGTTCAATTCGCTGCTGCTGGTGGCATTCGCCCTGCTGTACAACAACCTCACCGGGCATCCCTATCCCAAACCGCGGACCCAGGGCAGCGGCGTCCAGGCCGGCAGCGTGCCGCTGGGCGAGGAGCACCTGGGTTTCACCGATGACGACGTCGAACGCGCGCTGCAGGAGTTCGGCGAGTATGTCGACGTGACCCGCGATGACCTGCTCGAGCTGATCCAACGCATCGAAAAGCATGCCATCCGCCGCAGTATGGGAGATGTCAGCGCTGCCGACATCATGTGCCGTGAATTGCATACCTGCGCCCCGCAGGAGAGCCTGCATCAGGCGCGCGCATTGGTGCGCCGGCACCGGCTGCATGCGCTGGCGGTGGTCGATCCAGACAGCCACGCGCTGATCGGCATCGTCACCCAGACCGACCTGCTTCAGCACCTCGAATCGCATCCTTCACGCTTCAGCCTCCGCCGCCTGTCCCTGCGCCGCGAGACGCGTATCAGCGACATCATGAGCGCCCCGGTGGTGTCGGTGCGCGAGGATGCCCAACTGCCGGACCTGGTCTACCTGCTGGCCGATCGCGGCATGTCCTGTCTGCCGGTGGTCGACGCTGAGCAGCGGCTGGTGGGCATCATCACCCAGAGCGATCTGATCACCGGCTTGTACCAGAGCTGGATGAAGCGCCTGAGCAACTGACGGCCGGATCGGCTCAGATCGCGTAGTTCCAGCGCGACCAGTCGTAGTCGTCCCGAGCGACCTCGCGTAGCAGTTCGAGTGCCTTGAACAGGGCCGGCGACTGCGCCGCGCGGGAATGGACCAGGTAGACCGGGTAGCTGAATTCCGGCGCTTGCTCGACGCGCTTGAGGATGCCTTCGTCGAGATAGCGCTGCACCACGCGCGTGCGGAAGTAGCCGCGCCCGCCGCACTGAACCAGATACTGCAGCGCCAGCGGCCCGAGGCTGAAGGACAGGGCGGCGCGCATATGGCCCGGCAGGGAAAGGTCGTGCTGCTGACGGAACGCCGGGCCCCAGTCGATATAGAGATAAGGATCCGGCTCGGTTGCATGCACCACCTGGATGAGTTTTTCCTCGAGCAGTTGCTCGATCTGCAATCCGGGCCAGTACTCGGGGCGGTGCACCAATGCCGCATCCAGCGCGCCCAAGTCGAGTTGCTTTTGCAGCTCATCGCCACTGGCCACCTCGTTGCGCAGCGCATGGTCAGGCATTGCCTGGCGCAGCCGCTGGACCCAGGCAAGCATCAGCGGGTTACACAGGCTGACCTCGGCTCCAAGCGACAACAGCTTGTCGTAGCCGCGCGGCAACGGCAGGTCGCGCCGCGCCGTTTCCCAGGTCTGCACCAGTTGCGTGGCATAGGCGACAAAACGTTCGCCGTCAGGCGTCAGCCGCGCCCCGGCCCGGTTGCGCACGAACAGCCGGCAACCGAGCTGCGTCTCCAGACTACGCACCCGCGCGGTCACCGCCGTCTGGGTGACATGCAGGCGCTCGGCGGTGGCGATGAAGCTGCCGCTGCGAATGATCTCGAGAAAGGTGCGGGCGAGATCGATATCCATGGAAAGCGGCGCTCATATCAAAGGGAGTGATATGAAAGCAGGTTGGGATCAATGGTGGAAGTGGACAAGGGTACCGAAGGTGGCATTCAGCTCGTAAAGCTCGCGGTCGAGACCGCTCCTACAAGTCTGTGCACGCCCGTGGTAGCGGTCTTGACCGCGAAGCTTCTGATCCAAACCACGACCGGGCAGCGGCTATTACCGGGACGGTTTGGGGCGCCTCAGACACTGGAGAGTTCGCGGTCGAGACCGCTCCTACAAGGCGGTGCATTACCTGTGGGAGCGGTCTTGACCGCGAAGCTTTTGATTCACACGCACGACTGGGCAGCGGCTATTACCGGGACTGTCTGGGGCGCCTCAGACACCGAAGAGCTCGCGGTCGAGACCGCTCCTACAAGCCTGTGCACACCCGTAGGAGCGGTCTTGACCGCGAAGCTTTTGATTCAAACCACAACGGGGCACTGGCTATTACCGGGACTGTCTGGGGCGCCTCGGACACCGTGGAGCTCGCGGTCGAGACCGCTCCTACAAGGCTGTGCACACCTGTGGGAGCGGTCTTGACCTCGAAGCTTTTGATCCACCAAACCACGACGGGGCAGCGGCTATTACCGGGACTGTCTGGGGCGCCTCAGACACCGTAGAGCTCGCGGTCGAGACCGCTCCTACAAGGCGGCGCATTACCTGTGGGAGCGGTCTTGACCGCGAAGCTTTTGATTCACACGCTCGACTGGGCAGCGGCTATTACCGGGACGGTTTGGGGCGCCTCAGACACCGAAGAGCTCGGGGTCGAGACCGCTCCCACAAGTCTGTGCACACCCGTGGGAGCGGTCTTGACCGCGAAGCTTTTGATTCAAACCACGACCGGGCAGCGGCTATTACCGGGACGGCCAGCCCTCAGTGCGAGGTCCCCTCGGCAAACTCGATCTTGTTGCCGACGTTGTATTTGCCGGACGGTTTGTTCATCGGGATGCGTTTGATCTCTTCCAGCGTCTTGGCGTCGTAGACGATCAGCGCGCCGTCGGTGTCCCAGACGCTGAGCAGGGCGTAGCGGCCGTCGTTGGTGAATTCGACGTGGGCAGCGTTCTTGCCCGGCATTGGCCGTAGCGTGTAGGCGATTTCCAGGGTCTGTTTGTCGATCAGGTGCACGGCGTCGTTGTTCGGGCCGAAGAACACGTCTGTCCAGGCGTATTTCGAGTTCAGGTGGCTGCGCATGAAGAAGCCGGGGCCTTCGGTGGGGATTTCCTTGATCAGCTTCCAGGTCTCGAGGTCGAGCACCGAGATCAGGCCCTTGCTCACGTTGGGCGTGGCGAAGACCCACTTGCCGTTGCGCTTCCAGTAGATGCCCGAGCCCAGGTGCGGCATGCCCGGCAGCGGGATGTCGGTGACCGCCTTGCCGGTGTCGAGGTCGATGACCTGGCCGCCGAGGGCCTTGCGCGAGGTGGCCAGCAGGTAGCGATAGTCTGGGGTAAAGGAGAAGTCGTCGAGAAAGTCGGCGGCCTCGATGCGCCGTGGTTTGAAGTCCGGCTCGCCGGCATAGGACAGCTCCCAGGCTTCCTTCACGTCCTTCAGTGCGACCACGAAGCTGTCGCGTGGCGGGGCGGTGTAGACGGCGCTGACCCGCGACGGCGTGCCGTCCGCGGCGACCGCCGGGATGTGCTTTACCAGCGACAGGTCGCGCGCGTCGAGCAGTACCAGATTGCCCGGCAGGTAGTTGCCCACCAGCACCCAGCGGCCATCGTTGCTGACGGCCAGATTGCGGGTGTTCAGCCCGGCGCGGACCTCGGCGATCATGGTCAGGTTGTTGAGGTCGTAGACGCTGACCCAGCCGTCGCGCGAGGCGAAGTAGACGAAGCGCCCATCCGGCGAGAACTTCGGGCCACCGTGCAGGGCGTAGTGCGACGGGAAGTTGGCCAGCTCGGTGAAGCGCTCGCCGTCGAGCACGCGTACATGATGATTGCCGGCCTCGACCACGACGAACAGGTTGAGCGGGTCGGCGCCGTGTTGCGGCGTGCTCGGTAGCTTGGAAACGTCGGCAAGGATGCGGTGGCTGGCGCGAATATCCGCGTCGCTCCAGGTCGGCGGGGTCGCTGGCGGCTGATAGAGATAGCTCACCAGACCATCGATCTGTGCATCGTTCAGACGGTCGCCGAACGCCGCCATCTGGCTGGCCGGCCGACCGTTGTGGATGACCTCGCGTGCCTCGTCAGGCTTCAGTCGGCTGAGGCTCTCCGGCAGCAGCGCCGGCCCTGCGCCGCCCAGACGATCGACGCCATGGCAGCTCTGGCAGTGTTGCTCGTAAAGCGCGCCGGCCTGTTCCAAGCCCACCACCTCGGGCGCTGCCTGAATCGCACCAGAAAGTGCCAACAGCACTAGCGGAACTACTCGCATAGGGCCTCCTGTGGAGCGGATTGTATATGCCGGGCGGTGCGTAGCCGAGCCGGGAATTCCAGCTCGGTGTCGGCGAACAAGCCGACCACCTGGCCGATGACGGTTAGGGTTGGCGGCATCAGCTGGTGCGCCTGCGCCATGCTCGGCAGTTGCTTGAGGCTGCAGCGCACCACGCGCTGGTCGGCGCGGGTGCCGTTGCCGATCAGTGCGGCCGGCGTGTCGACCGGCAGGCCGGCGGCGATCAGGTTGCGCGAGATCTCGCCGAGCGCGGCCAGGCCCATATAGAAGACCAGCGTCTGCTTGCCCTCGACCAGACTGGTCCAGGACAGCTGCAGCGCGCCGTCTTCCTGCAAATGGCCGGTGATGAACTGGCAGGAATGCGCCAGGTCGCGGTGGGTCAGCGGAATGCCGGCATAGGCGCTGCAACCGGCAGCGGCGGTCACGCCCGGAACCACCTGGCCATTGATGCCATGCGCCAGAAGGAATTCCAGTTCCTCGGCGCCGCGGCCGAAGATGAAGGGGTCGCCGCCTTTCAGCCGCACCACGCGCAGCTTCTGCTGCGCCAGGTCCACCAGCAACTGGTTGATCTGCGGCTGCGGCAGGCTGTGGTAGCCGCTGGTCTTGCCGACGTAATGGCGGGCGCAGCGGGCTGGCAGCAGCTGCATCAACTCCTCACTGACCAGGCGGTCGTAGACCACCGCGTCGGCCTGTTGCAGCAGGCTCCAGGCGCGCAAGGTGAGCAGGCCCGGGTCGCCGGGGCCGGCGCCGACGAGGGCGACTTCGCCAGGGGCCAGCGTGGCGCCGAGTGCAGCGGGGAGAGTGGTTGGCTGATCCATGCGAACTCCTGAAATCTCATCGGACGACGGTAGGTCTCGGGCGGCCTCGGGGCCGCGCTCGGTATCAAAGGGCGACGGCGGGAATGCGCTGCGGTTGCGGCAAGCCGATTTCTTCATCGCTGAGGTAGCAGCCGGGGTCTTCGCCCCAAAGGTTGCCCTCGGCCCAGGCGCGGGTACGGGTGTTGCCGTTGCAGATCGACAACCAGCGGCACTCTGCGCAGCGTCCGCCCACTGCGCGGGGATGCTGGCGCAGCTCGGCGAGCAGCGGCTCGGGCTGGTCCAGCCAGAGCTGGCGGAACGACTGCCGGCGCACGTTGCCGACGGTGTGCTGCCACCAGTAGGTGTCCGGGTGGACATCGCCGATGTTGTCGATATTGGCGATGCCGCTGCCCGAGGCGTTGCCGCCCCAGGCGCGCAGCATCCGCTCCAGACGGTCGCGGTGTTCGGGCAGGCGCTGTTCGACCCACTTCAACAGCAGCACGGCATCGGCGTCGTTGTTGCCGCTGACGAAATCGGTTTCGCGGCCGTGCTGCACATCATCCCAGGCCTGCTCGAACAGCTGGTACATGGCGTCGCGGGTCATCTGGTGATGGGCGTCGGCCTTGCGGCTGCGGCTGCGCTTGCCACGGCCGCTGTAGTTGAGGTGCGAGAGGTAGAACTTCTGCACGTCGTGTTCGCGCATCAGCGCCAGCAGTGCCGGCAGTTGCGGGTAGTTGTTCTGCGTCAGGGTGGTGCGCAGGCCGACGCGGATGCCATGCTGGCGGCAGAGGTCGATGGCGTGCATGGACGCGGCGAAGCTGCCCTTGAGCTGGCGCCAGTCGTCGTGCACCGCTTCCAGGCCGTCGATGCTGATGCCCACGTAGTCGTATTTCGCCGCGGCGATCTGCTCGATGTTGCCCTCGTCGATCAGCGTGCCGTTGGTCGACAGCGCGACGAAGAAGCTGCGCAGGCGCGCGTATTCGGACAGCTCGAAGATGTCGTCGCGCAGCAGCGGCTCGCCACCGGACAGGATCAGCACGCGGACGCCGGCCTCGTGCAGGTCGTCGATCACCTTGAGCGCTTCGGCCGTGTCCAGTTCGTCGCGGAACTCGCTGTCCGCCGAGGTCGCGTAGCAGTGCTTGCAGGTCAGGTTGCAGCGCCGCAGCAGGTTCCAGATCACCACCGGTGGCCGTGCGCCAGCGGTGCTGCGTGCGCCCAGCACCGGCATGGCGGGCCGGGCGAGCGCGCGCAGGTAATGGCTGATTCTCAGCATGAGGGGGTCTCCTCGCGTCACGCGTCTTGCGTGTTTCGATGGAGGCAGCATCACCGACTGGCGAATGCCAATCCTTGACCGCAAACAATAAAGAGGTGGGCCCCGGCCCCGTAACAGAGCAGCGGTGCAGGCCGGGCGCCGATGCGCAGGGTCGCGTTCCGCCAAATCGCGGTAATCGTCGGAAGCGTTTCGCGTCGCCTGCCCGTAGGGTGGATCACGCTTCTCCGATCCACCGATCCACCGCGCGAAACATCGGTGGATGTGAAGCGCGACATCCACCCTACGCCGCTGCCGGTAGGGTGGGCTGTCGGCGCAGGCGGAGGGCGTTTGTCGGATGCTTGCGCTGTAAGCGCTTGCGTTGGTTACCGCGACGCGGGAATACGTCCAGCGGTTATTCCAACCTACGGACCTGGCCTTCATCACAAACGGAACGCACGGTTACCAGCGGTGATGGACGCAAAAAGGCCGTCCCGATAACGTCGCGAACATCCCGTTTGGATGGGATAGACAGCTGGCCGGGCTTGCCGGCTTCCTTGCAAGGACATTTAAGGACGCGCCGATGAGCACCATCGAATTCGTTGCGCTTTACCTTCTCAACAGCTTGTTCTGGAAATGGATCATCAGCTGGGGCGGAGCCCAGTGGATCGAGGGCTGGAAGAGCATGCTCGTTCTGGACTGGTTCGCATGGCCGTGGAATGCCGAGCAGATCCGCTTGTATGCGCTGGTCATGTGGAGCTTCTCCACGCTCTTCTTCGTGATCGGTCTGTTCAAGCCCGAATGGCGGTTCTGATGGCCCGGCTTGTGCGGCGCGCGAGCAGCGGCTTCAGGTTCGGCTGCCCACGCGTAAGCCGGTCTTCTTGAGAATACGGCTGCTGACCAGCATCTCGTCGGCGCGGCAGGCGTTGCCGAGCAGTGCGCGGATCTCGGCGCGGTAGCCGTCGATCTCCTCGGCGCTGCGGCCGTGCACCATGGCGAACAGGTTGTAGCGCCAGCCATCCTGGCGCGGACGGCGATAGCAATGGCTGACGAACGCCTGAGCGCCGATCAACGGGCCGAGACGGGCGATCTCGGCGTCGTCCACATCCCAGACGGTCATGCCGTTGTGGCGGTAGCCGAGGCGGTAGTGATTGGGCACGGCGGCGATGCGGCGGATGGCGCCGTCGGCTTGTAGCTGCTGCAGCAGCGCGAGGGTGGCCTCGACGCTCAGCTCCAGGCGCTCGGCGAGCCAACCCCAAGGATCGTCCACCAGCGGCAGCCCGCCTTCGGTGAGCGATACCAGGCGCCGGGCCAGCTCGGCCTGCTGGGCAGGCTCAAACGGCGAAGTGCAGGCCGACATGGTAGGTCTCCTCCTTGGGCAGGTTGAGTACCGGCAGGCCGGTCTCGGCTTCGATCCGGGAAATGGTCTCCGCGATGCCCTGCGGTGTGGCGCAGCCGAGCACGAACCACATGTTCCAGGCGTGCTCGCGGCGGTAGTTGTGCGCAATTTCCGGCATCGCCGCCAACTGCTCGGCGACCTGATCGAAGCGCTCTTCCGGCACCGACAGCGCGGCGAGGGTAAAGGCGCCGCCGAGACGTTCGATGTCGAACATCGGGCCGAAGCGGGTCAGGGTGCCATCGTCGAGCAGAGCCTGGACGCGTTCGCGCAGTTGCGCGGCGTCGGCGTCCAGCTCTTCGGCCAATGCCTGCCAGGGATCGCGGACCAGCGGCAGGCCATGCTGCAAGCGGTTGATCAGGCGCCGATCGAGCTCATCCATGGGCCGCCACCGGTATCGCGGGCGGGGCGTAACGGCCACCGCATTGCTTGAAGGCGCGGGTGCTGAACAGCAGCTGGTGCGGCGCGTCGCTCAGCCCCTGTTCGGCGAGCAGCGCGGCGATCAACCGGCAGACCTGCTCGCGCTCGCGGCCGTGGACCATGCAAAACAGGTTGTAAGGCCAGTCGGGCAGGCGCCGCGGCCGCTGATAGCAGAGGTTGATGCCGGCGGCCTGGCCGAGGCGCTGGCCGATCTCGTCGACGATCTCGTCCGGGATGTCCATCACCAGCATGGCATTGGCGCGAAAGCCCAGGGCGCGATGCTTGATCACGAGGCCCATGCGACGAAACAGTCCGCTGTCGTTCCAGCGACGGACCTGCTCGAGCACCGCCTCTTCGCTGGCGCCGATGCGTTCGGCCAGCAGTTGATAGGGGCGGGCGGCGAGTGGCAGGCCGGCTTCGAGCAGGCGCCGCAGCTGCAGGGTTTGCAGATCATCGAGCAGGGCGGTCATGGCGCGTCTCCGATGGGGAAACCGAGGTCGATGCGGTAGGCCGCCCGCATCGGTAGATCCAGCGGCGTGAGCCCGGTTTCGGCTTCGATCCGCGCCAGCAGCGCTTCGACGTGAGCGTGGTCGGGGCCCGTCACCACGAACCAGAGGTTGTAGCGGTGCTCGCGCAGGTAGTTGTGGTTGACCTCGGGATAGCTGTTGATCAGCGCTGCGACCGATTCCAGGCGCGCCTCGGGCACCGCCAGGGCGACCAGGGTGCTGGCGCCGGCGCGGCTGTGCTCGAACACCGGGCCGACGCGCGACAGACCGCCGCCGTGCTCCAGGGCCTCGAGGCAGGCCAGCACCTCGGCTTCGCTGCAATCGAGCGCCTCGGCCATGGCGCGGTAGGGCTCGGCGCACAGCGGCATGCCGTGCTGGAAGCGGTCGATCAGGCGGCGGCTGAGGGCGTCGATCTGCATGTCACAACCCCGTCTCGTGGGCGCGGCTTGAGAAGAAGATGCCGCTCGGGCTGTCGGCCGGCAGGCGCTTGAGCAGTTGTAGCGTGTAAGGGTCCCAGACCTGCACCTCGTTGCCGTCGCGCACCGACAGCCAGAGTTGCTCGCCGCGCGGAGTGAATTCCATATGCAGCACCGCCGGACCGGGTTCGAGGGTCTTGATGATCTGGTGGGTTTCCGTGTCGATCACCTGCACCTTGCCGTTGTCCGGGTGGGCGAAGTTGACCCAGAGTTGCCGCGTATCCGGGCGTGACATCACGAACACCGGCTGGCCGGCGACGTCGATGGCGTCGGTCTGCTTCCAGCTCTGAGTGTCCATCACAAGTACGCGGTGCTGGCCGACCGCGGGAACGAAGGTCTGATCGCCCGCCACCGTCCAGCCTTCCAGGTGCGGCATCTTGTAGACCGGCAGTTTTTCCTGGCCGCGGCCGTAGCCGTCGATGATCCGCTCGACGCCGCGGTCGGGGTGCCAGAGGTCGATCTTGGCCATGCCGTCCTCGCCGAACAGACCGGCGATGTAATAGCGGCCTTCCGGGGTCAGCAGGCCGTCATAGGGTTGCTTGCCGACGTGCTCGAAGCGGGTCACGACCGGTGTGTTGCCCTGGCTGAAGTCCAGCAACCAGCTCTCGCCGGTGTCGAACAGGCTGTAGATGAAGCGCCGGCCGGGTGCGTCGATGACGCCGACCACGCGCGAATTGCGGCTGCCGTCGGCCAGCGGCGTGGCCGGGACATCGGCGACCAGCTCCAGCGTCAGGGCATCGAAGACTTTCACGCCGCCGGGCTCGTAGTTGCCGACGGCGATCAGCTTGCCGTCCTGGCTGATGGCGCCACCGATGCTGTTGCCGCCCTGGATGACGCGTTTGTCGATGCGCTGGCGCAGCAGGTCGACCTTGGTCAGCCCGCCGTCGCGGCCGAAGACGTAGGCGAAGCGCTCGTCGCGGGAAAACACCACCGAGGCGTGGGACAGGTCGCCCAGCCCCTCGATGCGGGCCAGGCGCGTCTGGCCGGTGGTCTCGACGATCTGCAGGCTGCCGGTGGCACGCTCCACCACCACGCCGAGGTCACCGGTGCCACGCAGTGGTTGCCCGGCACAGGCGCCGAGCAGCAGGCTGGCCGCGGCCAGCAACAGGGTTGGACGCATCATGGCGTGGGCTTTCCTTCGATCAGTCGGTCTACCAGCCAGGCGATGTCCTGCTCGCCGAGCAGGGCGTTCCAGGCGGGCATTGCAGTGTCGGGCCTACCGTGGGTCACGGTGGCGATCAGGGTTTCGCGGGCTTTGCCGGCGATGGCGTCGCGGGTCAGCGCAGGGCCCAGGCCGCCGGTCAGGCGCATGCCGTGGCAGGAACCGCAGTCCTGCAACAGCAGGCGTTCGAGCTGACCCTGGCGCTCGGCTGAGACGCCGGCCGCCAGGGCGGTGGAAAAGGGGAGGAGGGACACCAGGGTGAGCCCCAAACCGATGACTGCGTGGCGGGACCGAAGCATGATGTCCTCCTTGGGTGTTACTTCTGGCTCAGAACCCACTCGGCGAGGGTTTTGGCTTCTTCTTCGGTGACAGGGTTTGGCGGCATCGGGATCTGGCCCCAGGCGCCTACGGTGCCGTTCTTGATGTGGCCTGCGAGCAGGTCGGCAGCGCCTTCCTGACCGGCGTACTTGGCTGCGACGTCCTTGAATGCAGGTCCTACGATCTTGGTGTCGATGCTGTGGCAGGCCGCGCAAGGCTTGCTCTTGAACAGCGCTTCACCGTCCTGTGCCATGGCAGGCTGCAGGACCATTGCGCCGCCGAGGGCGAGCAGTGGGATCAGTACTTTCTTCATCAGTTACTTCCTCAAGGCTAGATGGGGGAGTCTGCGCTCCCCCGACGGGGCACTCAGTACACGTCGTGCTGAGTGTTGTAGACGTTAAATTTACCGGTTGGGGTGATCAACCTTTTGTCTTTGATCACCTTTTTCAGCTTTAGCGTCTTATCATCGACCACCACGATCGCCGATTGCTCCTCCTGGCCACTCCAGACCGAGAACCAGACTTCGTCGCCGGCTTTGTTGTACTCCGGCTGCACGACACGCTTGGCTCCACCGGTCAGGCCGGACCATTCACCAATCGGCAGGACAGTGTAGCCCGCCCCCAGATCGTCGATGTTGAACACCGCGGCCGACTGGCTGACCTTGGCGTCCGGGTTGAAGGTGGTGTCCAGGTAGATGTGCTTGGATTTCGGGTGGGTCTTGATGAACAGCGAGCCGCCGCCCTGGCCCTTGAGGGTCTCGACCACTTTCCACGCCTGGTCCGGGTGCTTGTCCGGATCGGTGCCGATCAGCGAGATGGTCTCGTCGCCCAGGTGGCTGGTGGCCCAGACTGGTCCGAATTTCGGGTGCACGAAGTTGGCGCCGCGACCCGGGTGCGGGGTCTTGCCGACGTCGACCTGGGCAGCGAGCTTGCGGTCCTTGGAGTCGATCACCGCGACCTTGTTGGAGTTGTTCGCCGCCGTCATGAAGTAGCGATGGCTGACGTCCCAACCGCCGTCATGCAGGAAGGGCGCGGTGCCGATCGTGGTGGTGGTCAGGTTGTCGATGTCTTCGTAGTTGACCAGCATGACCTTGCCGGTTTCCTTGACGTTGACGATGAACTCCGGGTGCTCGTGCGACGCGATGATCGCCGCCACGCGTGGTTCCGGGTGGTACTCCTGGGTCGCAGCGGTCATGCCGCGGGTCGAGACGATCTGCAGCGGCTCCAGGGTCTCGCCGTCCATGATGGTGAACTGCGGCGGCCAGTAGTCGCCGGCGATCACGTATTTGTCCTCGTAGCCCTTGTATTTCGAGGTCTCCACCGAGCGGGCTTCGACGCCCACCTTGATCTCGGCGACCTTGATCGGCTCCTTGGCCCAGAGGTCGATCATGTCGATCTTTGCGTCGCGGCCGATCACGAACAGATAACGCCCGGAAGCGGACATGCGCGAGATGTGCACGGCGTAGCCGGTGTCGATGGTCTTGACGATGTCCTTGGTCTTGCCGTCGATCAGGGCGATCTTGCCGTCGTCGCGCAGGGTGACGGAGAACAGGTTGGGCAGATCGAGATCGTTCATCTGTTTCTTCGGCCGATCCTCTGGCTTGACCAGTACCTTCCAGGAATCCTTCATCTGGCCCATGCCCCACTCCGGCGGCGTCGGCGGGGTGTGCTGGATGAACTTGGCCATCAAGGTGATTTCGTCCTTGGTGAGCGCGTTGGAGGTGCCCCAGTTGGGCATGCCGGCAGGCGAGCCGTAGGTGATCAGGGCTTCAAGATAGGCCTGGCCGCGCTCCTGCGTGATGTCGGGGGTCAGCGGCTTGCCGGTCGCGCCCTTGCGCAACACGCCGTGGCAGCCAGCGCAACGCTGGAAGTAGATTTCCTTGGCTTTGTCGAATTCAGCGGTGCTCAGGTCCGGAGCGCCGGGTGTGTGGAGCACCTGGGCGCTCGCCGGATCGATGACGCTGGCCTCGCCCTTGAGCGCCGCGTCGGCGTTTTCCGCATTGACCGCTGCCTGGGCGACTGCCAGACCGAGCAGTGAAAAGCCGGCGAGAACGCCTGCCAGTAAATGTTTGCTCATACCTTTCTCCTCTGACCGCTTCGTGCGGTTCCTGCTAGTGACGGCGATGTGGCAGTTCCCGGGTCTTGCTGTGTGCGGTTGCATCCTATGGTGGGCTCCGCGCGAAAGCGCTTGATGGCAATCAAGAGAGCCGTGGTGATGCCCGGCGCGTGACGCCGTGTCGCGGGGCGCCTGTTGCGCGTGGCGAAAAGGGAAAGGAAAGCCGGCCGGCCGGTGCTGCCGGTCGGTTCGCGAGCGCTCATTTGAGGCTGGGCTTGACCGTAATCAAGCTTCGCCGGAGGACGCCTTGAGGGCGCCTGACCTGACGGTTAGTTTGGCGGCAGATGCTTAACCAACTGCCGCCGTGAGGTATTGCCAATGAACGCGCCCGAGAAGTTTGCCGACCTGCCTGGTGCTCCGTTTTACCAGTCGCTGGGCAATGAGGAGGCGCTCTTCGAGCAGGCCTGGCGCCACGGTATGCCGGTGCTGATCAAGGGCCCGACTGGCTGTGGCAAGACCCGTTTCGTGCAGCACATGGCCCATCGGCTCAACCTGCCGCTGTACACCGTGGCCTGCCACGATGACCTCAGTGCGGCGGATCTGGTCGGCCGTCACCTGATCGGCGCCCAGGGCACCTGGTGGCAGGACGGCCCGCTGACCCGTGCCGTGCGTGAAGGCGGCATCTGCTACCTCGATGAGGTGGTCGAGGCGCGGCAGGACACCGCGGTCGTCCTTCACCCCTTGGCCGACGACCGCCGCGAGCTGTTCATCGAGCGTACCGGCGAGGCGCTGAAGGCACCGCCGGGTTTCATGCTGGTGGTCAGCTACAACCCCGGCTACCAGAACCTGCTCAAGGGCATGAAGCCCAGCACCCGGCAGCGTTTCGTCGCGATGCGCTTCGATTATCCGGCAGCCGCCGAGGAGGTGCGCATCGTCGCCAACGAGGCGCAGGTGGACGCCACGCTGGCGCATCAGGTGGTCAAGCTCGGGCAGGCCCTGCGCCGTCTCGAGCAGCATGATCTGGAAGAGGTCGCCTCGACCCGCCTGCTGATCTTCACCGCGCGGATGATCCGCTCCGGCATGAGCCCGCGAGAGGCCTGCCTGGCCTGCCTGGCCGAGCCGCTGTCGGATGATGCGCAAACCGTCGCGGCGCTGATGGATGTGGTTGATGTCCACTTCGCTTGAGGCCCGCACGACGCGGCGATTGCCGGGCGATCTGGCGATGTGGTTCTTCATCCTCGCCGAGCTGACCGTCTTCGCGATTCTGATCCTGGCCTTTGCCGTGGCGCAATGGCTCAACCCCGAGCTGTTCCATGAAAGCCGGGCGGCGCTGGACAGCTCGATCGGCCTGGCGCTGACCCTGAGCCTGCTGACCTCCGGCCTGTTCGCCGCCCTGGCGGTGGAGCAGGTGCGCATGGCCCAGTCGCGCCGCGCGGCGGTGCTGCTGCTGACCGCGCTGATCAGCGCCAGCGTCTATGTGGTGCTCAAGCTCAACGAGTACAGCCACCTTTCCGCGCTGGGATTGGGGCTGGAGCACAACACCTTCTTCACCCTCTACTGGATTCTCACCGGCTTTCACTTCCTGCATGTGCTGCTGGGCATGGTCATCCTCGGCTGGATGGCCGAGCGCTGCCGCCGCCGCGCCTATACGGCGTCGGACTGCGCCGGGCTGGAGTCCGGGGTGCTCTATTGGCACATGGTGGATATGGTCTGGGTGCTGCTGTTCCCGCTGGTTTACATCATCAATTGAGGAGGGGCGGATGTCCGCGTCGATCGTGCTGGTGCTCTGCTGGTTCGGCCTTGCGCTGCTGACCACGCTCACCGTGCTGCTGGGCAGCTCCGGCTCGACCCTGCTGCTCGCCGCCGGGGTGCTGGCGGTTGCGCTGGTCAAGGCCTGGCTGATATCCGACGGCTTCATGGAACTGCGCCACGCACCGCGAATGTGGCGCCTGCTGCTGCTCTGCTGGCCGCTGGCGATGGCCGGCGGAATTCTGTTGGCGATGATGGTGTAGGTCGCGAGCTTCGATCAAAAGCTTCGCGGTCAAGACCGCTCCCACGGTGTGCACGGACTTGTAGGAGCGGTCTCGACCGCGAGCTTTTCAGCGTCTGCATGTGTCCCCAGACCGCCCCGGTACTAGCCGATCCCGCGCAGTGCGTTTGAGTCCAAAAAGCTTCGCGGTCAAGACCGCTCCCACGGTGTGCACGGACCTGTAGGAGCGGTCTCGACCGCGAGCTTTTCAGCGTCTGCATGTATCCCCAGACCGCCCCGGTACTAGCCAATCCCGCGCAGTGCGTTTGAGTCCAAAAAGCTTCGCGGTCAAGACCGCTCCCACGGTGTGCACGGACCTGTAGGAGCGGTCTCGACCGCGAGCTTTTCAGCGTCTGCATGTATCCCAGACCGCCCCGGTACTAGCCGATCCCGCGTAGTGCGTTCGAAGCTAAAGCTTCGCGGTCAAGACCGCTCCCACGGTGTGCACGGACTTGTAGGAGCGGTCTCGACCGCGAGCTTTTCAGCGTCTGCATGTATCCAGGCCGCCCCGGTACTAGCCGATCCCGCGTAGTGCGTTCGAAGCAAAAGCTTCGCGGTCAAGACCGCTCCCACGGTGTGCACGGACTTGTAGGAGCGGTCTCGACCGCGAGCTTTTCGGTGTCCGCATGTGTCCCTGGCCGTCTCGGTACTAGCCGATCCCGCGGCGCTCGTTTGAAGCAAAAGCTTCGCGGTCAAGACCGCTCCCACGGTGTGCGCTGACTTGTAGGAGCGGTCTCGACCGCGAACTTTTCAGCGTCTGCATGTATCCCCAGACCGCCCCGGTACTAGCCAATCCCACATCGCTCGTTTGAAGCAAAAGCTTCGCGGTCAAAACCGCTCCCTCGGTGCGCACAGACTTGTAGGAGCGCACGGGCTTGTAGGAGCGGTCTCGACCGCGAGCTTTTCGGTGTCCGCATGTATCCCAAAGCGTCTCGCTAATAGCCAATCCCGCGGCTCTCGTTTGAAGCAAAAGCTTCGCGGTCAAGACCGGTCCCACGGTACGCACGGACTTGTAGGAGCGGTCTCGACCGCGAGCTTTTCAGCACCCGAATAAACCCGACCTTCACGTTCAGGTTTTTCTTGATTGTCATCAAGCAGGTTTCGATAGCTGCCTTCTTAAACTGGCCACGCCAACGCCATGAGGAGGCGACCATGTCCGAGACCTTTACCAAGGGGATGGCCAGAAACATCTACTTCGGGGGAAGCGTGTTCTTCTTCCTGGTGTTTCTAGGCCTGACCTATCACACAGAGCAGACCTTTCCAGACCGTTCCAACGAAGCGACGCTGACCGAGTCAGTGGTACGCGGCAAGGCCGTCTGGGAGAACAACAACTGCATCGGCTGCCACAGCCTGCTGGGCGAAGGCGCCTACTTCGCGCCGGAGCTGGGCAACGTCTTCGTGCGTCGCGGCGAGGATGCGGCCTTCAAGCCCTTTTTGCAGGCGTGGATGAAGGCACAGCCTCTGGGCGCTCCAGGGCGCAGGGCGATGCCCCAGTTCAACCTGAGCGAGCAGCAGGTCGACGATCTCGCCGAATTCCTCAAGTGGACCTCGAAGATCGACACCAACAACTGGCCGCCAAACAAGGAGGGCTAAGAGATGAGCATCATGAATCCGCATCTCAAGTTTCAATCGCAGGCCGTCGCCAAACCCTACTTCGTGTTTGCGCTGATGCTCTTCGTCGGCCAGATCCTGTTCGGCCTGATCATGGGCCTGCAGTATGTCGTCGGTGACTTCCTGTTCCCGTTGCTACCGTTCAACGTCGCACGGATGGTCCACACCAACCTGCTGATCGTCTGGCTGCTGTTCGGCTTCATGGGCGCGGCCTACTACCTCATCCCCGAGGAAGCGGACCGCGAACTGCACAGCCCGAAACTGGCGATCATCCTGTTCTGGGTCTTCGCCGCCGCCGGCGTGCTGACCATTCTCGGCTACCTCTTCGTGCCCTACGCCGGCCTGGCCGCGCTGACGCACAACGAGCTGCTGCCGACCATGGGCCGCGAGTTCCTCGAGCAACCGACCATCACCAAGATGGGTATCGTGGTGGTCGCCCTGGGCTTCCTCTACAACATCGGCATGACCATGCTCAAAGGCCGCAAGACGGCGATCAGCATGGTGATGATGACCGGTCTGGTCGGCCTGGCGGTGTTCTTCCTGTTCTCCTTCTACAACCCGGAAAACCTGGCGCGCGACAAGTACTACTGGTGGTTCGTGGTGCACCTGTGGGTCGAAGGCGTGTGGGAACTGATCATGGGTTCGATGCTGGCCTTCGTGCTGATCAAGATCACCGGCGTCGACCGCGAAGTGATCGAGAAGTGGCTCTACGTGATCATCGCCATGGCCCTGATCACCGGCATCATCGGTACCGGTCACCACTTCTTCTGGATCGGTGCGCCTGAGGTCTGGTTGTGGCTGGGCTCGATCTTCTCCGCGATGGAACCGCTGCCGTTCTTCGCCATGGTGCTGTTCTCGCTGAACATGGTGAACCGTCGCCGTCGCCAGCATCCGAACAAGGCTGCCTCGCTCTGGGCCATCGGCACGACCGTGACGGCGTTCCTCGGGGCTGGCGTGTGGGGCTTCCTGCACACCCTGGCACCGGTGAACTACTACACCCACGGCTCGCAACTGACGGCTGCCCACGGTCACCTGGCCTTCTACGGTGCCTACGCGATGATCATCATGACCATGATCAGCTACGCCATGCCGCGCCTGCGGGGCCTGGGTGAAGCGCCAGATGCCCGTGCTCAGCGCGTCGAGATCTGGGGCTTCTGGCTGATGACCATCTCGATGGTGATGATCACCCTGTTCCTGACTGCCGCTGGCCTAGTACAGGTCTGGTTGCAGCGGATTCCGGCCGACGGGGCAGCGATGTCCTTCATGAATACCGCCGAGCAACTGCGGGTGTTCTTCTGGCTGCGGCTGATCGCCGGGGTGTTCTTCATGATCGGTCTGATCTGCTACCTGAGCAGCTTCAGGCAGCGTGGCCGGGTCACCGCCGACGCGCCCGCTGCTGTCGCTGCGGCTTGAGTCCGATCGCAACATGAGCAACGGCCCGGCTGACTTGAGCGGGCCGTTGCCGTTTTCACAGGGCGTAACGGAGTAATCGCAATGGCCTTTACCGTCGAAGTCGAAGAGTGGGTCGGCAGTGTCTGGCACCGCTTCATCACCCGCCGCGCCAGCCCGGATTTTCCCGAGGCGAGCGTCGAGCTGGAGAGCATGCAACGCAGCCTGTCGGTGCTGTTTCGTGCGATGGGCGGGGCCAGCGGCGTCGGCGTGGAGGCCGCCAACGCGCGTGATCTGATGTTGCGCCGCAACCTGCTGCAACAGGTCGCCGGCACCTGCAAGCAACTGCCGGTCGCCTGGTGCGATGCGAGCAATCTGCGTTTGCCGCAGCGCCTTGCCGTCTACCCCGAAATCTCACTCAACCAGGATCTCTATCGCTGGCTGGCGCTGCTCGCGGCGCAGGCGGGCGAAATGCGCCACTGGGCGCGCGACAACCAGCGCTGGACCCAATCCATTCTCCAGCGCTTCCCGGCCATGCGGCCGCGTTACGAGCGGCTGGTCGAGGCGCATCTGCAACTGCGCCCGGATCCGGCCAGCCTGCCGCGTGCCGAGGGTCAGCTGGAACTTGCCTTGTGCCAGGCATTGCGCGAACCGGGCAGCGTCTTACAGTTCCCCCGCAGCGAAGTCGCACCCTGGCCGCTGCCGATGTGGCTGTACCCGGCGGAGAACCTCGGTGTGCCCCAGGCCACCGAGCTCACCGAAGAAGACCAGGACAACCACTTGCAGGCCCCACCGACCGAGCAGAAGGGCCTGCGCAAGCGCGCCAAGCGGGTCGAGGACAGCACCAGCAAGGGCGGCCTGATGCTGTTCCGCCTGGAGAACCTGTTCAGCTGGTCCGAGCATGTCGAACTGGATCGCCAGGGCGACGACAGCGAGAACGAGGATGCTTCGCGCGTCGCCGAGGACCTGGATGAGATCGCCATGTCACGTCAGCGCATGCAGAAGGGCGGCGGCCTCAAGCTGCACCTCGACCTGCCGCCGTCGGACGTCGACGACATCCCGCTGGGCGAGGGCGTCAAGCTGCCCGAGTGGGATTACCGCAAGCAGCACATGCAGGCCAATTTCGTCAGTCTGCAGATGATGCTGCCGCGCGGCTCCGAACCCATGGGCCTGCCGCTGCGGCTCAGCCCGCTGGCGCGCAAGCTGCGTCGTCAGTTCGAGCACCTGCGCAACGACCGGCAATGGCTGCGCGGCCAACCCCAGGGCTCGGAGCTGGACATGCAGGCCTGGCTGGATTTTCACGTCGAGCGCCAGCACGGCCAGTGCGCCGAGCGTGGTCTGTTCATGGAGCAACGGCAGAACCGCCGCGACCTGGCCTGCCTGCTGCTGGCGGACCTGTCCATGTCCACCGACGCGCACCTGGACGACGAGCACAAGGTGATCGACGTGATCACCGACAGCCTGTTGCTGTTCGGCGAGGCGCTGTCTGCGGTGGGGGATGATTTCGCCCTGTACGGCTTTTCCTCGCTGCGTCGCCATCAGGTGCGCATGCAGGAGCTCAAGAGCTTCAAACAGCGCTACGGCGACGACACCCGCGGTCGCATCCAGGCGCTCAAACCCGGCTACTACACCCGCATGGGCGCGGCCATTCGCCAGGCCACCGAACTGCTCGGCAACTGCAAGCAGCGGCGCAAGTTGCTGTTGCTGGTGACCGACGGCAAGCCCAACGACCTAGACCTGTACGAGGGCCGCTACGGTGTCGAGGATACTCGCCAGGCTGTACTAGAAGCCCGGCGCCAGGGCCTGCTGCCGTTCTGCATCACCATCGACCAGGAAGCCGGCGACTACCTGCCGTACATGTTCGGCGCCAACGGCTACACCCTGATCAAGGACCCGCAGCAGCTTCCTTTCCGCCTGCCGCAGCTCTACAAGCAGCTGACCCAGCCGTAGGGGATGTCGCTCTTTACATCCACCGTGACGCCGCTCGATGGATGGCCACCCCGTGGATCGGAGAAGCGTGATCCACCCTACGGCTGCTTTTGTGCAAGGCCGCCTCGGCGCGAAGCTTTTTGGTTTTGCGGGCTTGCAGGGTTGCGTAGATTTTTTTGCTCTAAGCGGGATTGCAGCCCTATTCGCCGCGGGTCGCGCCTCCCACAGAAAAGCATGCCACCGGTATAGATCGACGCCATGCTCGGACTGCTTTTGTGGGAGGCCCGCCCTCGGGGCGAAGCTTTTCGGGCACCGAGCCGGCGCCATTCGCCGCGGGCCGCCGTCCGCCCTGGCGTGGTGGATGGCCACCCGTGGATCGGAGAAGCGTGATCCACCCTACGGCTGCTTTTGTGCAAGGCTGCCTCGGAGCGAAGCTTTTTGGTTTTGCGAGCTTGCAGGGTTGCGTAGCTTCTTTGGCTTCTCAGCGGGATTGCAGCCCTATTCGCCGCGGGTCGCGCCTCCCACAAGGGCCGCGATGTGCACTGTCGTTTTTTGTAGGAGGCCCGCCCTCGGGGCGAAGCTTTTCGGGCACCGAGCCGGCGCCATTCGCCGCGGGTCGCCGCCCGCCCCCTAGCGTGGTGGATGGCCACCCCGTGGATCGGTGAAGCGTGATCCTCCCTAACGTGAGCCGGCGGTCATCCTGGGAAAAAATGGCGTGGCAGCCAGACGATCATCACGGCACAGAACACCGTCAGGGCGATGCAGAACCAGAAGAATTTGCGCTGGCGTCGTTCGCATGCGGTGTCGGCATGCGCGGGCAGGGGCATGCCGCAGTGGCTGCATTCGGCTTCTTGCGGCGGGTTGAGTTGTTGACAGTACAAGCACCTGGGCATGGCGGCGTTCTCCGTAGGTCACGCCCAGCTTGCCATGCCCGGTGGCGCTCCAGGCTTGACGGCAATCAACCCTGGGCAATGCCGTCCGCGGTGCGGTATGTCGCTGGCAGGCGGATACGCCTGCGGTGTTCGATCACTCGAACTGTTCCAGCCGCTGGCGATCGAGAATGGTGATCTGCCGGCCTTCCTGGGTGATGATGCCTTCGTCGATCAGGCGGCGGATGATCCGCGAGAAGGTCTCCGGCTGGATCGACAGGTGCCCGGCGATCAGCTGCTTAGCCATCGGCAGTTCGAAACTGTTTCCTTCGTCTTTCAGGCGCGCCAGTTGGGTCATCAGGTAGCGCACCACCCGGTGAGTGGCGTTCTTCAGCGACAGCGTCTCGATCTCGTTGATGCGCTGGTGCAGGCGCACGCTGAGCTTGCCCAGCAGCGCGAAGGACAGCTTCTGGTTCGCCTCCAGCAGGCGCATATAGGCGGCGTTGGAGAACCGATAGACCTGCGTCGGGCACACGGCCTGGGCCGAGGCGACGTAGTTGGGCGTGTCCATCAGCATCATTGCTTCGGCGAAGGTCTGACGGTTGCCGATTACCTCGAATACCTTTTCCTGCCCGTCCGGGGTCAGGCGGTAGATCTTGATCGCACCGGAGATCACGAAATAGAACGAATGCGCCGGTTCGCCCTGATGAAAAAGATTGTCGCCCTTGTCGAGATTGAGCAGCTGGCTGGCACTCATCAGCTCGTCCATCTGCTCGTCGTTCAGCGGCTCGAACAGGTGGTGGCTGCGAAGGATCTGGTTATGTACGCGGTGAAGCACCATGCAAGGCATCCTGTCATCTTCAAATTTTGGGCGTTCTCGGGCCGGCGCCTCAGGGCTGGCGGGTCCGAAAACAATTGCTGAGCCTAGCCCAGTTATGCCGCCCGGGTGTTGACCCAGGCCGGTTGCAGAGTCGCGGTCAGGGCGTGAGCGTACGGTTTTCGGAACTGCCAGGCTGCACGGTGCTGACCGCCAGGTCGAGCGCAACGCTGGTCGCCAGCGACAGCATCGCGGCGATGGCCAGGCCCCACACCATGGGTTGAATGATCGCTTTCATCTTGCCTCCGTACTACAGGGGCGGGCCGCGGCGGCCCGCTGGTGCGCGCGTGCCTCAGTGTGCCGAGGCATTGGCGAACAGGATGTTGTTTTCCAGATGGATGTGGTGCATCAGGTCGTCGCGCAATTCCTCCAGCCCGCGATAGAGGGCGCGCCAAGTGTTGCACGCGTTGGCCGGCGGGGTGATGTCCTGGGTCAGCTCGGCCAGTCGCGCCAGGGCGGCGCTGTGCTGGTCGTGCTCGAAGCGCATTACCGCGATCGGTCCCTGGGTCTGGGGCAGTTGGATATTGCGTTGCAGCATGGGGAAGAGGATCTGTTCTTCCTTGAGCATGTGGCTCTCGAGTTCCTGCTGCATGGCCCACAGGTGTTCGGCGAGTCCGAGCGGGCAGTCGGCCTTGTTGCCGTGCACCTGCTCGACGCGGCTGGCCAGGCGAATCAGCTCGGGGAACTGCTCACGGTGGCGTTCGTGATAGCGCTCCAGGAGGAACTCGATCAGCGCCGCGGCCGGCTCGTTGCGCCAATCCGGCTCGCTCGGTGTGGCGCTGTCCAGCGCGGCCAGCTGTTCGGCGATGGCCTGTGCGTCGAGATTGCGTTGCAGCGCCGCATCGCGCAGCGGCGTGTTGCCACCGCAGCAGAAATCCAGCTTGTACTGGCGAAACACGCGGGTGGCGCCGGGAATGAGGCAGGCCAGGCTGCCCAGGGTCTGTTCGGTAAGCGCGATGCTCATGGTGGCATTTCCGTGGGTGGAGATGCTCCAATCAGGGCAAGCTCCATGCCACGGCCAAGTCCTTGATTTGCATGCCGTAAAAATTACAGTTGGTTAAAACTACCTGGACGCTGTAGGGTTTAAAAAACCTCAAGGGTCGTAAATACCATGATGGAAGAAGCGTTGCTGGCCGACCTGGTCACCGAGCTGCCCAATGCCGTTCGGCTACAACGGCTGGTGCACACCCTGCACCAGCGTTTCAACTGCGGCGCG
The DNA here is from genome assembly GCF_018138085.1 of Stutzerimonas stutzeri. NCBI lineage: Bacteria > Pseudomonadati > Pseudomonadota > Gammaproteobacteria > Pseudomonadales > Pseudomonadaceae > Stutzerimonas > Stutzerimonas stutzeri. Next base: position 885,043 of record NZ_CP073105.1, read on the forward strand.
GTGGTGTTGTTGCGCCTGGACGAAGACACCCTGCGCCCGCTCGCGGCGGTAGGGCTGGTCCAGGAGGCGCTGGGCCGGCGCTTCGTCGTGGCGCAACATCCGCGGCTCGCGGCGATCCTCTCGCAGCGCGAGCCCACCTGGTTCGAACCCGACAGCCGTCTGCCGGATCCGTACGATGGGCTGCTGGACGAGCACGTCGGCGAACCCCTGCCGGTGCACGATTGCATGGGCGTGAGCCTGTTTGTCGAAGGCAAGCTGTGGGGCGCGTTGACCCTCGATGCGTTGCATGCCGGCACCTTCGACGACGACGCGCGGCGCGATCTGCAGCGCTACACCCTGGTGATCGAGGCGGCCATTCGCATCACCCGGCTGGAACACGAGAACCGCGGGTTGCGCCTGGCCCGCACCGACGTACTGGAGAGCACACCGCTGCCGGGAGACGGCGAAATCCTAGGGCAGAGCCAGGTGATCGCCGATCTGTTGCGCGAGCTGGAAGTGGTCGCCGACTCCGAGCTGCCGGTGCTGTTGCTGGGCGAGACCGGCGTGGGCAAGGAGCTGTTCGCTCGTTGGCTGCACCGTCATTCGCGACGGCGTAACAAGCCGCTGGTGCTGGTCAACTGCGCCGCCTTGCCCGAGTCGCTGGCCGAAAGCGAGCTGTTCGGCCACGTCAAAGGTGCGTTTTCCGGCGCCACCACCGACCGGCCCGGCCGTTTCGATGCAGCCAACGGCGGCACCCTGGTGCTCGACGAGGTCGGCGAGTTGCCGCTGGTGGTGCAGGCCAAGCTGCTGCGCACCCTGCAGAATGGCGAGATCCAGCGCCTGGGGGCCGACAAGCCGCGCCAGGTCGACGTACGCATCATCGCGGCGACCAACCGCAACCTGCGCGAGAGCGTGCGCGACGGGCATTTCCGCGCCGATCTCTACCATCGCCTGTCGGTTTATCCGGCGCCGATCCCACCGCTGCGCGAGCGCGGCAACGACGTGTTGATCCTCGCTGGCTACTTCCTCGAGCTGAACCGCGCCCGGCTGGGGCTGCGCAGCATGCGGCTATCACCGGCCGCCGAGCGCGCCTTGCTCGGTTATGGCTGGCCGGGCAACGTGCGCGAGCTGGAACATGTGATCAGTCGCGCGGCGCTGCGGCTGCTTAGCCGTGGCGCCTCGCGCAGCGAAATCCTCACCCTGGAGCCCGATCTGCTCGATCTGGAAAGCACCCGGTCCGCCGCGCTGGCCCCGGTTGCCGAAGCGTCGGCGCAGCCGTTGGAAGCACAGATCGTTCCGCTGCGCGAAGCCGTCGATAACGCTCAACGCCAGGCGATTGTCCAGGCGCTGGAGGCCAGCGGCGAGAACTGGGCTCAGGCGGCCCGGCTGCTGGACGTGGACTCGAGCAACCTGCACAAGCTGGCCAGGCGATTAAAGCTGAAGTGATGCCGAGGCGGCGCCTGCCATCAGCCTGCGCGAGTCATGTCGAGAGGGCGGTGGTCTAAGCTGCACACATTACCCTTCATCGAGGAGAGCCCCCATGGCCCTGGACCACGACCAGTTCGACGCACTGCTGACCGAGGCGCTGAGCCACGCCGAGCGCGCCGCCAGCGAAAACGATCCGCAGCATTATCAACAGGCTTTCACAGCCAGCATCAAGGCCATGCGGCTGTTGGCCGAAGAGTCGGGCGCCTGGCGGCAGATGGTCGCGCGGGCCACCGAGGAGTTCGAAGGAGATGAAGGCATCTGAGTTGAGCCGTAGCGAAACGGCTCGCGCAGGCGAGTAGAGCGCCGGCCGGCCTGTCCGGCTGCCCTCGCGCCTGCTTGAAGCGCCACCAGGCGTTTGAGCGTGGCGCCTGTACGCCGCGCCGTGCTCCAGCGCCCCGGCGGGACCGTCCTGGAGCCAGCTGAGGGGCGTTACCGCTTTACGTGGCGGTTCGCTCCCTTGACGTTCATCAATGCCTGTTACAGGTCCGCTACCTAGACTGCCGGCTTTCCGTCCGGTCCGGGCGGGTACCGTGCCATTGCACGGTGCGCACGATTTGCATGTCTAGGAGTTGCCATGCACCTGGTCTGTCCGGCAGGTAGCCTGCCCGCGCTGAAGGCCGCCGTCCAGCAGGGCGCCGATGCCATCTATGTCGGTTTTCGCGACGACACCAATGCCCGCCATTTCGCTGGTCTGAACCTGGATGAAAAGCAGCTCGACAAGGGGCTGCAGCTGATCCGCGAGAAGGGCCGACAGCTGTATATCGCCGTCAACACCTACGCCCAGCCCGACGGCTGGAACCGCTGGCAACGCGCCGTGGATCAGGCCGCGGCCCTGGGTGTCGATGCGCTGATCGCCGCCGATCCCGGGGTGCTGGGCTATGCCGCCAAGCGCCATCCGCAGCTCAACCTGCACCTGTCGGTTCAGGGCTCGGCAACCAATGCCGCGGCGCTGGCCTTCTATCAGCAGCGCTACAACATCAAGCGCGCCGTGCTGCCACGGGTGCTGTCGCTCAAGCAGGTCAAGCAGGTCGCCGCCAGCAGCCCGGTGCCGATCGAGGTGTTCGCCTTCGGCAGCCTGTGCATCATGGCCGAGGGCCGTTGCCACCTGTCGTCCTACCTCACCGGTGAGTCGCCTAACCTTTGTGGCGTGTGTTCGCCGGCCAAGGCGGTGCGCTGGAGCGAGGAGCCGGAAGGACTCACTTCACGCCTGAACGACGTGCTGATCGACCGCTACGCCGAGGGTGAGTCGGCCGGTTACCCGACGCTGTGCAAGGGCCGCTTCATGGTCAACGGCCAGCGTTTTCACGCGTTGGAGGAGCCGACCAGCCTGAACACCCTTGACCTGATTCCCGAGCTCGCTGCCATCGGCGTGACCGCGATGAAGATCGAGGGGCGTCAGCGCAGCCCAGCCTATGTCGAGCAGGTCACCCGCGTCTGGCGTGCGGCGCTGGACAGCTACCTCAAGGCGCCGCAGCGCTATGCGGTCGAACCCGGCTGGCGGCGGGTGCTGGACGGCCTGTCCGAAGGCTCGCAGACCACCCTGGGCGCCTACCACCGGGCCTGGCAATGAATAAGGATCCGCGCATGAAACTGTCTCTCGGTCCGGTGCTGTTCTTCTGGGATCGCCAGCAGACGCTGGACTTCTACGCCAACATGGCCAGCCAGCCGCTGGACGTGATCTATCTGGGTGAAACGGTGTGCTCCAAGCGCCGGGCGTTGATGCTCGACGATTGGCTGGGGCTGGCTCGAGACCTGGCCGAAGCCTCTTCGGCGCAACTGGTGATGTCCGGCCTGACCCTGGTCGAGGCCGCCTCCGAGCTGTCCAGCCTGCGCCGGCTGTGCGACAACGGTGAGCTGCTGGTGGAGGCCAACGACATGGGTGCGGTGCAGCTGATGTCCGAGCGCAAGCTGCCCTTCGTCGGTGGTCCGGCGCTGAACCTGTACAACGGCCATGCCCTGGCCGAGCTGGTGGCCAGCGGCATGACCCGCTGGGTGCCGCCGGTGGAAGCCTCCGGCGTGCTGATCAAGCGTGCCCGCGCGCAATTGCTGGAGCTGGGCGCGGCGTTGCCGGAAATCGAGATCTTCGCCTACGGCCACCTGCCGCTCGCTTATTCGGCACGCTGCTTCACCGCCCGCGCCGAGAACCGGCCGAAGGATGATTGCCAGCTGTGCTGCCAGAACTACCCGGAGGGCATCGCCCTGTTCAGCCAGGAAGGCGAGGCGCTATTCACCATCAACGGTATCCAGACCATGTCCGCCTCGGTCAGCAACCTGCTCGCCGACTATTCGGGACTGATCGACAGCGGTGCCGACCTGCTGCGCTTGAGCCCCCGCGCTGTCGGCATGGAAGGGGTGATCGGCGCTTTCGACGCGGTGCGCAAGGGCGCACAACCGCCGCTGGCGGTGGATGGCTGCAACGGTTACTGGCATGGCCAGCCGGGTATGCTGCGTGCCGAGGAGGCCGGATTATGCTGAACCCGCGTGCTCATCTGGTGAACCTCGGCGGCCGACTGCTGCCGCTCGCAGCCAAGACGCCCTTCCTGCTCCAGCGCCTGGCGCTGGAGCGCAGCCTCAATCAGGTTTTCGCCGAAGCGCTGGGCGACGGCGCCTTCGATGTGCTCGATGGCCACTGGATGCGGCTCGAGGTCGCCGACCTCGGTCTGGCTTGGTGCCTGACCTGCGAGCGCGAGCAGCTGCGCATCGCGGCACAGGCGCCGGTAGAGGTGACCATTCGCGGCAACTGGCGCGAGTTCCTGCTGCTGGCCAGCCGCCAGGAAGACCCGGATACGCTGTTCTTCCGGCGCCGGCTGGTGATCGAAGGCGACACCGAACTGGGGCTGGCCATCAAGAACCTGATCGACAGCCTCGACCCGGACACGCTGCCGGGCTGGCTGTGGAAACTGCTGCAGGGGGCCGGTGAGGAAGTGGCCGCAGCCGGGCGGACCCAGGCCGCCAGGGCGTGACCGGCTGAGGCCGGCCGCCGTGGAGGGACCGTTGGTGAGCGCTTGGAAGGACTGATGTACCGAACCGCTGTCACCTGTCCGGGGCTGTGTCGTTATCCACGCCCCGCTGCATCCGATCGCTGGCGACGATGACTTTCATGTCCTCGAACAGTGCGTCGGCGTCGGCCTCGGAGCAATCTTGCCGATAGCGCTTGCGCAGCCCGTAGCTGCTGAGGGTGACGTGTTCATCCGGGGTGACGCCGTGCTGCGCCAGGCAGACCAGCGCGCAATGCAGCGGGCAACCGTCGATGGCCAGGATCGGACGGCCGGAGAGGGCCTTGTTGACCAGCGCCGCGACGCGGCCGCCAACACCGGCGATGCAGGACATTTCCGCCAGTCCGCTGCGGTCGAGGCGCACCGCGAGGGTGTTGGCCAATTGCGCCACGTTGGAACAACCCGAGCAGGCGTATACCAGCGGCAGGTGGGGTGTCGGCATCCTCGTCTCCTGTTGCGCAATTCGCCCCACAGTATCGGGCTCCTGATGCCGGGCACGTTTGATGATCATCAAGAACCGGCAGTGGCGTCGGTCACTCCTGGTACGCCGCCAGGCCCTGGTTGTCGAGGATCTCGATACGTCGTCGCTGGACGCTGATCATTCCCGACTCGATCAGCCGGTGCAGGATCCGCGAAAAGGTTTCCGGCTGGATGCCCAGCTTTGAGGCGATCAGCCGCTTGGGTACGTCGAGGGTCACCACGCCGCTGTTGTTCTCCTGCTCCTGATAGAGAAAGCGCACCACGCGATGGCTGGCGTTGGCCAGGGTCAGGGTGTCGATCTCGTTCAGGCGTTGGTGCAGGCGGATGCTCAGGGTCGCGAGGATGTCCAGGCAGATGCTCGGATGCTGCTCGAGCATGCGCCGGTAGTGCGCACCGTGCAGACTGGCGACCAGACTGGCCTTGAGCGCGGTGGCGCTGACCGGGTAGTTCGGCGCGCCCGTGAACAACAGCGCTTCGGCGAAGGATTCGCCAGCCCGGATGACCTCCACCAGCTTCTCCTGGCCATCGCAGACCACCCGGTGCAGTTTCACCTGACCGCTGAACAGGAAGTAGAAGCGCTCCGCCTTGTCGCCCTGGTGGAACAGCGAGGCGCCGGCGGGCAGGCGCTTGAGGTTGGCCGAGGCACAGACCTCCTGCAGCGCACCCTCGGGCAAGCGGCTGAACAGGTGGTGGCGGCGAAGCCCCGCAACAAGGGATGTTTCGGTGAGCATGGTTCCTCCACCGGTACGCGTCCGGGATTGTTCGAGGTTGCATGCTAGAAGCGCCGACGACGATCTTTCCTTGATTCGAGACAAGATCGCGGCCCGCAGGCGGCTCATGCTGGCGGTGAAAAACAGCCGACGGGCATTGACTCTGGTCAATTCGCTTTGGGCGGGCATCCTCTAAATTTCACATCATCTTGTGGTTTCGTTTTATTGTTTATCTACATATGGTGGTGGAGACGTGATGCCTGGGCTCGTGGATGTGGATCAACCCGTGTCGCTGCGAAAGCGCGACGGTCGACTGGTGGCCTTCGAGGCGAGCAAGATCGGTGCGGCGATCGAGGCGGCAGCCCGGGCGACCGGTGAATTCGAAGCAACCGAGGCGAACGAACTCGCCGCCCGGGTGCTGGCGCGCTTGTCGCAACGGGTGGTGGCGGTAGAGCAGGCCCAGGACGCCGTCGAGCGCGTGCTGATGGAGGCGGGGCATTACGACACGGCACGCGCCTACATCGTCTACCGCGAACGCCATGCGCGCCTGCGCCGTGATCGCAAGGCGGTGATCGACGTCGCTGCTTCGATGAACGAGTACCTGTCGCGGGAAGATTGGCGGGTGCGCGCCAACGCCAATCAGGGCTACTCGCTCGGTGGCTTGATCCTCAACGTGGCCGGCAAGGTCACCGCCAACTACTGGCTGGACGAGGTCTACAGCCCGGCCATCGGCACCGCGCACCGCGAGGGCGATCTGCATATCCATGACCTGGACATGCTCGCCGGCTACTGCGCAGGCTGGTCGCTGCGCTCGCTGCTAAACGAGGGCTTCAATGGCATCCCCGGGCGCGTCGAGGCGGGCCCGCCCAAGCACCTGTCCAGCGCCCTGGGGCAGATGGTCAACTTCCTCGGCACGCTGCAGAACGAATGGGCCGGCGCCCAGGCGTTCAGCAGTTTCGATACCTACCTCGCACCCTTCGTGCGCAAGGACGGGCTCGGCTATGACGAGGTCCGCCAGGCGATCCAGGAGTTCATCTACAACCTCAACGTGCCGTCGCGCTGGGGCACGCAGACGCCCTTCACCAACCTGACCTTCGACTGGGTCTGCCCGGAGGACCTGCGCGAGCAGATCCCTTATATCGGCGGCGTCGAGATGCCCTTCGCCTATGGCGAGCTGCAGGCCGAGATGGAGATGATCAACCGCGCCTACATCGAGGTGATGCAGGCCGGCGACGGGTTGGGGCGGGTGTTCACCTTTCCGATCCCGACCTACAACATCACCCATGATTTTCCCTGGGACAGCGAGAACGCCGAGCGGCTGTTCGAGATGACCGCGCGCTACGGCTTGCCGTACTTCCAGAACTTCCTCAACTCGGACATGCAGCCCAACCAGGTGCGCTCGATGTGCTGCCGCCTGCAGCTCGACGTGCGCGAGTTGCTCAAGCGCGGCGGCGGGCTGTTCGGTTCGGCCGAGCAGACCGGCTCGCTCGGGGTGGTGACGATCAACTGTGCCCGCCTGGGTTATCTGCATGCCGGTGACTGGGCCGGGCTGGTCGAGCATCTCGATGCACTGCTGGACATGGCCAAGGAGAGCCTGGAGGTCAAGCGCAAGGTCATCCAGCATCACATGGACGCCGGCCTCTATCCCTACACCAAGCGCTATCTCGGCACCCTGCGCAATCATTTCTCCACCATTGGCGTGAACGGCCTGCACGAGATGGTGCGCAACTTCACCGAGGACGCCGAAGGGCTGCACACCGAGGCCGGGCGACGCCTGGCGGTCCAGCTGCTGGATCACGTGCGGGCGCAGCTGGTGCGCTTCCAGGAGCAGACCGGGCACCTCTACAACCTTGAGGCGACGCCGGCCGAAGGCACTACCTATCGCTTCGCCAAGGAAGACCGCAAGCGCTTCCCGGACATCCTCCAGGCGGGTTCCGCCGAGGCGCCGTACTACACGAACTCCTCGCAGTTGCCGGTGGGTTTCACCGACGACCCCTTCGAGGCGCTGGTGCTGCAGGACGAACTGCAGACCAAGTACACCGGCGGCACCGTGCTGCACCTGTATATGGCCGAACAGATTTCCTCGGCGCAGGCCTGCAAGCATCTGGTGCGCACCGCGCTGGGCCGTTTCCGCCTGCCTTACCTGACCATCACCCCGACGTTCTCGATCTGCCCGACCCATGGCTATCTCGCCGGCGAGCACGAGTTCTGCCCCAAATGCGACGAGGCGCTGCTGGCCAGGCAGCAAAATTGCTGCGCCTGAGCCGGGTCGCGAATGACACACCGAACCGACCTGTAGGCGCGAGGGGGACGCCGAGTCCCTCTCGCGAGGGCGGCGACACCGCTTTTGCGAGCGGGACTTCCACGATTATTCATTCACCACGAAGGAGCGACACATGACCCACGCCACTCAACTGCCCGAAGCCCAACGCCAGCGCTGCGAAGTCTGGACCCGCGTGATGGGCTATCACCGCCCGGTCGCGGCGTTCAACCCGGGCAAGCAGTCCGAACACCGCGAGCGCACCCATTTCACCGAGCAGGCGGCCGGGCTGGCGCGCTAGCCATGGGCGCTGCGCTGCGGGTCGGGGGCCTGGTGCCCCTGACCACCCTCGACTTTCCCGATCATCTGGCTTGCGTCCTGTTCTGCCAGGGCTGCGGCTGGCGCTGTCGCTACTGCCACAATCCCGAGCTGATTCCGGCCTGTGGCACGCAGGAGCGCAGCTGGGACGACATCCTCGACTTTCTCGACCAGCGCGTCGGACTGCTCGAGGCGGTGGTCTTCAGCGGCGGCGAACCAACCCTGCAACTGGCGCTGTCGGCAGCGATCGCCCAGGTGCGCGCCAGGGGCTTCAAAGTCGGGCTGCACAGCGCCGGTATCAAGCCGAAGCTGTTTCGTCAGGTGTTGCCGCTGGTGGACTGGGTGGGGTTCGACGTCAAGGCGTTGCCCGAACACGGCCGGCTGATCACCGGGGTCGAAGGCAGTGGCGAGGCCAACTGGAAAAGCCTCGAGGCGCTCATCGGTAGCGGCGTGGACTATGAGTGCCGCACCACCGTGCATTGGCAGCTGTTCGATGCCGAACGTCTGTGGGATATGGCCCAGCGCCTGCGCAAGCTGGGTGTCGAGCGGTTCGCCGTGCAATGCGTGCGCACCGCGAAGATGCTCGACGAGTCCCTCGCGGAAAGCCGCGCGCCCTATGACCAGCAGAAGCTGTGGGAGCGGATGGGGCGGCTGTTTCCCTCGTTTGTTTTGCGCGGTTGATGGCTAACTGAATTATCCGACAGCGAGGCTGCGCTAAAAGCTCGCGGTCAAGACCGCTCCTACAAAGGTGCGCACCGCCTTAAGTGCAAGCATCCCCGTGGGAGCGGTCTTGACCGCAAACGGCAAGCAGTAGGATGGGCGAAGCCCATCGCCCGCCCGGCAGAGCTGCAGGCTGTGGGTGGACCATCGCGGCGTGATTGGCCGTATGCCTGATGGGGATGGCGGAGTTGCCCGAGCGGCTTCGCTAAAAGCTCGCGGTCAAGACCGCTCCTACAAGGTGCGTGCCGCCTTAAGTGCAAGCATTCCCGTGGGAGCGGTCTTGACCGCGAACGGCAAGCAGCACGATAGGCGAAGCCCATCGCACTGTCAGGTAGCGTGCGCCGGGCCGCGTTCCGTTTCAGCCCCACCGTAACGAGCCGATCAGCTCCAGCCCCAGAACTGCAGATACCAGCCGTAACCGACCACCGCGGTTGCCAGTCCGACGCAACCGAAGGCCAGCAGGCGACGCAGTCCGTTGGCGCCGTGACGGGTGATCACTTTCCAGGCCAGCGTCAGGGTCCAGCCGATGGCGCCGGCCAGGAGCAGGGCGCGGGTCGGTTGTGCCCAGGCGAGGATGAAGCCTTCATAGCGCAGCAGCTTGATAGTGGTGGCCGAAAGCCCGAGGAACAGCCCGGCGCCGCCCAGCGGCGTGAACGCCAGCGCCAGATGGTTGAACACTTCGCCGCGGCGATTCATCAGACGCACCGCGCCTTGCAACACCAGCCATAACGCGCCGCCGATGAGCAGTGAGCTGGCGCCGATGTAGGTGAGGATCGCCGCGCCGTCGAGCCAGGTGAAGGCGTCGTTGTTCTGCGGGTAGTGGGTCAGCAACCACCAGGGCGCATTGGCCTCCAATGGCCAGAAGATGTCGCGGTCGACCAGCCACTCGGCAGCGGTTTGCTTGAGCGTGATGAACCAGGGGCTGACCGTCCACTGGAAGGCACCCATGGCCAGGCCGATCATGCCGAACAGCAACAGCGTGCTGTCCCAGTGGCCGTGCTGCGACTGGTTGCCGACGATGAGGATTTCCTGGTTCGGCGAACGGGCGGCGAGGGCGACGGCGCCGCGCTGGCCGCTGCAACGACCGCAGGCATGACAATCGCTGTTGCCCTGCATGCGGCGGATGTCGATCAGCGGGGCGCAGTTGGGCGTCGCCAGCTTCGGTCCCTGGTTGGCCTGCCAGCGTTCTTCGTCGACCTTGTAGTGCATCGGCGCCAGGCGCGCGAGCAGGCCGAAGACGCCGCTCACCGGGCACAGGTGCCGGCACCAGACGCGCTTGCCGCGACCATAAAGGAAGCCGACGATCATCGCGGCGACGGTCGAGCCACCAAGGATCAGCGCGGCGGCACGGCCGTAGTCGTAGACGCTGATCAGCTGGCCGTAGACGGTGGTCAGCACGAAGGCGATGGTCGGCCAGCCGCTCCAGCGAATCCACTGCGGAGTGCGCTTGTTCAGCCCGCGCCAGCTGATCCATTCGCTGAGCGAGCCTTCCGGGCAGAGCACACCGCACCAGAGCCGGCCGAAAATGACCATCGACAGCAGCACGAAGGGCCACCAAAGCCCCCAGAACAGGAACTGGGCGAACACGGTGATGTTGTCCAGCATGCGCGCCTCGGACGGCGGCAACGAGAGCACCGCCGGCACCAGCAGCAGGACCAGATAGAAACCAACCACCAGCCATTGGATAAGGCGGATGGTTCCGGCGTGCTGGCGCAGCAGATCGCCGATCCGCGCCAGCCAGGGGGTGTTGGCGATCATACGGTGCGAGCCTCCAGACGAGCCTCCGACTTCGGTCGCAGCCAGGCCCAGACGGCCAGCCAGTAGAGCGCCATGGTGATCACCGCCGCCAAGGATGGCATCGCGCGGTAGCCGGTCAGCCCGGCGATGGTGCTGCCCAGGGTGCCGCCATCATCGAGCAGGGCGGAGGTATCCCACAGCGGGTCGCCGAACACGGTGTAGAGCACTTCTGGCACATCCATGCCCATCAGCTGACCGCTGAAGCGATCGAGCCCGGCCATCAGCAGCGCCGCGCCGAGCAACAGCAGCAGCGCCTCGCTGACCTTGAAGAAGCGCTTCCAGGAGAAGAACCGGCTGCCGGCCTGCAGCGCCGCATAGCTGAGCAGCGCCAGCGCGAAGCCGAGCACGCCGCCGATGACGAAACCGGTCAGGTCGGCGCCTTCCTGCTGATGGCCGATGCCATAGAGGAACACCACGGTCTCGCTGCCTTCGCGCGCCACGGCGAGCATCGCCAGCACCAGCAGGCCGATGCCGCTGCCCTGGCTGAGGCTGGCCGCTGCACTGTCGACCAGATTGCGCTTCATGTCGCGGCCGTGATGGTGCATCCAGCCGACCATCTGCAGGATCAGCAGGGCGGCGATCACCAGCATGGCGCACTGGAACCATTCACCGGTCGGGCCGGCCAGCCAGTCACCGGCGCTGAGGATGCCCCAGGCCAGCAGCGAGGCCAGTCCGACACCTGCAGCGACGCCGCCCCAGAGCATGCGCAGCGCATGACGGTTGTTCGGTTGCTGGCTCAGCCAGGCATGCAGGATGCCGATGACCAGCAGTGCCTCGACGCTTTCGCGCCAGACGATGAACATTGATTGGCCCATGTCGCTTCTCCTGTGACGGAACTACTTGGCGATGATCTCCCCTTCCGGGAGGTCCATATGGAACTCGTCGAAGAAGGGGTAGCGACCCGGTTTCAGCGGATGGATGACGACAAACGAGGACACGCCGGGCGAGAGCACCTTTTCAACCCGCAGGGGTGTGCTCTCGAACTCGGTCGGCCCCTTGCCCGCATTGGTGACCACGATCTTGAAGCGCTGGCGAGCCGGCACCTCGATCGTGGACGGCTCGAAATGGCCATCACGGATGGTCAGCTCGTAGGTCGGCAGCCCGGCCTGGGCGCCACCGGCAAAGCCGGCAGCGAGCAGGGCCAGGGTGGATAGCAGGACGCGTCGCATGGCGGACCTCCGGCTCAGTAGCCGCCTTTCTTGCCGATACCGGCGTAGGTGAACTCGTAATTCAGCTTGCAGGTCTTGAACCAGGGCGCGACGCCTGTTTCCTTGTCGACGTGGCGGCCGAACATGCTGTGCTTGCCATCCGGCGGCGAGACGGTGAAGGTCAGCTGGTATTTGCCCGGGCCCATCAGCTTGACGTTATCGCCGTAGTGCGGGCCGTCGTTGGCGACCATCGGATGGAATTCGCCTTCGATCTTCTCGTCCGAACCCTTCTTGCTCAGCGCGTAATGGATGTTCAGGTAGGAAACGAAGCTGCCTTCCTGCCAGCCGTTGGGGTTGTTTTCAAGAGCGGAGATGTCGGCTTCCAGGTGCACGTCGGACTTGGCGGCATCGAGCATCATTCCGGCAGGTTCCATCTCGACCGGCTGCAGGTAGACCGCGCCGACCTCCATGCCGCCGCACTGCTGCGGCTCACCGATGGGGTATTCCTTGGCTTGGGCAAGGGGCGCGACGAGCAGAGAGATGACGGCGAAAGTAGCGGGAATGCGCATGAAGGCCTCCGGTAGATGAGCTGTAGGTTGACGCGTTAAGGTTCGCACCTGTGATGCTTAACGATAATGATTCGCGTCAATTGTGAACGAAATACTTTGTAACGTATAGCCCCGATTCGACGCCTGGTCGTTGCCATGAAGGCCGTAGGTCGCTGCCTGCGCTGGCTTGCGCATCGAGGGTGCGCCGGGTTGTCGCACCTCAGGCGAGGGATCCCGCCTCGCGTGGTCGATGTGTGGTCGGTGCTCTGCGCCGTCCGACGATAAAGGCTGCGAGTAGACCGTTAGGGGCCTACCATATGCTTTTCGACCCGGGGAATGCCAATGCCTCAAGCTGCCATGTTGGATGCTCGAACCGCCCGTGTATTGCCCTGGCTGGTCGCCATCGCCTTCTTCATGCAGACGCTCGACGGCACCATCCTAAATACCGCACTGCCATCCATGGCCCGTGATCTGGCCGAAGACCCGCTGCGCATGCAAGGTGTGGTCATCGCCTACATGCTCACCGTGGCGCTGCTGATTCCGGCGTCCGGCTGGCTGGCCGACCGCTTCGGTACCCGGCGGATCTTCTTCTCCGCTCTCATGCTGTTCACCCTCGGTTCGCTCCTCTGCGCGATGAGCACCAGCTTCAACCAGCTGGTGGTCGCACGTGTGGTGCAAGGCGTCGGCGGCGCGCTGATGCTGCCGGTCGGGCGCCTGGTCGTGTTGCGCGCCTATCCGCGTAGCGAGTTCGTCCGGGTCATGACTTTCATTGCATTGCCGGGCATGGTCGGCCCGTTGATCGGCCCGACACTCGGCGGCTGGCTGGTCGAATACGCATCCTGGCACTGGATCTTCCTGATCAACCTGCCGGTTGGGCTGATCGGCTGTTTCGCCGCGTCGCGTTTCATGCCGGACCTGAAAAGCCCGGAGCGGATACGCTTCGACAGCTTCGGCTTTCTGCTATTCGGCGGCGCCATGGTGCTGATCACCATCGCCCTCGAAGGGCTGGGCGAAATGCAGATGCCCCACGCTCGGGTGCTCCTGCTGCTGGTCATCGGCAGTGCCTGCCTGACCGCCTACTGGTTGCGCGCGGGGCATGTCGACAAGCCGCTGTTCAGTCCGACGCTGTTTCATACCCGCAGTTTCGCGGTGGGGATCTTCGGCAATCTGTTCGCCCGTCTGGGCAGCGGTGCGCTGCCGTTCCTGCTGCCGTTGCTGTTGCAGGTGGCGCTAGGCTATTCGCCGGCGCAGGCGGGCATGACCATGATTCCCCTGGCGGTCGGGGCCATGCTGATCAAGCCGCTGGCCAAGCCTTTGATCGACCGCTTTGGCTATCGGCGTATCTTGATCGGCAACACCTTGCTGCTCGGCAGTCTGATCGCCAGCCTCGCGACCATTGATGGACAGACGCCTGCCGCCTTGATGCTGGTGCACCTGAGCCTGATCGGCATGGTCAACTCGATGCAGTTCACTGCGATGAACACCGTCACTCTGGTCGGCCTGAGCCAACAGAACGCCAGCAGCGGCAACAGCCTGCTCTCGGTCGTCGTGCAGTTGTCGATGAGTCTCGGCGTGGCGTCGGCCGGAGCCCTGCTGGGCGGCTTCACGGAGCCGGGCGCCGACGGCGCGGCGGTGCTGCAGGCGTTTCACCTGACCTTTTTATGCGTAGGCGCCATGTCGCTGATGGCGGCCTCGCTGTTCTTCCAACTGGACAGCAAGCAGGCGATGGCCGCGCGTTTAATCGACGAAGAGTGATGCCTGATCAGCCGATACAGCGCTCGGCGTCGTCTTCCTCTTCGGGGATCTGGTCGGTGACGATCACGCGCGCGTGGCAGCCGTTGTCCTCTTCCATGCGCAGGCCGTAGTAGCGGCTGTCGTTGGCATCCCAGAACGCTTCGACCTGCGCCATGGTGCCCGCTTCGAGGAGCACCTCCAGGCTGTTTTCCAGGACGATTGTGTAGAGTTTTTCGCAAGACATGGTGGGCGGGCTCGTGCTCGATCTCAAGAATGACCACTGCTTGGCGGTGGTGATGTCATTCTGACAGCTTGATCGAGAGGCGCAGTGTCCGCTCATCGCCTGACGGCAGAATCCCGCTGAACGGTTCTTCGCCGGCGTGGTCTAGGCGCGCCGGCTATGCCGAATGCCGATCCTGGCGGTAGCGCCGATGAACTGGTCGCGCCCGCCGTCATCGGCGGCTGGTTGGCGCGGGCCGGGACACACGGCAACCCGGACGACCAGAGCCGGATGGGTGCTGCCGCAGGCCGCGGCAATAAACGGGGCGCGCCGCTAGTGGCCTTGACTCTCACCGCAGCCACAGGCGATCAGCCGGGCTCGGATGAGCTCGGCCAGCTCGTTGAAGAACACGTGTACCGAGCGGAGCGACAGGCTGTCCGGGCGCGTCAGCAGCCAGAGGTCGGTATCGCAACCCTCCAGCGGGCCGCTCAGGCGTTCCGTGCCGTCCAGGCTGCTGATCAGGAAATCGGGCAGGGCAGCCACACCTAAGCCTGCACTAACCAAGCCCCCCACCGACGAGATGCTGCTGCAGCGATAGCGCGGTACGACGTTGGGATGCGCCTGCAGTCGCCAGGCGACGGAGACGTGGTCGGAAAGGGAGTCATCGGGCGCGATCCAAGCTAGCTCCGTGGGCGCCTGTTGATACAGCGTGCGATAGCTGGGATGGCCGCAGACGAAGTAGGAACTCTTGCTCAAGCGCCGGCCGGCGAGGTGCTCGGGCGGGGCATTGGAAAGACGCAGGGCAATGTCCGCATCACGCCTGCTCAGGCTGGCGAACGCGTTGGAAGTCGCCAGCTCCAGTGAAATGGCCGGATAGCGCGTCATCAATTCCGAGAGCACGGGGATCAACAGGCTGCGCAGAACGGCGTCGGTGCACGTCAGCCGAACGGTCCCGCTGATGGTCTTTTCGCCGAGTGTCAGCGCGATTCGTGCGGTGTCCAGCGCCTGTTCCGCGCGCTCCGCCTGCTCGGCGAGCGCTTGGCCGCCCTGGGTGGGCGTATAGCCTCGGCGGTTCTTTTCGAATAGCGCCACTTCCAGATTGGCTTCGAGTTTGCGCAGCGCGCGAAAGACCGTAGATACGTCCATCTGAAGCAGCTCGGCGGCTTTGGCCAGCGTCCGTCCTCGTACCAGTGCGAGTACCAGGCTGAGGTCGCCATGAGTGATTTGATATTGCATCGGCGCAAACATCCCTTGCGATTTTGCCGCTATGGATTGCTCTGGCGCGCATTTTATACTCGGCTCGCTACTGCGAATCAAATCGCTCCCAGGCTTGGGATAGCCCGCTACGTTCGGCGCCCGCAGCCCGTGCCAATAACAAATTCGCTGCGAACCAGCGCGTCGGCAGCAAGGATGTTCTCAAAATGATTTCCGTATCCCCACGTGTCATACAGCTCAACGAAGCAAACAGCTTTCTCAAGGAGCACCCGGAAATTCAGTACGTCGATCTGCTGATCGCCGACATGAACGGGATCGTGCGTGGCAAGCGAGTCGAGCGGGCGAGCTTGCACAAGGTGTACGAGAACGGGATCAAGCTTCCAGCCTCGCTCTTCGCCCTGGATATCAATGGCTCCACGGTTGAAAGCACCGGTCTGGGCATGGACATCGGCGATTCCGACCGCGTGTGTTACCCGATTCCCGACACGCTGAGCCCCGAACCCTGGCAGAAGCGCCCGACCGCGCAACTGCTCATGACCATGCACGAGCTGGACGGCACGCCGTTCTTCGCCGATCCGCGCGAAGTGCTGCGTCAGGTGGTGCAGCGATTCGATGAGCTGGGGCTGACGGTCTGTGCGGCGTTCGAGCTCGAGTTCTACCTGATCGATCAGGACAACGTGAACGGACGCCCGCAGCCGCCACGCTCACCGCTTTCGGGCAAGCGACCGATATCCACGCAGGTGTACCTGATCGACGACCTCGACGAGTACTCGGACTGCCTGCAGGACATCCTCGAAGCCGCGCGGGAACAGGCGTTGCCGGCCGACGCCATCGTCAAGGAAAGCGCCCCGGCGCAGTTCGAGGTCAACCTGCACCACGCCGAGGACGCCATCAAGGCGTGCGATCACGCCGTGCTGCTCAAGCGCCTGATCAAGAACGTCGCGTACGACCACGAGATGGACACCACCTTCATGGCCAAGCCGTACCCCGGCCAGGCCGGCAACGGGTTGCATGTGCACATCTCGTTGCTGGACAAGAAGACCGGAAAGAACATCTTCGCCACCGAGGATCCGGAACAACATGCTCCGTTGCGCCATGCCGTGGCCGGCATCCTCGAAACCATGCCGGCATCGATGGCCTTCCTCTGCCCCAACGTCAACTCCTACCGCCGCTTCGGCGCCCAGTTCTACGTGCCCAACGCGCCGAGCTGGGGGCTGGACAACCGCACGGTAGCGGTGCGGGTGCCCACCGGCAGCAGCGAGGCGATTCGTATCGAACACCGGGTGGCCGGTGCCGACGCTAACCCGTACCTGATGATGGCCTCGATACTGGCGCCGGCATTCACCATGGCCTGACCAACGAGCTCGACCCGGGGCCAGCGGTGGAGGGCAACGCCTACGAACAGCTCGAGCAGGCCCTGCCGACCAACCTGCGCGACGCGCTGCGTGAACTGGACGACAGCGAAGTGCTGAACAAATACATCAGCCCCGACTACATCGACATTTTCGTCGCCTGCAAGGAGGCGGAGATGCAGGAATTCGAGAGCACCATTTCCGATCTCGAATACAACTGGTACCTGCACACGGTCTAAGGAGCACGACGGATGACGACCCTGACCGTAAACGAATGGGAGCAACGCGCCGGCCGGTTGAGCATCGAGGGCCGCGCCTTTATCGACGGGCACTACCGTGAGGCCGTGGGCGGCGCTGTGTTCGACTGCATCGGCCCCGTCGATGGACGGCAGCTGGCCCGCATCGCCAGTTGCACGGGCGAGGATGCGGATGCGGCGGTGAAGGCCGCGCGCGAAAGCTTCGAGCGCGGTGACTGGGCGCTGCGCGCGCCGGCGGAGCGCAAGCGAGTGCTGATCGGGTTCGCCGAGCTGTTGCTCGCCCATGCCGAAGAGCTGGCGCTGCTCGAAACCCTGGACATGGGCAAGCCCATCGGCGATTCGCTGAGCATCGACGTGCCGGCCGCGGCCAATGCCATTCGCTGGAGTGCCGAAGCCATCGACAAGGTCTACGGCGAGGTCGCGCCGACGCCTCATGGCCAGCTTGGCCTGATCACCCGTGAGCCGGTTGGCGTGGTGGCTGCAATCGTGCCCTGGAACTTCCCGCTGATGATGGCCTGCTGGAAACTCGGTCCGGCCCTGGCCACCGGCAATTCGGTGGTGCTCAAGCCCTCGGAAAAGTCGCCGCTAACCGCGATACGTATCGCCCAGCTGGCCTTCGATGCCGGCATTCCAGCCGGTGTCTTCAACGTTCTGCCCGGCTTTGGCCACACCGTCGGTAGCGCTCTGGCGCGGCACATGGACGTCGACACGCTGGTGTTCACCGGCTCGACCCGGGTCGCCAAACAGCTGATGATCGATGCCGGTCAGTCGAACATGAAGCGGGTTTGGCTCGAAGCGGGCGGCAAGAGCCCGAACATCGTCTTCGCCGATGCGCCGGATCTGGAGGCCGCGGCTGCGGCGGCAGCCGATGCCATCGCCTTCAACCAGGGCGAGGTGTGCATCGCCGGCTCTCGGTTGCTGGTCGAGCGCTCGATCAAGGATCGCTTCCTGCCGCTGGTGGTCGCCGCATTGCAACGCTGGCAGCCGGGCCATCCGCTGGACCCGAAGACTCGCATCGGCGCGTTGGTCGACAGCGGTCATCTGGAAACCGTCCTCGGCTTCATCCAGGCGGGGCGAGAGGAGGGCGCCGTGCTCGTCAGCGGCGGCCAGCGCGCTTTGCAGGAGACCGGCGGCAACTATGTCGAGCCGACGCTGTTCGATGGCGTGACCAATGCCATGCGCATCGCACGTGAGGAAATCTTCGGCCCGGTGTTGTCAGTGATCACCTTCGACAGCGACGAGGAAGCGGTGAACATCGCCAACGACACCCCGTACGGCCTGGCCGCCGCGGTGTGGACCGCCGATCTCTCGCGAGCCCATCGCACGGCCCGCGCGCTGCGTGCCGGCAGCGTCTGGGTCAACCAGTACGATGGCGGCGACATGACCGCGCCGTTCGGCGGCTTCAAGCAGTCGGGTAACGGTCGGGACAAGTCCTTGCATGCCTTCGACAAATACACCGAGCTGAAGGCCACCTGGATCAAGCTCTAACGAGCTATCGCGACTGGCGGCCGTCGCGCCGCTTCGTTCATTCATTCACAGTCGCGCATCGTGTCTGTTCGCCAGGCCAGCGGTATGGCCGGCGCTACGTTGAAACCGGTGCGCGTTCAATCAGATGCCGGGGGTTTCCCTATGACTCAACACGTCAACAGCTACTACGCCGCTTCACGCAACATTCGGGTGGACTATCCGCAACTCAGCGAGTCGGTGGAATGCGATGTCTGCATCGTCGGCGCCGGTTACACCGGCCTGTCGACCGCCTTGTTCCTGCTGGAGAACGGCTTCAGCGTGACCGTGCTGGAGGCCGCGAAGGTCGGTTTCGGTGCGTCGGGGCGTAACGGCGGGCAGATCGTGAACAGCTACAGCCGCGATATCGACGTCATCGAACGCCAGCTCGGTGCCACTCAGGCGCGGTTGCTCGGGGAGATGGCCTTCGAGGGCGGGCGCATCATCCGCGAACGCGTCGCCCGCTATGGCATCGACTGCGATCTGAAGGATGGCGGTGTGTTCGCCGCCATCACCGCCAAGCAAATGGGCCATCTCGAGGCGCAGAAGAAGCTCTGGGAGCGGTACGGTCATACCCAGCTGGAGTTGATGGACGAGCGCCGCATCCGGGAGGTCGTCGGCACCGACCGGTATGTCGGCGGCATGCTGGACATGAGCGGTGGCCATATCCATCCGCTCAACTTGGCGCTGGGCGAAGCGGCGGCAGTGGCCTCGCTGGGCGGCGCGATCTACGAGCAGAGCGCGGCGGTTCGTATCGACCGCGGCGCGCAGCCTGTCGTGCATACCGAACGCGGCCAGGTCAAAGCCCGCTTCGTGGTGCTGGCGGGCAACGCCTATCTCGGAGGGCTGGTACCGGAGCTGGCGTCCAAGTCCATGCCGTGCGGCACCCAGGTGATCGCCACCGAGCCATTGTCCGAGGAGCTGGCCCATAGCCTGTTGCCGCAGGACTACTGCGTCGAGGACTGCAATTATCTGCTGGACTACTTCCGCCTGAGCGGAGACAAGCGCCTGATCTACGGCGGCGGTGTCGTCTATGGCGCCCGCGACCCGGCGGACATCGAGGCGATCATCCGGCCGAAGCTGCTCAAGACCTTCCCCCAACTATGCGATGTCCGCATCGACTACACCTGGACGGGCAATTTCCTGCTGACCCTGTCGCGCCTGCCCCAGGTCGGCCGCATCGGCGACAACATTTATTACTCCCAGGGCTGCAGCGGCCACGGCGTTACCTACACCCACCTGGCCGGCAAGGTGCTGGCCGAGGCGCTGCGCGGACAAGCCGAGCGCTTCGATGCGTTTGCTGGCCTGCCGCATTACCCATTTCCCGGTGGCCAGCTGCTACGTGTGCCGTTCACGGCGCTGGGCGCCACCTACTACCAGTTGCGTGATCGCCTGGGCGTCTGAGGCGATACCCGTCGGCGTGATCCGCTGGCGGGCTTTTTGGAGGATTGTTCATGTCCCGCGTGCCCTTGATTGGCGTCACCGCCTGCCGACAGCAGCTCGGCAAATACGATTCACATACCGTCGGCGACAAGTACGTCGAGGCAGCCGCCTTTGCGGGCCTGCCGCTGGTGCTACCGGCGCGTAGCACGCCGAGCGATCCGCAACGCTTGCTCGATAGCCTCGATGGCATCCTGTTCACCGGCTCGCCATCCAATGTCGAGCCCCGCCGCTACGATGGCCCCGCGAGCCTGGCCGGCACCGCGCATGACCCTGACCGTGATGCCAATACGCTGCCGTTGCTGCGTCTGGCTATTGAGCGCGGCGTGCCGGTGTTCTGCATCTGCCGCGGTTTCCAGGAGCTCAACGTGACGCTCGGCGGCAGTCTGCACCAGCGTGTACAGGAGGTGCCGGGCTATCTCGACCACCGCGAGCCGCAGAGCGATACGTTGGCCGAGCAGTATGCGCCGCAGCATGCGGTAACGGTTCAGCCTGGCGGGGTCTTCGAGCGGATTGGCTTGCCGGCGGTGTTTCAGGTCAACTCGCTGCATAGCCAGGGCATTGACCGGTTGGCCGCGCCGCTGCGTGTCGAAGCGGTTGCGCCGGACGGCCTGGTGGAGGCCGTCTCCGTACGCGACGCTCCAGGTTTCGCCATTGGCGTGCAATGGCACCCGGAGTGGCGTATCGCGGAGAATCCCGAATCGCTGAAGCTGTTCCAGGCTTTTGCCTCGGCGTGCGAAGCCTACGCGGCGGCTCGGTAGGATCTGCGACTTTCCCGCGCGAACCGGTCTCACCCGCCCCCGAGGCCGGACGCTGTCAGTGGGGCAGGCGCCCGCGATGGCCTCGCTTCGAACTTCGGGCGCGGTTCCCATCGACGGATCGCCAGGTGAGCGCCGAGGACGCTCCTAAGCGTCGATGCCGTCGATGCCGTCGATCAGGCGCTAGCGCCTCGGGCCGTTGCGCGTCTGATCAACCATTCGACGCCACAGGCAACCAGCCAGTGGAACGTGAGCCAGACCATGAGTGAAAGCAGCCAACCGAGCAGCGTCGGTGACGGCAGCCCCCAACCGCTCGCGCCGTTGCCCTGCAAGACCGGCAAGCCGCTCTGCTGGAGCAGATAAGGAACCGCCAACGCCGTCATCCCGAAGGCCTCGAAAGGCGTCTGGCGCAGCGCCGTGGTGAAGACGGCGAGCATCAGCAGCAGCACATGCAACGCGCAGAGACCAAGCCATATCCGAACCCGGCACTGGCCGATGGTGCGGCTCAACGGCTCGCCCGCTCAGTCATATTCGGCATGCTGGGGCAGGTCATCGGTGATGTGGAACCACGGCGCCTTGCTGGCCACGAACACATGGCGCTGCGCCTCGACACCTGGATCGGTGTCGAGCGTGCCGAGTGGAAAACCGTAGACGTCCGGATTGGCGTCGAAGCGCGTGTACAGGCTGGAGCCGCAGTTCGAGCAGAAGCCTTTGTGCTCGCCTAGAGACGACTCGTAGAACTTGATCAGCTCCCGGCCGGCGATGAGCTTCCAGTCCGCCGAGCGGATCTTGGCTCGCGTTCGGAATGCCGATGCGTGCAGCTTTCGGCACATCGAACAATGGCAGTTCAGAACGTCGGTCAGGGGCCCGTCGATCTCATATCGAACGCCGCCACACAGACAGCTACCGGTTTGCGTCATCGTCTCGCCTCCTTGTGATTACCCAGCGCTTGGGTCCCCCGCATTGGTGGGCGGCGCCGAGCTCGCCCGACCCACGCGAGGGACTGCTGGATCAAACCACGCCGAACTGAATTTCGATACGGTTTTCGTGCGACTCGGGGCCGTGCCAGGCGTGGTAGACCTCGCGGCTTTCGCCGGTGAAGCTCAGGTTCGCCGCGGTGATCTGCTCGATAAGCGGCCGATACCCGCCAGTGAAAAGATCCCGCAGCACGCCGTCGTAAACTAGGCTGGCGCACGGAAAACTGCCGAGCTGCTTAACGGACAATCGCTCGCCCGTGTAGGCCTGCGCATTGCTGATCGGCAGGCAGAAATCCATGGTGTAGCGATCCGTTTCGTTCTTGGGCAGGTTGTACGAGACGAACAGCCACGGCCCGGCGATCTGCAAGCCATAGGTTTCGACAGCTTCCATCAATTCGCGCCCGTGTCGCTCGGCGTGGACGCCTACTTCAGGAATCGTCAGTTCCTGGGTGGCGAACAGGACATGCATCGGCGCTACTATCTTTCTTTGCATTGCAGTCTCCTTGAAGGGTCGACCGGCGCGTCAGGCCATCAACGCTCCGAGGCCGCCAGTTGCACCCCGAGCGCGGCGAACGTGGCGGCGAAACCGCGCCGCATCCAGGCCTGAACGCGAGGCGACTCGATCACCGCCTTGCGGAACGCATGGGCGAGCAGGCCGTACAGCACGAAGACGGCGAAGGTCATCGCCATGAACACAGCGCTGAGCGTAAGCAACTGCAGGGTAGGGGAGGCGTCGGTCGGGCTGATGAACTGGGGCAGGAAGGCGAGAAAGAAAATCGTCAGCTTGGGATTGAGGATGTTCAGCAGGAATGCCTTGCAGACGAGGCCGAGCGCGCCGTTGCCCACTGCGACCGACTGGGTGGCGAACGCCGAGCGGTCGCGCCATGTGGCGATCGCCAAGTAAAGCAAGTAGGCGACGCCCACGTACTTGAGCGTCTGGAAGGCCACGGCGCTGGTATGCATGACGGCGGCCAGGCCGAGCACCGTTGCCAGCAAATGCGGAACGATTCCCAGCGTGCAGCCCGCCGAGGCGAACAGGCTGGCGCGCCGCCCCATCGTCAGCCCGGCGGAGACCGTGAAAACGACGCCGGTACCCGGAATGAGCACGACGATCAGCGAGGTGACGAGGAATTCGAGGCTGGGCATGGCGGGTGTGTCCTCAGGAGCCTGGCGCAGTCAGGCGAGCGGCTATCGGTTGATGTTGTAGGTCAGGTCGCGGACTTCATCACCGGTCATGCCCCGGAAGCCCCATTGATAGGGCTGCTGTTCGGTAATCGTGATTTCGACGTCGACCGGCGCGAGGTGGAGCTGGCGTTCGAGCTCGCTGAACAGCATCTTGATCAGCGCTTTCTGCGTTTCGGGCTTGCGCCCCGCCATCATGTTGATTTCGATGACGGTATAAGCATCGCTTCGGCCGCCCGGATAGTAGAAGTCGGCCGTCTCCATGGGGACGAAGCGATGGGCGCGCTTGTTCTCCGGCATGCCGAGCACCGCCTGCATGCAGCCGTGAATGACGTCCGATAGCCGCGCCTTGATCGGGTCGAGCCGCTCTCTGATGCCATAGACAACGATCATTTGGATTCCTCTGGGCAGCCGGCGTCGCGCCGCGGCATAACGGATTGGCAGTTTTGCTGGAGCGACGAAGTGTAGCCAACGACCGCTTCGGTCGCTGGCTGATTTCGAAAAAACGGAGCCTTATTGGCTGCGGGTTATCCGCCACACGGTATTCGACAGGTCGTCGGCGACGATCAGCGCCCCGTCCGGATCGACCGTCACGCCGACGGGGCGGCCAAACGTCTTGCCTTCGTCCGTGCGAAAGCCGGTCACGAAATCCACCGGTTCGCCGGCCGGACGACCGTCGCTAAACGGCACGAAAACAACCTTATAGCCCACCGGTTGTTCCCGGTTCCAACTGCCATGTTCGCCAACGAAGACGCCATCGGCGAACTCGCCTCCCATGGCCGGGCTGGAGAAGGCCAGCCCGAGAGCGGCGACGTGCGAGCCGAGCGCGTAGTCCGGCTTGATGGCTGACGCGACCTGGTCCGGGTTCTGCGGGCGCACCCGGTTATCGACATTCTGCCCCCAATAGCTGTAGGGCCAGCCGTAGAAGCCCCCTTGCTGAATCGAGGTCAGGTAGTCGGGCACCAGATCGGGACCCAGTTCGTCGCGCTCGTTCGCCACCGCCCACAGCTGGCCGGTTCCCGGCTGGATCGCCAGCGCCGTGGGATTGCGCACACCCGTTGCGTAGGGCTTGTGGGCGCCGGTTTCGGCGTCTATCTGCCAGATCATCGCCCGGTCGACTTCCGCTTCCATGCCACGCTCGGTGATGTTGCTGTTCGAACCGATACCCACATAGAGGAAGCGCCCGTCAGGGCTGATCGTCAGCGACTTGGTCCAGTGGTGATTGATCTCGGCGGGAAGGTCGGTGACCTTGGTTGGCGGGCCGCTGGCCTCGGTTTGCCCCTCCTGATACTCGAAACGCACCAGGGCGTCCTGGTTCGCCACGTACAGCTTGCCCTCATGCAACGCCAGGCCGTAGGGCGCGTTGAGATTGTCGGCAAACACGGTCTGCAGCTCGTAACGGCCATCGCCATCGGCGTCACGCAGCAAGGTCAGGCGATTGCCACTTTTTACCGAGGTAGTGCCCTGTGCCTTGATATAGCCGGCGATCACATCCTTGGGCTTGAGCTTGGGTGCGTTACCGCCTTTGCCCTCGGCGACGAGGATGTCGCCATTGGGCAGCAGCAGCGTCTGGCGCGGAATCTTCAGGTCGGTCGCGATCGCCGTCACCGTAAAGCCGCTCGGCACGGTGGGCTTGCGATCGCCCCATGATGCGGGGTCGGCGATCTTCATGCTGGGCAGCAAGCCCCGCTGCGGATCGGGCAGCTTGGGCTGCGCGCCAAAGGATTGGGCATTGTCCCCCTCGCTACCACAGGCGCTCAGGAGCACGGATATCGCCAGGACGGAAAGTGCAGGTGCCTGCTTCATGCCTCACCTCCTGCACGCAGGTTGGTCATGCCTATCCAGGTCGCCGCGCAGGCCAGCAGGGTAACGATGACCGACAGCACCAGCCCCAAGGGCATGGTCGCCCAGGCATCCTTGGCATGTTCGAGCGCATTGATGAAGCCCAGCACCCAAGTGACTACCAGCAGCGCAAGGTAAACCACTGGACGCCCCTTCTTCTGATGGGCTCGGGCCAGGTTCACGAGCGCGAACAGAATCGCCAGCCCGCAGAACAGCAACCCGCCCGCAATCAACCAGGAAGAGAAATTGGTCCATTGAATTTCATAGGTCCGGAAATACGCGACATCGCTCAACAACCCGCCAAGAAACAACGGAACGGTTCCGGCCAGCAGCGTCGCGTGTACAGGGTTCGGCACATGCCGAGAAATGCTGTGCGTGGTGTGGTGGGTGCTGTGGGTGATAACGGTCACGAAGGCGTCCTCATTGCTGGACGATCCAGGCCTGCATGGCGCACACGCGCTAAGGGCCGGAATCGTTCTGACTGTGCCTTAGTGGGGATCGTGCCGCTGCCGGGTTAGTTCACATGAATCGACGGGGCGCTTGTTCGTCGCCTCCAGATCGGGGCGCGTCCGAGCTGGCGTTAATTTCAAATGCTAGCAGCTGATGTATTTTGGCGCTGCTATCGTTCAGGCCTGACAACCGGGATTAATCGTCGAAAAATGCGAGCCCGCGGCTAACGATTAGTTAAGGGGAGCATTTAACCTGCCCCCGTGAGCGGAGCGAGCGATATTGAATTACCTGTTAGGGCCCTGTGGCGCGATTAGGCAATGCTATTGGTAGGTACACGTCGGTGATCATTTCGTGCTCTGTCATGTGCGGCCCAACGTTTACATAGTGAAAGAAAACTGGAAAGTCACCAAGGTCAGGGGGCGTGCGAAGCACGTCCAACTGCAACGCAGTGTTAGGCCGATAGCCATTGGTCTAAGAGGCCGAATAGTCGTTCAAAGCGTAAAGTTCAAGGTAACCGCATTCAGAGCACCTAAACGCGCCAATAGGGATCTGCGAGGTAGAACTACGTATTGGCCCCAGCCAAAACGACTTTTCGGGTGGCCCATCATGCCAGTGTAATAATTGAACGCCCTGACCAATGTCGGGAATAAACCCCTGCTCCATGCTGCCACCGCACTTCCCACACTTGCGTTGTTTCATGTCTTTAAAATCCTTCACAGTGCCTAACGCCTAAATTAAGCCGAGCCGCGAAGCGACGTCGGCTTGAATTAATTGTTAGCCATCTTGCGACGGATGCGATCAGCCGCCTCACAAAAGCTAGAGATGGCCTTGCAGTAGTCAGCGGACCAATCATATTGATCCAAGATATGGTGGCGCAAAGCTTGAACTGCTCTCTGTATGCCAATAGACGATGCATCAGACTCAAGAGTGGAGATGAAGGATCGCAGGTTGTTGTGGGCATACCAAATGGACGAGCCATGCTCTGGCTCATCTTGGTGGGAGAGCCAGTCTTTCGCTTCTTGGGTGAGCTGCTGGATGTTTTCCATGATGGCTAACGTTTGGTTAAGGGCCGGCTTTAGCCGGTCCCGAGTGAGCGAAGCGAGCGACTTGAACCAGTTGTTAGCCGTCACTGCGCTGTTGGCATTCTCTTTCAAACAACAGGGCTGCGCTCCTATCACCGAGGTAGCGTGGAATACCGTTTATCGCCATAAAACCGGACATTTGTTGCTCGTGATGGCCGAGGATCAGTCCGCCGTAGCAATTGTGTGCATGACAACCGCTGATGTAGGTCGCGTTGTTTGTGATGAGGATATTCTCTGGGCGCACAAGCACTTCGATACCATTTCGTAAGAATCGCCCTCTTGTGACGATGACCTTATTTGGTGGCGAAAACTCCAACTCCAGCAAGATTTTGCGGTGTGCCTCCCGTATTGTAAGAGTTGTACTGACCAGTTGAATATCCCAGGGGGATGTCGAATAAAAAAGCTGGTTATTTTTGATGTGTAGTACTGGAGAGTTGAATTCGTCAAATGCGACAACATTCAACAAAAGATGCCCGTCGCCGAGAATCAAGCCGATGAGAGCAACTCCATCAATACTAATTGGAACCATGACAGTCCCGTATCCCTGGTCTTCACACGTGAAGCTATTCCCGCCAATAAAAATCTCAGCCTGATTGCCCGAAAAGTGGAGATTATATGGTTTTGATACCCCTTCACGCAGATTAAATGGATTGGCATTTGCTTTTTGCACTAGTTCTTTGGGAAGAAGTCCCCCCGTTTTTTCACGGTGGTGCTGATCGCACAAAAGTGTGATTTCATCTGCGACATGCCGATGAACTTGTGCCCATTCGCTCATGTGCTCGTATTCATAAAGCGGCATGCCGCAGATCACGCACCCAAAACCGCACCGTTGACGGACCTCTCGTTGGATTGGAAGCGGTATGTTGCGGCTAGTGCAAAGAGCTTGATCTGCCATGTTCGTTCCTTGGCGGCTAACGTTTGGTTAAGGGGCGGGCTTTAGCCCGTCCCAGTGAGCGAAGCGAACGGTTTGAACCACTAGTTAGCACTTCATACGGTGTTGTTCGCCACGGCGCTAAGCTTATGATTTTCTATCGTCCAGCGCGAAATTTCGCCTAGTTCACCAGGATAGTCTTTGAAAATATGTGCGGTTCTAGGACTAATTATTGGGCTGAATTTAGGGTATGGCTCATTAAATTTTATGAGCTCAGGTCTAAATGAATAACCCCAATTTGAAATTGCGGCCAAAGAAAGAGATATGTTTGTTTCTTTGACTAACTCCCAGACTTCTCTCTGATTTTCAATGCTTGTTCTTTCGCCAAGCGTTATTGACCTAATACAAGCTATAGGAATATTCATCACGTATATAGGAAATTTACCTGAATCAGAAACTTTCTTGCAATCATTGAGGCTTCTGACTAACCGAACCTCTGACTCATATTCCCATTGATCCGACTTCGTGCATAACTCTGAGATTGGGACGGCCTCGCCATCTGAAATGTAAGCGGAAATATCTTTTATTGGGCGCGCTGACCTGTAGTCTATTTCGATTTTTCCTTGGAAAAATTCGTGCTCGTCGTCAAATTCAATAACCGCCCCAGCATATTCATCCGCATAATGAGACCACATTAGAAGGGAGTCATTATTTTTGGATAGACAGAGTACTCCGATTGAGTTGTTTAGCGATGAAACAATATTTCTTGAATTAACATCGCTGCATTGGTCGGATTTGAATTCTGGATTCAGTTCGCCAATTGGAGGAGATCTTCTCTGACCCGTGACATCAAAACTAATTTGCAATTCTTTTGCGAGAAAATCGGTAGGAATATGCAATTCAGGAAGCATTTCGAATGGGTCATTAAATGCACCTGGCTGGGTGAACCGAATGCTCCCGCCAATCACCTTTTTCAATGTATCTATAGTCAAATATTTATACAGGCTCATGACTATCCTTTGAGGTGCTAACGTTTGGTTAAGGGGCCGGCTTTAGCCGGTCCCAGCGAACGAAGTGAGCGACTTGAACCGCTTGTTAGGCAGCGGGGCAAAGCGGGCTTCGTCGATGAATACCCCACAGTGGCCGAACCTGAAAAAACCATCAAGCCCGAAATAGGTGACAGGTTCACACCCGTGCACGGTGCTTGTGCGCCAGCCTGGGCGAAGTTCGAGCGCGAGCCGGCACGGACAACACGGCGCACTTTCGTGCTGCGCAAAACATTCAGATTAATTATTGAAGCACCGGAAGCTAAACCAACTTTCATACTGTGCAAATGCCAGAAAAAGAAATGACGCCTAACTATGATTAGACACCAAATGGTGTATAAGACGCCCAACGGGACTGGTGAATAACGTTCCTTGCATTGCTTACGCTCCTTGTCTAGGCTGGGCGTTCCAAGAGGATGATGACTGTATAAGGGAGTTATACACCATGGATGGAAAGCCGCGATTACTCGATCTGGTTCGTGAACAGATCAGATTGAAACACTACTCGATCAGAACTGAGCGTGTCTATTGCGAGTGGATCAAGCGCTACGTGCGGTTTCACAATTATCGTCACCCTTCAGAAATGGGCGCAGCGGAGGTGGAGGCGTTCCTTTCTGATCTTGCCGTTCGGCGCGATGTTTCTGCTTCTACGCAAAATCAGGCTCTTGCCGCACTGTTGTTTCTTTATAAGCAGGTGCTTAAACAGGATTTGCCCTGGCTTGGGGAAGTTGTGCGTGCCAAGAAACCTTCGCGTCTGCCTGTGGTGCTGTCCATACAAGAGGTGCAGCAGGTGCTCGGACACCTTGAAGGTGAGGTCGGTCTCGTCACGCGGCTTTTATATGGGGCCGGGCTTCGTTTGATGGAGGCCTTGCGGCTGCGAGTCAAGGATGTCGATTTTTCACGTAACGAGTTGCTTATCCGTGACGGTAAGGGCCAGAAGGATCGTGTCACGGTTTTGCCCGTCAGTGTCATTGAGCCGCTGCGGCGTCACCTTGCTCGGGTGCGGGTACTCCATCAACAGGCATTGGCCGATGGCGGGGGAGATGTCTACCTACCGGACGCCCTGGCCCGCAAGTACCCCAAGGCGCCTTGGGAATGGGCTTGGCAATACGTGTTCCCGGCAGCGGGTCTCTCCGTGGATCCGCGCAGCGGGGCTGTGCGGCGTCATCATCTCGATGAAAAACGCGTGCAGCGGGCTTTCAAGCGTGCCGTGAAAGCATCGGGACTAGCCAAGTTGGCGACACCGCATACGTTGCGCCACAGTTTTGCCACGCATTTGCTGGAGAGCGGGCAGGACATTCGGACGGTGCAAGAACTGCTCGGGCACGCGGACGTCAAGACCACGATGATCTATACACACGTGCTCAATCGGGGCGGCCTTGCGGTATTGAGCCCATTGGACCGGCTCTAGGCGGCCACGTCGGTCGTATCGGCTGCGCCCGTTGAGCTCAGTGCGGCACATGCAGAACAGAGCGCATCGCTAAACCACACGTCTGGTGCTGCCTGATCAGATAGGGTGGGAGAGGTGTTCTGACGCGGCAGGCTCGGGAAGCAGTCGAGCGGCTTCCCGAGCCTGGCCGACGCACTGTTACAGCTCGATGGAGATACCGGCCTGCAGGGTGCGCGGGGCACCCGGATAGGCCCAGATGTTGCCCCAGGCGCGTTCGTCGTATTCCTCGTCGAATACGTTGTCGAGGTTGAGGTTGAGGCGAACGCGGTCGGTCAGCGGATAGTAGGCAAGCAGGTCGACCACGGTATAGGCGCCCATGTCGAACGCGGTATTGGAGGTGCTGCCCTTGCGCGAACTCACATACTTCACGCCTACACCGAGGCCTAGTCCGTCGAGGGCGCCGTTGTCGAACTCGTAGGTGTCCAGCAGGTTGAAGCTGTGTTCCGGTACGTTGGCCAGACGGCTGCCCACCGGCATGCTGGCGCTGTTGCTTTCGGTCACCTCGGCGTCGACGTAGGCATAGCCACCGATCACGCGCCATTGCGGGGTGATGTTGCCGGCCACGCTGAGATCGAAGCCGCGGCTGCGCACTTCGCCCGCGGCGATCTGGAAGTTGCTGTCCAGCGGATCGGCCGTCAGCACGTTTTCCTTGGTGATATGGAACAGTGCCGCCGTCACGCTCAGGTTGTGCTCGGGCAGTTCGTACTTGACGCCGGTTTCGTAGGCGATGCCTTCTTCCGGATCGAATGCTTGGCTGCTGCGGTCGGCGCCGCGATTGGGCTTGAACGAGCGGGAGGCGTTGGCATAGACGGCCAGCGCGTCAGTCAGGTCGTAGATCGCACCGATGCGCGGCGACACGGCGTTATGCGCCTGGTCCCAGCTACCGGTGGGCGACAGCTTGTTGGTGTACTCCTGCTCGAAGCGTTCCAGGCGCGCACCGAGCTGAAGGGTGAAACGCTCTGTCAGCTCGACCTGATCCTGCAGAAACAGGGCATAGGATTGCAGGTCTTCATCATCGAACGTGGTGGTGCGCGTGATGGGCGGCAGCGGCTGGCCGTAGACCGGTTCGTAGATATCTATCGGGAAGGCGTTGGTGCCACCCGCGGAACGATCGATACGCGAGTTGTAGTTGAAGTCGTCGTACTCGACGCCGGTCAGCAGGGTATGGGCGAAGCCCAGCGCGTTGAAGCGCCCTTCGAGGTTGGCCTGGATGGCCGTGTCGTTCCATTCCAGCCGGCGTTCGCTGTAGTTGCGCCCTACGGTGCGGCCGTCAGCGGCCAGGCCGTTGTTCTCCACCGCTCCGCCTTCCAGCGAGCCGTCGAGGTATTGCACACCCCCACGCAGGGTCCATTGGTCATTCAGCAGATGCTCGATACGCAGCTGGGTCGTGGCGTTGTCATTGGCGAATTTGCCGGCGCTTTCTTCACCGAGGAAGCGGTCCCGCGGTAACTGGCCTTGCTGGTTGGCGTAGCGCGTCACGCCCCGGTCGAGCGGGTGACGGTTGTGCAGGTAGTCGCCTTCGAAGCTGATGGCGGTCGCGGCGCTGAGGTCCCAGCGCAGCACTGGCGCGACGTTGTAGCGCTCGCTCTCGACGTGGTCGCGAAAGCTGTCGGCGCCTTCGGCTACCAGGTTCAGGCGATAGGTGAAATCGGCCTGCTCGTCCAGCGCGCCGGTGGTATCCAGCGTGCCGCGGCGCAGCCCTTCGGTATTGAACTGGGTACCCAGCACGGTGCGGCGTTCGGCCTGAGGTTGTTTGCTGACGATATTGAAGGTGCCGCCCGGGTCGCCGCGGCCATACAGCATCGAGGCCGGGCCGCGCAGCACTTCGATGCGCTCCATGGTGGCGGCGTCCGGCATGTTGGGATAGCCGCGGTTGACGGCGAAACCGTTGCGGTAGAACTCCTGGGAGCTGAAGCCGCGCACCAGGAATTCGGTCAGCCCTTGGCCACCAAAGTTGTTGCCCCGCTCGACGCCGCCAGCGTAATCCAGCGCGTCTTCGAGCCGCGTTGCGCCGATATCCTGTGCCACCTGCGCGGGGACTACGGTGATCGACTGCGGGATTTCATGGATGGGTGTGTCGGTCCGTGTCGCACTGGCCGAGCGGGTGGCGCGATAGCCATCTACCGGGCCGTCGGCGCGCTCGGCTTGTGAAGCGGTGATTTCCATTTGGCCGAGGGCGATGGGCTCGCTGGATGAAGCGGGCTGTTCTGCGGCCTGGGCCGTGCAGGCAAGCGCCTGGAGCGACAGGACAGGGACGATGAAGCGGCGCATGGGGTCGTTCTCTATAAGGCGTCGAGCGGAAGTGCGCGAATGCTATATATGTTGATAATTATTATCAACAATGCCGCCGACGCCACCTTTGCGGTGCCTGACTCGGATGTGCTTGAGGCTCTGACTGACGATCGGCCGTGGCGAGTCGCGTTAGGCCGCATGCTTGCTGGCGCGGCGATGCGCTGCGAACCAACTGGGCTGAGCCGGCGGTTGAGCAGGGCGGGGCGATGGCGATAAATCGCTCGCCTGGTGACGGTGGCGTCCCGCTGCGGGAGAGCGATTAATCAGCCGCCTTGTACCTCTGCGCTACCGCGGGGTGGGATCTCTTGATTGCGGCGCCGCTAGCGTTCAACGACTGCGGTCGGAGCCTTCGCGCGAGCGCGTGGATTCGCTGGCATCGGGCGTATCGGTCGTCTTTTGTGGCGCAGGTTCGGCGGCGGGCTCGCTGGAAGGCGCCATCGTCGGCGTACCGATGCTTTTGTCGGCGGCGCGGCAGGTCAGCTCCGCGAAGGGCTTGTCCGGTGAATAGTCACCTGGCACCCGCTCGACCCGCTGGCTGTTGGAGGTCACGGTGAATACCGGTGGCGCCGACGCATCCGCTCGAGCCTCATCCGGCACGTGAAATTCGCAGGTCACGGTCTCTTCGCTTTTGTTCATCACCCGAACCGCGCGAATCCCCACCAGCTCGACACCGGCTTCCGGGGTAGAGGTTGGCACGCCCATGGCACTGACTTCTACGTCGAGCCCGTTCAGGTGCGTGATGACCTCGGGCTTCGGTGTCTGAGCGAAGGCCATTGGCACGCAAAAGGCGACGCCGCAGGCAATGAGGAGTGGCTTGGTCATGGGTACCTCCGCAAGTTGTGTCTGCTTAGAAGGGTTCGATGGGAGAGGGTTCGGTCCTGGCGAACGTGATTGGTTGCATAACGTGTTCGCGGCGGCCGATGACGGGGTATGACCGACACCGGTCGAATCGCTGCTGATCGACGTCTATCGCGAGGCCTGGAGGTTGCGCACGTACAGCGCCTTGCCGCCGGTCGAGGTCGTTCCTCGGCTGTCCAGTTCGAACCGTTTCGGTTGCGACTTGATCAGGTCGCTGAGCTTCTTGAAGCCGTAGAGCCGCGGGTCGAATGCCGGGCGCAGCTTGCTGATGCTCGAGCCCAGCAGGCCAAGCTGGACCCAGTCGTCATCCTCGTCGGCGATGTCGCTCAGGACCTTGGCAATGAAGTCCACCGGCACCTTCTGCGCCTTGACCTGGGCGCTTCGCTCAGCGGGGCGGGCGTCGTCCTCGGTCTTCTCCGTTGGTGTGGGTGCGGACGCCTTCTCGCCGTTGCTCGGCGGCTCCTGGGAGGTCTTGGGTGCATCGGCGCGGAGAATCTCGGTGTAGATGAACTTGTCGCAGGCGGAGACGAACGGCGAGGGTGTCTTCTGTTCGCCGAAGCCGTAGACGTTCAGGCCTTCCTCGCGCAGGCGGGCGGCCAGACGGGTGAAGTCGCTGTCGCTGGAGACCAGGCAGAAGCCGTCGAACCGCCGGGTATAGAGCAGATCCATGGCGTCGATGATCAGTGAGCTGTCGGTGGCGTTCTTGCCCGAGGTGTAGGCGAACTGTTGGATGGGTTGGATCGAGTAGTCCAGCAGGACCTTCTTCCAGCCACCCAGATTGGGTTTGGTCCAGTCGCCGTAGATGCGTTTGACGCTGGCAACGCCGTATTTGGCGATTTCCTCGAACAGCCCCTCGACGATGGCGGCAGGTGCGTTGTCGGCATCGATGAGGACGGCGAGGTGGATCTGCTGACGAGTATTGCTGGGTTTGGCGGCCATGATTCGTCCCTGGATGAATGTCGCCCGACCATAACGCCTGCGCCGCCGTGCGGCCAGCGGCAGCGCAGGCGAGGCGCCTTGACTGTGTTCAGTTCGGCAGGTCGGGCGACTGGCTCGGCTCATGCAGCGGGCAGCCGTTGTGGCGTGCGCGATACGCCGCTGACATCTCGTACGCCGGCTTGCGTGAACGCATGATGCCGCCGAGTGGGCGGTGCGCCGCGAGACCATGCCAGGGGCTGAAGGACATCTGATCATCCACCACCGCCGAGCGGGCATCGCTCCAGGCTGTCTGCGGCTGCACCTCGATCCGAGCAACAGCCACGTAAGGGCTGTCTTCTTCCGGCCAGACCACGCTGGCGTCTTCGATGGGCATCTTCTCGATGTCCGTGGCCAGCTGAACGCGCAGCTCCCAAGTGCCGCCGTGCTGCGCGAAGTGGTCGCTGATCGCCTCGCGCAAGCCGTTCGGCCTGTTCTTCAGATCGACGTGCTGGTCCGTCAAGGCTTTCAGCTCCGGGGACACCGGGACCAGCGAAAGCTTGGCGAAATAAGGTCCGTAGAGCACGGGAACCACGCTGTAGTAGGTCTCCCCGAGCAGGTTCGTGGTGGGATGACCACCCATGCCTTTGAGCATCGCGCTTTCGCCTCCGGCTTTTTCAACCAGACTCTCGGCACCGCGCAGAGCGGCAGACAGCGCCTGCTTGGCGCGGGGCGCGCGGTCGGTGGTCTTGGCGATCAGCTTCACAGACTTGAGGAAGTCCTTGGGCGTCGGAGCCATGAACGCCGGCGCGTTGACCATGACGAAATCCTGGGTGACCTGGCCGTCGCTATTGGGCAGTCGCTCGCCCTCGACACCGATGAGCTTGATCGCCAGCCCGCGCGGGGTTGAAACCTTGTCGTCGAGAATGTCGCCCGGATTGGTCGAGTAGCGCATCAGCACCGGTTTCTTGCCTGACTGTGCAAAAGCACCCTGGGCCAGTGCCGGCGGCAGGCCATGCAGGATCTCGATTTCGCCTTGCAGCAGGCCGTGGCTCTTGGCATGCACGCTGCGGATCGCGTGGCCACCGTCGGCGTATGTCGTCTCGGCGATCTCGCGCATGGCCTGGATCAGACCTTCAATGCTCTCGGCTTCGTCGTCAGGCACTTGCTCGTATGCGGGGTGGAAGGGAAGGGGCGTGATGCTGAGGCGTTCGGTCATGGGCTCGGCTCCGGCAGTAAAGGCGGCGCGGTGTACCGCGCGGTCTGCTGTCGACAGTCGGAACCGGCAATGGTTGTGTCCGAAACCGGGCAGTCACCGCCCGCTACAGTGGCCTCACGCCAAAACCGCGCGCCATCAGCGTCGCCAGCAGCGGTAGCAGCAGCAGCGCAAGCAGCTCGATGCGAATCACGCCTTTGACCCAGCGCGCCGCGGTTGGTGTGATGAGCGGAACCTGGCCGGCCTTGAGCGCAGGGCGCCAGCGCAAGAAGGTCACCGTGGGGAAGATCGACAGCAACGCAACCGCCACGAACAGCCCGATCTTGGCGTGAAAGAAGCTGTTGTTGAGGTAGTAGTCCAGCCCTTTGCCGTAGCGCATCGCGCGTGCCGCGCCGGTGATCAGCACCAGGCCAGCGGCGATGCCGAAGGCCAGGTCGACGCGGAACAGGCTGCGGGCGCGCTTGAAATTCAATGGCAGGCGGAACAGTTGGTGCTCGAGCACCAGCAGGGCGAAGAGCAGGAAGATCGCCACGAAGTGCAGGTAAGCGGCGATGGCATAGGCCATTGTTCAGATTCCTTTGGTCAGTCAAGGGGCTGTGGCTGTGCTGCCTGCCGAACCGTATGGCTGGGCGCGAACCACTGCTGCCGACGTTGCAGGGTTCTGGCAAGGCTGCCCAGGCAGATGCCTCGCAGGAGCATGAAGGCGAGGAAGGCCAACCACAATCCATGATTGCCCAGTCCGCGCAACAGCCAGCCCAATGGTAGCGAAATCGCAACGGCGAGCAGCATGGCGTTGCGCATTTCCCGCGCGCGGGTGGCGCCGATGAACAGGCCGTCGAGCAGATAGCTCCAGACGGCCACCAGCGGTAGCGCTGCAAGATACGGCAGATACGCGATGGCGGTTGCGCGCACCGCCGGGATGTCGGTCTGCAAGCCGATGAACAGCTCTCCCCCGAGCAGGAAGAACAGGCCGAAGGCCAGGCTCGCCAGCAACGACCAGCCGCCGGCGACGGTCAGGATGCGGCGCAGCTCAGTGCGGTTTTGGGCGCCGATGGCGTGGCCGCTGAGCGCTTCGACCGCATGGGCCAGGCCATCGAGCGCATGCGCGGTCAGCATCAGGCCGTTGAGCAGCAGTGCGTTGGCCGCCACCGTGGCATCGCCCAGCCACGTGCCCTGCACTGTGACCAGAAAGAACACCAGTTGCAGCGCCAGCGAGCGCACGAAAATATCGCGATTGACTGACATCAGCGGTCGCCAGCTGGACCAGAGCCCTAGCGCCCGACGATCCAGCCGTCCCGGGTAGCGCAGCAACGCGCCGCGGGTCAGCGCCAGGCCGACCAGCACGCCACTCCATTCGGCCACCACCGAGGCGCGAGCGGCGCCGGCCACGCCCCAGTCCAGGCCGACCACGAACCAGAGGTCCAGGGCGACGTTGATGAAGTTGGTGGTCAGCAGAATCGCTAAGGGCGCGCGGGCGTTCTGAGTACCGAGAAACCAGCCGATCAGCGCCAGGCTGGCCAACGCCGCCGGCAGGCCGAACAGGCGGGTGTGGAAGTAATGCTGAGTCAGGTCATCGAGTTCGGCCGATGGCTGCATCAGTTGCAGCGCATAACCTTTGAGCGGCAGCGCGATCAGGCTAAGCAACAGGGCGAAGCCCAGCGCCAGCAGCAGGCCTTGCAGCAGGACCTGGCGCAGCGCGCCGCCGTCATCGCGTCCGGCGGCCTGGGCGGCGAAGCCAGTGGTGCCCATGCGCAGAAAGCCCATAACCCAGACGAGCAAGGTGTAAAGGCTGCCGCCGACCGCCACGGCGGCCAGCTGATGGGCGTGCGGCAGATGGCCGATCACCGCGCTGTCCACCAGCGCCACCAGCGGTACCGAGAGATTGGACAGAATCATCGGTGCAGCCAGCGCCCAGACCCGCTTGTGGGTGGGGACGTGCTGCCAAGCGGTCATCAACCGTGACATGAAGGGCTCCAGAGTGGCCCGGCATGATACAGCGTGTTGGGCTGCAGGCTTCAAGCGTCAGGCTTTCCAGCCTCCAGCCTCCAGCCTCCAGCCTCCAGCTTTTGGCTTTGCTTAGTGGATCAACCAGCTCAATAACCAGAGCCCCAGGAACAGATAGATCACCCCGGCGATGATCGAGCGACGGAAAAAGGCACGAAATGCACCGACCAGCAGCATCAGGCCGATCGCCAGCGCGATCAGGCTGATCAGCGAGCGGTCCATGCCGAGGGTTCGTGACAATCCCTCGAGGAAGTTGGCTCCGGCATCGGCGAACAGGCCGAAAAAACCACTGAGCGCATCGACGATGTAACGGATTACCGTGCCGAGCGCCTGGCCCAACCATTCGAAAAAGCTTTCCACCTGCATGCTGCGCTCCTGTCGGACGATCCGCGACCGCTGGGGCGGCCGTTCCTGCGGCATTGGGCTACCAAACCGTCCGGCAGTTCCCGGTGCGCTCGTTGAACCAGCCGGGACTGGCCGGGTCATTAGCGGGCTGATTCGCGCCGGAGTGGTGCGCGTCACGCAAATGCAATCCTTCCCAAGCAGTCTGTCTCGCCAATGCTGCGAGACGAGTACCGAACATGCCATTGCTTTCCAACATACCCTGGCGGTTGCCCGCGCTTCGTCCGCAAGTGTGGGGCCTGGGAGCGCTCGCCGCCGGGCTGCTCTACGCGGCCGCCAGCGTCCATCTGGACGAGCGAATCTTCTATGCCGTGCAATCGGCATGGCACGCGGACAGCCGCCAGGCCCGCAGCCTCTGGCTGCCGGAGTATCGAGTGCGAGTCGATGCGCGGCCGGTGGCGTCGATCCGCGATAACCTCTCCGGACTGACCTTCGATGAGCGGCGCAACCATCTCTGGGCGGTGGTGAATAACCCGGAGGAACTGGTGGCGATCGACGCGAACGGCCAGTTCATGGCGCGCTACCCGCTCGAGGGGTTCACCGACGTGGAGGCCGTGACCTATCTGGGCGATGACCTGCTGGTGGTCGCCGAGGAGCGCAGTCAGACCTTGGTGATCATGCCGGTGCCGAACCGGCCCGGCGCGCTGCAGCGCGGTGATTATGCCTCGTTGTCGCTGGCCCTGGGCGAAGAGGACAATGCCGGGTTCGAGGGGCTGGGCTACGATCGTGCCGGAGACCGACTGTTCGTGGTCAAGGAGCACTCACCGCGCAAGCTGTACGAGATTCAGGGGCTCAAGGCCAGCCTCGACGGGCAGTTGAACATCAAGGTCATCGACCGCGAGGCGTGGATCGAAGACAAGGATATGGCCAGCGACCTGTCCTCGGTTCACTTCGACGAGCGCACCGGCCATCTGGTGCTGCTCAGCGATGAAGCCAAGATGCTGCTGGAGCTCGATGGCCGCGGCGAGCTGGTCAGCTTCCGCTCGTTGTGGAGTGGCTTTGCCGGCCTCGACAAGAGCGTGCCACAGGCCGAAGGCATGACCTTCGACGCGCGGGGCGACCTCTATCTGGTCAGCGAGCCCAACCTGTTCTACGCCTTCGAACGCAAGTAGCTCAACCGCCGGGCTTAGCCGCGGCGGATCATCCAGACGCCGCCGAAAATCAGCAATAGCCCCACGACCTTGCCGAGGCTTATCGACGATTGGCGAAAGCCCGCCCAGCCGAAGTGGTCCAGCAGCAAGGCCATGCCCAGTTGGCCGGCCAACACCAGCGCCATGAACAGCAGCGCGCCGATGCGCGGCCCGGCAAAGGCGGCCGTGGCGATGAAGAACATGCCCAGCAGGCCGGCACACCAGTGATACCAGTTCAGACCCCTTAGCGCCTGCAGCCCCGGCATGTCGCGCTGGAACAACACCACGCAGATCAGCGCCACCGTGCCCACCGCGAACGACAGCATGGCGGCACTCATCACACTGCCGAAGTGCTTGGCGACCTGCCCGTTGATACCGGCCTGAAGCGGCAGAAAGGCTCCGGCAACGAACGGCAGGATGAGAAGCCACCAGGCGACGACGGGCATGCGATTTGTCTCCAGGGTTGAGAAGCTGGCCAGCCGGAACGGCAGGGCAGTGATTGGCCGGCCATTTTCGGTGCGCGGCGCGTCTACGACAAGGGTAGCGAGCTGCTTGTTTTGGCTTTGCTTTGTACGAGGCCCGCCCTCGGGGCGAAGCTTTTCGGGCACCGAGCTGGCGCGATTCGCCGCGGGTCGCGCCTCCCACAGAAGAGCGTGCGACCTGCGCAACGCAGCGCCATGCACGGGCTCAATGTGTGGGAGGCCCGCCCTCGGGGCGAAGCTTTTCGGGCACCGAGCTGGCGCCATTCGCCGCGGGTCGCGCCTCCCACAGAAAAGCGCGCGACCGGCACGACGCAGCGCCATGCACGGGCTCGATTTGTGGGAGGCCCGCCCTCGGGGCGAAGCTGTTCGGGCACCGAACCGGTGCCATTCGCCGCGGGTCGCGCCTCCCACAGAAAAGCGCGCGGCCTGCACAGCGCAGCGCCATGCACGGGCTCAATTGGTGGAGGCCGGCCCTCGGGACGAAGCTTTCGGGAGCAGAGCCGGCGCCATTCGCCGCGGGTCGCGCCTCCCACAGAAAAGCGTGCGACCTGCGCAACGCAGCGCCATGCACGGGCTCAATGTGTGGGAGGCCCGCCCTCGGGGCGAAGCTTTTCGGGCACAGAACCGGCGCCATTCGCCGCGGGTCGCGGCTCCCACAGAAAATGCATGCCCCCCGCGCAATGCGGTGTCATGCACTGACCGCTTTTGTGGGAGGCCCGCCCTCGGGGCGAAGCTTTTCGGGCACAGAGCCGGCGCCATTCGCCGCGGGTCGCGGCTCCCACAGAAAATGCGTGCCACCCGCGCAATGCGGTGTCATGCACTGACCGCTTTTGTGGGAGGCCCGCCCTCGGGGCGAAGCTTTTCGGGCTCCGAGCCGGCGCCATTCGCCGCGGGTCGCGGCTCCCCACGGAAAAGCGCGCGGCCTGCATAAGGCGGCGCCTCCCGCAAAAAAGAACAGGAGGCGCGGCTCGGCAGGTCAGTGCGGTGGGTATTGCGACAGCACGTCGGTGACGGCCTGGCGGAACACTCCGGTGCGTTCCTGTGGGCTGCCCGGATCGTCGCGCAGTATCCGTTCGGAACTGCCACGCCAGACCAGCTTGCCGTCTTTCGCGTCGTAGAAGTCGATCTGCAAGGTACCGACCTGGTAATGAATCGTCCGGGTGTCGGTGAGCATCGGACCGCCCCAATAGCCGTACCATGGGCTGCCCCAGGCGCTCATCGATGCGGTGGTGTATTGCTGCGTACGTTCATCGACGATGAACCAGGTCTGCACGCGTACATCCGGTTGCTGCCCGGACTGGGCCTGACGCAAGCCGCGCTGGTCGAGTTGTTCGCTTACCGCGCTGCGGATGCGTTGCTCGGTCAGGTCGCTTTTGATGCGCGGATCGTCCGGCCGGTACTGCAGGGCCGGCTCCTGCCAGCTCCAGGTTCGATAGGTGGAAAAATCCCGTTGCGGGTCGAAATCCCGTTGCACCTGGGGGCCTTGGCAGGCGGCCAGCACCAGTAGCAAGGGCAGCATCAGCAATGAGCGGAACATCGTGGTCCTCCTCGCGCTCAGGCGCGGGTCAATGCGGCGGGTAGTCGGCCAGGGCGCTATTCACCGCTTCGCGGGCGGCGTCCTTGCGTTCGGCCTGGGTGCTGCCGCTGCGGGACGCGGCGCGGTTGCTCCAGACGGTCTGGCCAGAGGCGCTGTCGATCATCTCGATGCGCACCGTGATGACCTGTTCTTCATAGTTGCGGACCACCGGAGCACTGGCGCCAATCCCGACGCCGCTGCCGTAGCCCGGGCCATAGCCGCCGTAGCGACCCACGCCGACGCGCGGTCCGTAGTCATCGTATACCTGGCGAACACGGGTCTCCAGCCGAGCGCTCGCGCTGATCTGGACGTCGCCCTTGGTCCCGGCGGGGGCCGGCCGCAGCCCGCGTTGGTCAAGGGCGCCGGCGACCATTTCCTGCAGCTCTTCGCCAGCGATCGAGGCAGTGCCGGCTGGCTGGTTGCGCCAGCTCCAGCTTTGATAGCTGGAAAAATCCCGCGGCGCGGCCGGGTAGATCGGAGACTGGATCTGCTCGATCGGCGGGGCTGGCGGGATCGGCGCCGACTCCTCGGTATACGGATTGCCGCTCTGGCAGGCAGCCAGGCTCAGGCAGAGCAACGTGAGAACAGCGCGCAACGACATTGGACCTCCCGGTCGGCTCAGCGGGGCCGACACATCCAGTGCAGGTAGCGCCCGAGGCCGGCAAACGTCGGATGGCGGCGGTAGGCCAGCTCCATCTCGATCAGCTCGGCAGGCTCGGTGCGGGCCTGGAAATCGGCGGGCATGTAGTCATGGAATACGCGCACGCCACTGGTTGATTCGACCTGCCAGTGCGGCGCGAGTTGCGCCGCCAGCTCGCGCGGGTCGAGCGGTTGTTGCGGTGTCAGGCTCTGGCGCTCACCGGCGTAGGTCTGGGTGCGCAGCTTCTTGAAATGGCCCTTGAGCAGGTTGCGGTAGATCAGCGCATCGCGGTTGTAGAAGGCCAGCGACAGCCAGCCGTCCTCGGCAACCAGGCGGTGCAGCACTGGCAGGATCGCCTGCGGTTCGGCCAGCCATTCAAGCACCGCATGGCAGATGACCAGATCGAAACGGCCTTCGACGTGGCTTTCCACGTCCTGCCAGGGGGCCTGAATGAACGTCGCGTTCTGGCCTGCTTCGGCGAATTGCCTGCGAGCGCCTTCCAGCATGGGTTCGGCAGGCTCGGCCAGCGTAACCTGATGGCCCTGCCGTGCGAGCCAGAGGCTCATGTAGCCGAGCCCCGCACCAATGTCCAACACACGCAGTGGGCGCTGCGGCAAGGCTTCGGTGAGATCCGCCTGCAGCACGGCGAGACGGATCGCGCCCTTGGCGCCGCCGTAGATCTTCTCGGCGAAGCGCGTCGCCAGTTCGTCGAAATGTCGATCGCTCATCGGACGAACCGCCTTTCGTTGTCGGCGAGCTTGGCCAGCAATGCCTGCTCCATGTCGATGCCCAGTTCGCTGCACATCAAGAGCAGGTACGTGAGAATGTCGCCCACTTCCTGGCCGGCATGGTCGAGCTGGTCAGCCGATAGCTGGCGCGACTCGTCCTCGGTCTGCCACTGGAAAATTT
Organism: Stutzerimonas stutzeri; assembly: GCF_018138085.1. Lineage (NCBI taxonomy): Bacteria > Pseudomonadati > Pseudomonadota > Gammaproteobacteria > Pseudomonadales > Pseudomonadaceae > Stutzerimonas > Stutzerimonas stutzeri. The sequence goes on from NZ_CP073105.1 coordinate 927,290, forward strand.
CCACCAGCTCGGCCATTTCCACGCTGGCGGCCATGGCGAGGTTTTTCGGGCTGTGGAAACGCCGCCAGTCGTTGCGGTCGCGGATCGCATGCAGGCGTTGAGTGATCTGTTCAATGTTCATCAGAAAGGCGGGCTCGTTAAAAGGCCGGGGCCGGTGCGGCCTATGGCTGACCGCAATTGATTGTTTCCGGATCGCGGCAAGCATCTGTAACGGCGAGTCTGCTCGCGATCAGCGTCGGCGGCCATTCTATGCCCGCTACGGGTTCATCGCTCAAGGGCGGCGCACTTTCAATTCGCGTGCAATGGCGATGACCCCGGGGCGATAGTCGCCTTGCTCGATGGCGGCGATCGCTCGCTCCAGCACCCGCTCGGCAATCTGATCGTGCTGCTGGGAGATCGCGTTGACCCGGATCGGCAGGAAGTCCAGCAACTGCGCGTCACCGAAGGTCGCCAGTCGCAGATGCCCGGGCCAGAGCAGGTCGCGCTCACGCAGCGCATCGAAGACGCCTTCGAGCAGGACGTAGGCGGTGGTGATCAAGGCATCGGGCAACGCGCCGCGGTCGAGCAGGGCGAGCATCTGCTCGCGGCCGCAGGCACGGCTGAACTGCTCGGCCTGGAGCATGCTGATCGGCCCGCGGTGATGCTCGAGGGCCTGGTGAAACCCCTGCTCCCGCTGCTGACTGATCGGCAGTGCAGGCCGCGCGCTGATCAGCGCGATATGCGCACCGCTCGGTACGTCCAGGGAGCGGGTCAGCTGCGCCGCCGCCTCGCGGTCGTCGCTGACCACGGAACAGAAGTGCTCGGCGTCCAGGGCACGGTCGAGGGCGATTACCGGGGTGCCGGCTGCCAGCAAGGTTCGGTAACTGGCATCGTCGGCTGGCAGGCTGCTGGCGACGATCAGCGCGTCGCAACGGCGTGAGCGCAGCACCTGGATGACCTGGCGCTCGGTGTCGGGCTCGTCGTCGGAGCCGGCAATGAGCAACTGATAGCCGCGTTGGCGGGCGCGCTGCTCGAGCAGCTTGGCCAGGCGTGCGTAGCTGGGGTTTTCCAGATCCGGAACGATGAAGCCGATCGTCCGGGACTGCCCCCGGCGCAGGCCAGCTGCCTGCTGGTCAAGTTGAAATCCCTGCTGTTCGGCCACGGCCATGACGCGCTCGACCGTGGCCGGGCTGATCCGGCGTTGTGCAGCCTTGCCGTTGAGCACATAGCTGGCGGTGGTCACCGAAACGTTGGCGAGGCGGGCAATGTCGGTCAGTTTCAACTAAAGATCCTAGGGTCTGGTCCCGTTACGTCGCGGTGGCGATGGCGCGCCGTACCCTGCAAGACAGGCCGGGCGAAGACGGGTGGTATGAACTCGGGCTTCTAGAATTACCCAATATTGCGTAATGTGCCAACCTTAGCTGAAACGTTTCAGCAGTGTTCCGGTCTCAGGCGTCGATCAGGATTTCGGCGACACCGCCCCGTCGGCCGAGGCGACCGGCCCAAAACAATAAGCGCGAGCCCGCAAGGAGTTTTCCATGCTTGAGTTGAATGCAGAGCACATCCACATGCATCAGACCGCGCCGGACAAGCCTGCCGCGCTGACGTTGCTGAGCGAGGTGTTGGTGGCGGACGGGCTGGTGGCGCCCGGTTACCTCGACGGGTTGCGTGCGCGGGAAGCGCAGGGCTCGACGTTTCTCGGGCAGGGCATCGCCATTCCGCACGGCACGCCGGAAACGCGCGATCAGGTGTTCACCACCGGCGTGCGATTGCTGCATTTCCCCGGCGGCGTCGATTGGGGCAACGGGCAGCAGGTGTACCTCGCCATTGGCATCGCCGCGCGTTCGGATGAACACCTGCGGTTGCTGCAGTTGTTGACCCGAGCGCTGGGCGAGGGCGATCTCAGCGACGCGCTGCGGAAAGCCGAAAGCCCCGAGGCGATCATCGATCTGCTGCAAGGAGCGCCGCAGGCGTTGGCGCTGGATGGACAACTGGTCGGGCTGGGTGTCGCCGCCGATGATTTCGACGAGCTGGCGTGGCAGGGCGTCAAGCTGCTCAAGCGTGCGCAGTGCGTGGAGCCTGGTTTCAACGCCAGCCTGTCGCTGAACCAGGCACTGCCGCTGGGCGATGGCCTGTGGTGGCTGAGCAGCGAGCAGTCGGTGCAACGTCCAGGGCTGGCGTTCGTCACGCCGGCTGCCGATCTTCAACATCATGATCAGCCGCTCAAAGGCCTGTTCGTACTGGCGAGCCTCGGCGAAGCGCACCGGGCCATGCTCGAGCGGCTGTGCAACCTGCTGATCGAAGGGCGCGGGCAGGAATTGAGCGAGGCGACGTCCAGTCGCACGGTACTCGAAGCCCTCGGCGGTGAGGTGCCGGCCGATTGGCCGAGCGCTCGGGTGCCGCTGGCCAACGCCCATGGTTTGCATGCACGCCCGGCCAAGGTGCTGACTGAAATTGCCCAGTCCTTCGACGGCGAAATCCGCGTGCGTCAGGCCGGCAGCGAGAGCGCCGGCGTCTCGGCCAAGAGCCTGAGCAAGCTGCTGGCGATGGGCGCGCAGCGTGGCCAGGTGCTGGAATTCATGGCCGAACCCTCGATCGCCGGCGATGCGCTGCCGGCGCTGGTGCGAGCGGTCGAGGAAGGCTTGGGCGAGGAGGTCGAGCCGCTACCGGCTTCGGGCGAGGCGAGCGAGCCGCCGGTCATGGCGCAGGGGCCTGCTGAATCGGCCATCGAGCAGGCCGCGCTGCGCGCCGGTGAACAGGTGAACGGTATTGCCGCCTCGCCGGGCATCGCCATTGGCCCGGTGCTGGTGCGCAAACCGCAGGTGATCGACTACCCGACACGCGGCGAGTCGCCGACAGTCGAACTGCAGCGGCTGGATGCGGCACTGGAGCGCGTACATGGCGAGATCGGCGTGCTGATCGCCGAAAGCCAGGTCTCCAGCATCCGCGACATCTTCACTACCCACCAGGCGATGCTCAAGGACCCGGCGCTGCGCGAGGAAGTGCAGGTTCGGTTGCAAAAGGGACTGAGCGCCGAAGCGGCCTGGATGGTGGAAATCGAAAGCGCGGCGCAACAACAGGAAGCGCTGCACGACAAGCTGCTGGCCGAGCGCGCCGCGGACCTGCGCGATGTCGGGCGCCGCGTGCTGGCCTGTCTGACCGGCGTCGAGGCCGAGCAGGCGCCGGACGAGCCTTACATCCTGGTGATGGAAGAGGTGGCGCCTTCGGATGTAGCCACGCTCAACGCCCAGCGCGTTGCCGGCATTCTAACGGCGGGTGGCGGCGCCACGTCGCATAGCGCGATCATCGCGCGGGCGCTGGGCATTCCGGCGATCGTCGGCGCCGGGCCGGGTGTGCTCGGGTTGGCGCCCAACACTCTGCTGCTGCTCGACGGCGAACGCGGCGAGCTGCTGGTTTCACCGACCGACGCGCAGTTGGAGGAGGCACGCAGCGAACGCGCTGCCCGCGAAGAGCGCAAGCGGCTCGCAAATGAGCGTCGGCTGGAGCCGGCAGTCACCCGCGACGGGCATCCGGTGGAAATTGCCGCCAATATCGGCGCAGCCGGCGAGACGCCGGAAGCCGTGGCAATGGGCGCCGAGGGTATCGGCCTGCTGCGCACCGAACTGGTGTTCATGACCCATTCCCAGGCCCCGGATCAGGCGGCCCAGCAGGCCGAGTATCGCCGCGTACTGGAGGCCCTCGAAGGCCGTCCGCTGGTGGTGCGCACGCTGGACGTCGGCGGCGACAAACCGCTGCCGTACTGGCCGATGCCGGCCGAGGAGAACCCCTTCCTCGGTGTGCGCGGCATTCGTCTGAGCCTGCAACGCCCGGACATCCTCGAAACCCAACTGCGCGCCTTGCTCGCCTCGGCCGACGGCCGGCCGCTGCGGATCATGTTTCCCATGGTCGGCAACATCGAGGAATGGCGCACCGCCAAAGCGATGGTCGATCGCCTGCGCGTCGAGCTGCCGGTGGCGGACCTGCAGGTCGGCATCATGATCGAGGTTCCATCCGCCGCGCTGATCGCGCCGGTGCTGGCGCAGGAAGTCGACTTCTTCAGCATCGGCACCAACGACCTCACGCAATACACCCTGGCCATCGACCGCGGGCACCCGAGCCTGTCCGGCCAAGCGGATGGGCTGCATCCGGCGGTACTCAGGCTGATCGGCATGACCGTCGAGGCAGCGCACGCCCATGGCAAGTGGGTCGGCGTCTGCGGCGAGCTGGCCGCCGATGCGCTGGCGGTGCCAATGCTGGTGGGGCTGGGAGTGGACGAATTGAGCGTCTCGGCGCGCAGTATCGCGCTGGTCAAGGCGCGGGTGCGCGAGCTTGATTTCGTCGCCTGCCAGCGCTTGGCGCAACAGGCATTGATGCTCCCCGGTGCCCATGAAGTGCGCGCCTTTGTCGGGGAGCACTGCTGATGGCCCGTGTCCTTACCGTCACCCTTAATCCGGCGCTGGACCTGACCGTGCAGCTGCCGTCGCTGCGCCCGGGCGAGGTCAACCGCAGCGACAGCCTGCAGGTGCACGCCGCCGGCAAGGGCCTCAACGTCGCCCAGGTGCTGGCCGATCTCGGCCATCAGCTGACCGTCACCGGCTTTCTCGGCGAGGGCAATCCGCAGGCGTTCGAACAACTGTTCGCCGCGCGTGGTTTTGCCGACGAGTTCGTCCGTGTGGCGGGGGACACGCGCAGCAACCTCAAGCTGGCCGAGGCGGATGGGCGCGTCACCGATATCAACGGTCCGGGGCTCGCGGTGAGCGAGGCGCAGTGCGACGAGCTGCTGGCGCGGCTCGAACGGCTGGTGCCCGATCATGACCTCGTCGTCGTGGCCGGCAGCCTGCCGCGTGGAATCGAGGTGCAGTGGTTCGTCGAGCTGCTGCAACGGCTCAAGCGCCTGGGTGCGCGCGTGGCGCTGGACACCAGCGGCGCAGCGTTGCGCGAAGGCCTGGCCGCCACGCCCTGGCTGATCAAACCCAACGAACATGAGCTGGGCGAGGCGCGGGGCGTCGCGCTCGACGATTCGTCGGCGATCGCGGCCGAAGCACGGCGCCTGCAAGCCGAAGGCATCGCGCATGTGGTGGTTTCAAAGGGTTCCCACGGCGTCAGCTGGTTTTCGCCAAGCGCGGCACTGCATGCCAATCCGCCGAAGGTTCGGGTCGTCAGCACCGTCGGCGCCGGCGACTCGCTGCTCGCCGGCATGCTTCACGGTTTGCTGGAAGGCTGGCCGGCCGAACGCACCCTCACACACGCCACCGCCATCGCGGCGCAGGCGGTCGGGCAGGTCGGCTTTGGCATCACCGATACGGCCCAGCTCGCCGAGTTGGGAACCGCGATCCGGCTCCAGCCGCTCAGCCAATAATTCGAATAAGAGGTGAAGGAATGAATCTTCTCATCGTCACGGCCTGCCCCAACGGAATGGTCACCAGCGTGCTGACGTCACGCCTGCTCGAAGCGGCCGCCCAGCGTCTTGGCTGGTCGACCGCCGTGGAAGTCCACGACCCCAAGGCCATCGGCTCGCCGCTGACGCCGGCACAGATCGCCAACGCCGATCTGGTCGTTGTGGTGAAGACCGGGCCGCTGCCGCTGCAACGCTTCGTCGGCAAACGCGTGGTGCAGTCGACGCCCTCCGAAGCGCTGCTCGATCCCGAGGGCTTCCTGCGCAGCGCCGCCGAGACGGCGACCGAACTGCAACAGAGCGATGAGGCCGACGCCGCGCCGGCCAGCGGCAAGCCTAAGCTGGTGGCGATCACCGCCTGCCCGACCGGCGTTGCGCATACCTTCATGGCCGCCGAGGCCCTGCAGCAAGCCGCCGTGCGCAAGGGTTATGACCTGCAAGTGGAGACGCGTGGTTCGGTTGGCGCGCGCAATGTGCTCGAGCCCCAGGCCATCGAAGAGGCGGATGTCGTGCTGCTCGCCGCCGATATCGAAGTGGACGTCGCCCGCTTCGCCGGCAAGCGCGTCTTCCGCTGTGGCACCGGTGTGGCGCTGAAACAACCCGAGGCAACGCTGGATCGCGCGCTGGAAGAAGGCGCGGTGCTTAGCGGTGGCGCTGCGGCCAGTGCCGGAGCGGGCGAGCAGAAGGGCGAGAAGACCGGCGTCTACAAGCACCTGCTGACCGGGGTCTCCTACATGCTGCCGATGGTCGTCGCCGGCGGCCTGATGATCGCGCTGTCGTTCGTCTTCGGCATCGAGGCCTTCAAGGAGGAGGGCACGCTGGCCGCGGCGCTGATGCAGATCGGCGGCGATACGGCCTTCAAGCTGATGGTGCCGCTGCTGGCTGGCTACATCGCCTATTCAATCGCCGATCGCCCGGGCCTTGCGCCCGGCATGATCGGCGGCTTGCTGGCGGGCACGCTCGGCGCGGGCTTCATCGGCGGCATCATCGCCGGTTTCGTCGCCGGCTATGCGGCCAAGGCAGTCAGCCGCTGGATTCCTCTGCCGGCCAGTATCGAATCGCTGAAGCCG